>DATBDO010000061.1:0-7733 GCA_036269855.1 Mycobacteriales bacterium
CGTCGCCGTGCCGTAGCTCGTGGTCGACGTCGCGTCGCGGACGTCGAGCTTGACAGCCTCGTCGACGCCGAAGCCGGGTCCAGTGACCGTCACCGGCGTCACGATCATGCCGCCAGGTGCTGGTGACGTGATGCTCATGAAGCCGTTGGGATCACTGGCGGACGTGACGATCCAGGCGTTGGCGTACTTGGTCAGATGGACAGTGGTCACCTTGAACAGGTTGTGTCCTTCGGCGTTAAGCATGCGCCCCAGAGTGACGAGCTTGTCGCTGCCGTCGTCACTCGTGCTGATGACTCGGTCGATGCTCGGTTGGTCGAGGAAGTCCTGCACCCAGTGGGTCGCGACCTGGGTCGGGTCGGCCTCCCACGTCGTACCGCCGTTGGCGTAGTCCTGCTCCCAGCCCTGCTCGGCGGTCGCGTCCGTGAACGGGAAGATCGCCTGGGTCGGGAACTCAGAAAGTGTGATCGGCGCAGTTGCCGCCGTGTCGCTCGGTTCCGGTGACGGGCTGCCATGACCGACCGACACCGTGTCGTCGCCGGAGTTGTTGACGAAGATGGCGGCGCCGACGCCGACGCCGGCAAGGATGGCAGCAGACCCCAGGGCGAGGGTCGGCCGCAACCACCGCGACCGCGCGCCGCGGTTCTGGACTCGCTGCTGGATCCGGGCCAGACCGTCGCCGGCAGGCGTGACGGTGTCGGCCTCGTCCCGCAACGCGCTGCGCAGCAGCTCGTCGAAGTCGTCGTACCGGTCGTCGGGGCTCATGAGGGAGACTCCATCGATTCGCGCAGGGCGGCGATGCCCCGCGAGGCGTGGCTCTTCACCGCACCTGGGCTGATCCCCATCGTGTCCGCGATCTGCGCCTCGGACATGTCGGCGTAATAGCGGAGCACCAGCACTTCGCGCTGGCGATGGGGGAGGCCACGCAACGCAGCCAGGACGTGTTGGCGCTCGAGCGCATGAAGGGCGCCGTGTTCGGCGCTCGGGACGTAGGCACCGTGAACCTGTGCGGACTCCGGCAGCGGCGGTGGCGTCTTGCGCTCCACCACTTTGAGGTGACGCAGCCGCGACCGGGCGCGGTTGATGACGGCCTGCCGCAGGTAGGCGAGTGCCTTGTCGGTGTCCCGGATCCGCCGCCAGGAGCCGTGCATCGCCACGAAGGCGTCCTGAACAACGTCCTCGGCCGCGGCCGTGTCATGCAGCAGCAGGGCGGCCATGCGCACCAGCGAGCGATAGTGGGCGGTATAGAGCGCGACGAGCGCCTCGTCGGCGTCGCGCCTCGTGTCCACCTGGCCGACGGTGTCCACGAACCGTCCTCTCCGGTCGCTGATGACACTCTGCGTCACGACGGTACGACGCCCCAGGGCTAGGGGCGGTTTACCGGCGCGCCGGGCTTAGGCTCGCCGCATGTCCGACTGCCTGTTCTGCCGCATCGTCGCCGGCGAGATCCCGGCGGACATCGTCGCCGAAAACGCCGGGGCCGTGGCCTTCCGGGACGTGAACCCGGTAGCCCCCAAGCACTCGCTGGTGATCCCACGGGAGCACTTGGAGAATGTCGCGGAGCTGGCGGCGAAGGCGCCCGGGACGCTCGCCGACGTGTTCACCCTGGCGGCGGAGGTGGCTGCGGCCGAGGGCATCGCCGACAGCGGCTACCGACTGGTCGCAAACACCGGCCGGGACGGTCACCAGACGGTGTTCCACGCTCACGTCCACGTGCTCGGAGGCCGCTCGATGGGGTGGCCGCCCGGCTAGACTGGTCACTACAGATGGTGACCAAGCAGAGCAGCCCTCGTGGGGGCGCACGTCCAGCCACCACACGCATCGTCGTGCCCGGCGCCCACAACATGGTCGCGCTGCTCGGCTCGAGCGACGAGCTCCTCCGCCTGGTCGAACGTGCGTTCACCAGTGACATCCATGTCCGCGGCAACGAGATCACCATCACCGGTGACCAGGCCGAGGTCGACCTCGCCGCCCGGCTGTTCGAGGAGCTCATCACCCTCCTCGATCGCGGCGACGTCCTCACTGCAGACGCGGTTCAGCGCTCGCTCGCGATGCTGCGGCAGCAGACCGAGGAACGACCGGCCGACGTGCTGTCGCTCAACGTCCTGTCGTCACGTGGTCGGACGATCCGCCCCAAGACCCTCAACCAGAAGCGCTACGTCGACGCGATCGACGCACACACGATCGTCTTCTCGATCGGGCCGGCCGGCACCGGCAAGACCTACCTCGCAATGGCCAAGGCCGTGCAAGCGCTACAGGCCAAGCAGGTCAACCGCATCATCCTGACCCGGCCCGCCGTCGAGGCCGGGGAGCGGCTGGGCTTCCTGCCCGGCACCCTCAACGAGAAGATCGATCCCTACCTGCGGCCGTTGTACGACGCCCTGCACGACATGGTCGACCCCGACTCGATCCCGCGGCTGATGGCGAGCGGCACGATCGAAGTGGCTGCTCTCGGCTATCTCCGCGGCAGGTCACTGAACGACGCGTTCATCATCCTCGACGAGGCGCAGAACACCTCCGCCGAGCAGATGAAGATGTTTCTCACCCGACTTGGCTTCGGCTCCAGGATGGTCGTCACCGGCGACATCACGCAGATCGACCTGCCGGCCGGGACGAGGTCCGGGCTGAAGATCGTGCAGGAGATCCTCGACGGGATCGAGGACGTCCACTTCTCCCGCCTCACGTCGCAGGACGTCGTACGCCACCGGCTGGTCAGCGAGATCGTCGACGCCTACGCCAAGTGGGATGCCGAGAACAACGCAGCAGTCGGGCCGCGTCCGGCGAACTCTCGACGCCGCGCCCGCTGATCGTGAGTATCGAGATCCAGAACGAGTCGGGCGTCGACGTCGACACCCGCACGCTGGAGCGGCTCGCCCGGCATGTCCTCGACGAGATGGGCGTCAACCCCCTCGTCGAACTCTCCATCCGGCTGGTGACGGTCAACACGATGACGGCCTACCACGAGCGGTTCATGAACGAGCCCGGCCCGACGGACGTGCTGGCGTTTCCGATGGACGAACTGCACGACCAGCGCGACGACAATGACGACCTGGACGCGCCGCCGACGCTGCTCGGCGACGTGGTGTTGTGTCCGGACGTCGCGGAGCGGCAGGCGGCCCACGCCGGCCACACGGCGGAGGCCGAGTTGCACCTGCTGTGTGCGCACGGTGTGCTGCACCTGCTTGGCTATGACCACGCCGACCAGGTGGAGGAACGGGAGATGTTCTCCGTCCAGTCGCGGCTGCTCGACAGCTGGGCCGCGGCCCGTCGCCCATGACGACGGCGAACAGCTGGCTACTCGTCGTCGCCACGCTTCTCGTCCTGGCCGCGGCCGTGGTCTCGCTGGCCGACGCGGCGTTGTCTCGCGTATCGCGCAGCCGGGTCGAGGATCTCGTCAAGGATGAGCGGCGCGGAGCGGTGCGGCTGCAGCGCGTCGTCGCCGACGCCCCCTCGACGCTCAACGTGCTGCTATTCCTGCGGACCCTGTGTGAGCTGCTGGCGACGACGCTCGTCGCGGTCGTCTCGGCGCGGTCGCTGTCCTCGTCCTGGCAGGCGATTCTGCTGGCCGGCGGGGTCATGACGGTTGTCGACTACGTGGTCGTCGGGGTCGGCGCGCGCACGCTCGGCCGGCAGCATCCGACGACGGTGGCGCTGCACACGGCCGGGCTGGCGCTCGTGCTGACCAGGTTGCTCGGCCCGCTCCCGCGGCTGCTCATCCTGCTGGGAAACGCCCTCACGCCCGGACGCGGATTCCGGGAGGGTCCGTTCTCGTCGGAGGCCGAACTGCGCGAGCTCGTCGATCTCGCGGAGGAACGGCAGGTCATCGAGAGCGGCGAGCGGGAGATGATTCATTCGGTCTTCGAGCTCGGCGACACGCTTGTCCGCGAGGTCATGGTGCCGCGGACCGACATGGTCTGGATCGAGCGCACGAAGACGGTTCGGCAAGCGTTGTCGTTGGCGATGCGCAGCGGCTTCTCCCGGATCCCGGTGGTCGGTGACAACGAGGACGACATCATCGGCTTCACCTACCTCAAGGACCTCGCCCGGCGTGTCTACGAGGACGAGAACCGGGCGGAGAAGGTTGACGAGGTCATGCGGCCCGCGACCTTCGTCCCGGAGTCGAAGCCGGTCGACGAGCTGCTCCGCGAGATGCAGTCGAAGCAGGTCCATGTCGCGGTTGTCATCGACGAGTACGGCGGCACCGCCGGTCTCGTCACCATCGAGGACATCCTCGAGGAGATCGTCGGTGAGATCGCCGATGAATATGACCGTGAGGCGCCGCGCATCGAAGAGCTGAACGACAGCTCCATCCGCGTCCATGTGCGCATGCCGATCGACGACATCGAAGAGATGTACGGCGTCACCTTCGACCTCGAGGACGTCGAGACCGTCGGCGGCCTGCTCGCCTCGGCGCTCGGACGCGTGCCCATCCCCGGCGCGACGGTGGCGTTGCAGGGGCTGACCTTCGTCGCGGAGGGCGCCAAGGGCCGGCGGAACCGCGTGGGCACCGTGCGCATCAGCCGCGCGGGCGCAGGCGGCTAGGTTCGTACGACGTGGAGCTCGATCCCGAAGACGCGAAGCTCGTGACGTTGGCGCGCTCCGCCCGGGCGCGGACAGGTGCCGCCGAGGGCGCAGCGGTTCGTGATGACATGGGCCGCACCTACGCGGCCACGACAGTTGCGTTGCCGTCCTTGTCCCTGACCGCTGTGCAGGCCGCGGTAGCAGCTGCCGTGTCGAGCGGCGTGCAACGACTGGAGGCAGCTGCGGTGGTGACCGAGAGCGCCGGATCGCCTGACGACGACAGCCGGGCCGCGCTCGCAGATCTTGGTGTCGACGCCCCTATCACTGCCGATCCGAACGGGACGGTGCGGACGTGACCCGCCTGCGTGCTGCGGAACCAGCTGACGCGGCCATCCTGGAGCGGCAGAACAGCGGCCCTGACGCGGCGGGTGCGCACAACTGGCACGGCTACCGCGCGCCGGGTCAGTACGCGCGACGCATCGCGTCGGGGGAATCGATCCGCGAGGACGGCGGCATGCTCGTCGTCGTCGACGACGACGGCCAGCTCGTGGGCGACGTGTCGTGGATCCGAATGTCCAATGGTCCGCCGCCGAACGGCTACTGCTGGAACATGGGCATCTGGATCCTGCCCGAGCATCGCGGCAAGGGCCACGGCGCAGCCGCGCAACGATTGCTCGTCGACTATCTCTTCGCCAACACATATCTCGAGCGTGTCGAAGCCAGCACTGAGGCGGACAACGTCGGCGAGCAGAAGGCGCTGGAGAAGGCCGGGTTCACCCGCGAAGGTGTGTTGCGCCGGACGTGTTTCCGCGACGGGCAGTGGCGGGACATGGTTCTCTACAGCAAGTTGCGCGGCGAGAAGTGAGCACGGCCTTTCGGTCCGGCTTTGCGTGCTTCGTCGGCCGGCCCAACGCCGGCAAGTCGACGCTGACCAACGCGCTTGTCGGGAGCAAGGTCGCCATCATGAGCGACCGGCCGCAGACGACTCGACACGCTGTGCGCGGCATCGTGCACCGTCCCGACGCACAGCTGGTAGTCGTCGATACCCCGGGATTTCACAAACCGCGGACGCTTCTCGGTGAGCGGCTGAACGACGTCGTACGCAGCACGCTGGCCGAGGTCGACATCATCGCGTTCTGCGTGCCGGCCAACGAGAAGGTCGGGCCGGGCGATCGGTTCATCGCCACTGAGCTTCGCAAGCTGGATCGGCGTACCCCGATCATCGTCGTCGTCACCAAGACCGATCTGGTGTCGCGCGACGCGGTCGGGGCGCAGCTCGTCGCGGTGTCTGGTCTCGGTGAGTGGGAGGAGGTCGTGCCGACGTCGGCGTCGGACGGCTTCCAGGTCGGATTACTCGCCGACCTGCTGGTCGCCCGGCTCCCGGAGGGGGGTCCGCTCTATCCGGACGGCGAGCTGACGGACGAGCCCGAGCGGGTGATGGTCGCGGAGCTGGTTCGTGAGGCCGCGCTGGTGGGGGTGCGTGACGAGTTGCCGCACTCCATCGCGGTGGTGGTCGAGGAGATGAATGCGCGCCCCGGCCGCGAGGACCTGGTCGACATCGAGGCCGTCATGTACGTCGAGCGCGAGAGCCAGAAGGGCATCGTCATCGGGACTGGCGGCGCACGTCTTCGCGAGGTCGGCACGGCCGCGCGCATGCACATCGAGGCACTGCTCGGCTCCAAGGTCTACCTCGACCTGCGGGTCAAGGTGGCCAAGGACTGGCAACGCGACCCGAAACAGTTGCGCCGCCTCGGTTTTTAGACCTAGCTCTTGGTCGACATGGCGTCGAAGAACACCAGGTTGCCGTGCGACTTGCTCGAGTGCCGGCCCAGCACCTTGAGCACGATGTGCCGGCCGACGTCCTTCCCGGAGAAGAGCGTGATGGCCACCCGGTGCTTGGTGTGCCCGGAGTAGGTGTCGACCGTCTTGCGCTTCTTGCCGTCGACGAGGACCGCGAACTTCCCGCAGGTCGAGCACGTCGTCACAAACGCGTAGAACGTGCTGCCCGACAGCCGTCGCGAAACGCTGGCATGCGAGCTGCTCGCCGTCGCCGCCGTGCCGCCGAAATCGGCGGACGAGCGGTTGACGCCCCACGCGCCGGTCAGAGGGATCGCCGAATCGTCGAGCAGCGTCGCGGACGCGGTCTGCGTGTTGCCGGCGCGGTCGGTGGCGGTGATGTTGAGGGTGTAGGTCTTGCCGGGTTTAGCCGGCACCCGCACGCTGTCCGGCCGGGACGTGGTGGTCGACAGCAGGACGTGACCGGTGTAGCCGAGGGTCACGTGCCACTTGTTGATGCCACTGCCGCCAGAGTCACCGCCACTCCAGCTGGCCACGACGGCGTTGCGCCCGGATCCGACCGACAGTTTGGCGACCGGGGACGGATTGGTCGTGTCGACGAACACGAAAGCATCGGCGAAGTGGCACACCTGGTCGGCTGAGTTGAACGCAACAAGGGTCAGGTCGTGCACGCCGTCCGCGAGGCCCTTGAAGCCGAAGTCGTCGATCTTCACCGACGTCGGTTTGTTGGCGGATGCGCCGGCCACCGTGCACACGTGATCGGAGTCGACGTCGATGCGGAAGCGGTCGAAGCCCTGCCAGTCGGCCGTGTGAACCGTGACCGGCACTGTGGTGCCGCGGTTGTAGGCCTGCCCGACGGTGAGGTGCGGGTCACCGCCGAACTGCGGCGAGATCAGCGCCGACCACTTCGGCGTACCCAAGCCGGTCACCAGGTCGAAGCCGGCTCGCGCGACATCGACGCCGTTCCATCCCGGACAGCTCGGGCCGGGTGTGGCGCAACCCTCGTCGACGTCGGTGAACCCGGTCGGTTGGGCGTAGAGGCCCGGCAGGATGTCGCCGACGCCCCAGGAGTAGCCGTGCTGGGCGACCTGCAAGGCATAAGTCGCCGCCGTGACGGGCGTCGCGAGGCTGGTGCCCCCGACCGTGGCGATGCCGGACCCGGAGGGGCTGGTCGTCAGCACGTCGAAGCCGGGGTTGCCGGCGAGAGCCGAGATGTCAGGAACCGCACGGCCGCCGGCCGCGACGCCGCTATCGGTCTGGTACTGGGGCTCCGGGAACACTGTCGAGACGCCGCCCGCGGATGCGCCGAACGTCGGGTCGGTATTGCCCGGGTGCCAGCCGCTGTCCACCCAGCCGGTGGGCACGTCGGTGGCGACCGACCCGGTGTACTGGGTGCCACCCACCGCGACTACCTGGGG
>DATBDO010000062.1:0-27811 GCA_036269855.1 Mycobacteriales bacterium
GACCGCAACGCGCTCGCCAGCTGGTGACCGCCGTCAGCGAGGGCGCTCGCGCCGCGTCGGGCGTCGCCGGTGCCGTGAGCGGCGGCATCCATGCCGTTGTGCTCCTGGGCAAGGCCGGCGAGGAATGCGTCGACGGCATCGGTCGCGCGGTGCGCGCCGTGCGAGAGCTGCTGCGACCCGTCGGCGAGGCGGTTGGCGCCGTCGGCCAGCCGGTTGACGCCGGAGTTGCCGCCGGTCAGCTGGTCACCGGCAACGCCGAGCTTGTCGCCGACTTTGGCCAGCTGGCGCGACAGCTCGGCCTGGGGGATCGGCGTGCCGGACGGCCTCGTGATCCCGCGTACAGCCGAGATGCCGGGGAGCCGGGCGATGGTCGCCGCGGCTTGCTCGATGACGGCAAGTCCTGCGGGCGTCGAGACGTCGTGGCCGTCGGAGACGACGACGTAGTCCGGGCTGACCTCGCTTTGCGGGAAATGCTGGTCGAGGGCGTCGTACCCCTTCGAGGACTCGACGCTCGCCGGCACAAGCGCCCGGGTGTCGTAACTCGGGTGCAACCGCGGCCAGAACGCCGCCAGCAGCGCGAGCAGCAGGATCGATGCGACCGCGATCGGCATGGGCCGGCGGGCAACGAGGGCCCCGACCGCAGCCCACCGGCTGTCGGAACCGGTACGCCGCGGCTTGCCACGCAGCTCGGGCGGTGCGACCCGGTCGCCGAGCAGGCCGAGCAGCGCAGGCGTGAAGGTGAGTCCGACGAGCAAGGTGACGAAGACGGCGACCGCGATCGCCGGGCCGCTCGTGTGGAACAGCGCGAGGCTGGTGAGGACCATCGCGGCGCTGCCGATGATGACCGTGAAGCCGGACGCGACAACGACCGGACCGATCCGGCGCACTGAGGTCACCACTGCGTCCCTGGCGCCCTCACCGTTTCGCATCGCCTCGTGGAAGCGGCTGATCAGGAAGATCGTGTAGTCGGTGCCGGCGCCGAGAACGAGCGCGGTGAGAAACGCACCCGTGTAGGTGGACACCGGCAAGAAGCTGCGGCCGAAGATCGATACAAGGCCCCGAGCCGCGAGCAGCGCGACCCCGATCGTCGCGAGTGGCACCAGCGGCAGGATCATCGAGCGGTAGAGCAGCAGGACGATGACGATGATGATCGTGACTGTGACGAAGGTGATGCGGGCGATGCTCTTGTTGATCTGCTCGTTGAGATCGGCGATGCTCGCGACGTCGCCGGTGACATAGGCATGAAGGTCCGGCGGCCGGTTTGCCTGAACGGTCTGGCGGACCCAGGCGACGTCTCCGCCGGCCTTTGGCGAACCGACCGGATGTCGAAGCGACACCGGGATGTAGGTCGCGTTGCCGTCCTTGCTCGTGAGCGCCTGCTTCAGGTCAGGCCGAGCCGCGTAGTCCTGCAGGTCCGCGACGTGCTCGCCGTTGTTGGCGAGTGTGTTGACGAGGCTTCGGTAATACGCCTGGTCGGCCGGGTTCTGCGCGAAGGCGGGTCCGTTGAGCACGATGAAAGCGATCGACTCGCCCTTACCGCCGGCGAAGGCGGCGTCCATGTGGTCGAACGCCTGGATCGACGGGGAGTTGCTCGGCAGGAACGGGGTCGCATCCTTCTGGACGACCTTCTCCAGAGCCGGGCCCGTGAGGTTGAGCGCGACGGCGACGAGGACCCAGATGCCGAGGACCCAACGCGGGTGACGTGTGGCGGTGCCGGCGATCCGGCCCAGCCAGCGTCCCAGCGCCATGTGTTAGGTCTTTCTCGCCGCACCTCCGGCGAACCTGCTCGGAGCGCTTGTGACCTTGATCACCTCGTCGCAGCCGTCCGTCCGATGGGTGTCGGCAAGGCACAGACCCGGCTCCAGCCCTGCGGCATGGCGCCGGTCGCCTTGTTGAACCGGGACCGCTGGTGTTCGAGGGCGATCGACGCGGTCAGTTCCACGAAGCCCTTCGGACCGAACCGCTCACGCGCCCGCTGAATCAGTCGTGGATCGACCTCCACCGGCGTCGCACTCATCTGCTCGGCGACCTCGATCGCGAGACGTTCGTCATCGTCGTAGGCGTCACTGGCGCGCCAGTCGTGCAGGTGCCGGATCTTCTCCTCGTCGAGACCGCTTCTGGCTGCGACATGGCTGCCGAAGTCGAGGCACCACGGGCAGTCGATCATTGACGCCGCCTCCAATACAGCGAGGCTGCGGATGTTGGCCGGCAGGTGGCGCCACGTTGCCTCGACCATGGATTCCAGCGTCGACCAGGTCCAGAAGACGCCGCCATGCGGATACCAGTTGTCCAACGGCTCGGGCACCGTGCCGTAGCGGATCCGGGCGTACGCCCGGGCAAGGCGTCGCATCGGCTTCATGATCTCGCTCCTCTCGTGTCTATGAGTACGACGAGTGAGCGGCGCGAGATGTGACAGTCAGCCGGTTGTGATGTTGCGTGACACCCAGTCTCCGAGGGATCGCGCACAGGCATCAATGGTGTCGAGCCAGCTTGCGCCGGCATCCTCGTCGGCGGCATCCGAGACGACTTTGACGCAACGAAGCGCGACGCCGAACGCCGCACATACCGACGCGTAGGCGAAGGCCTCCATGTCCACCAGATGGATCCCGGCCGTCGCGAGCCGACGCGCGTCATCGGCATTGGCGACGAACATGTCGCCGGTCGCGAGCGCGGTTGACGTCGGTGTCGGCGCAGCGGACACCTGCGGTGGTGCATGTGGTGCGAGGACGAAGCCGCGGTCGATGCTCGTCCCGACAACGGCCTCGATCACGTCATAGGGAAAGTCGTGCTGAGTCACCCAGTTGACCTCGACGAGACCCGTGATCACGCCGTCGACAGCCCCCGCCGTACCGATGTTGACGACGACATCGGGCACCTGGTCGGCGAGCCGACGCGCCAGCCCCGCCGCGGCCCGCGCCTTGCCGACGCCGGTGACGAGTACGTCGACGCCGTTCGGTAGATGGACGATCTCCTCCTCGAGGGCGGCGACGACGAGGACAGTCATGCTGTTGACAGGAGCCGCAGCTTGTCCGGGTTGCGCACCGCGTGCACGGCGCGAATCTGGTCCGACCCTGGATCGACCTCGATCGCATACACCCCGAGCACCTCGCCGGGCACACGCACCAGCATGGCCGGTTCGCCGTTAGCGCGTACGAGGTCGACGCGCATGTCCGACGGTGCCTGCCTGGCCAAACCGCGGAAGAACCGGGCAATGCGCAGCCGGCCGTGCGCTGGTCGCAAGATCGCCGAGGCCTTGCCGCCGCCGTCGGCGTAGAGCTCGGCATCGGCGGCGAGCAGGTCGGCAAGGGGCTCCACCTCTCCGCTGCCGATGGCTGCCATGAACCGCTCCATCAGCTCGTCCTGCTTCGCCCGAGTGGCTGCGAATCGCGGCGCGTCGTCCGTGGCGAGCCGCTTGCGCGCCCGCCGGAAGTGCTGCCGGACGGCCGCTGCGGAGACATCGAGCAGCGCGGCCGTCTCCTCGTGGGGAAAGTCGAACGCCTCGCGCAGGATGAACACCGCACGTTCGACCGGCGTCAGCTGTTCGAGCAGGCGCAGGAATCCGAGCGACAGGGTGTCCTTGGCGTCGGCTAGGACGGCGGGGTCATCCGCCCAGTCGGTGACCAACGGCTCCGGCAGCCAAGTGCCGATGTAGTCCACGCGGGTCCGGCGGGCTGACCGCAACATGTCTATGGACAGCCGGGCGGTGATGGCGAACAGGTAGGCCTTCGGATCCTTCACCTGCCCGTGACTCGGCTGCCCCTGCCAGCGCAGGTAGGCGTCGGAGACGACGTCTTCGGCGTCGCTGACCGAGCCGAGCATCCGGTAGGCGAGACCGAAGAGTGCCCCGCGATGCGCCAGGAACGCATCGTCGATGACGTCGGCCGAGGTCACCCCTCGACGGTAAACCTCGCGGTTCGGGCGAGGATGGTGTGGTGCGCAACACGGCCGTTCCGGCTCCGGTGCTGGTGCTCGGTGCCGTGGCCAGCGTGCAGAGCGGAGCCGCGGTGGCGACCCGGCTGTTCCCGCAAGCCGGACCGGCCGGCACCGTCTTGTTGCGGATCGGGCTGTCCGCGCTCCTGCTCCTGGCGATTGCGCGGCCGTCGCCGTCCGGCCGTTCCGTCGACGACGTTCGCCTGGTCATCGCGTTCGGCGTCGCACTCGCGGGGATGAACTTCACCTTCTACGAAGCACTGTCGCGGATCCCGCTCGGTGTCGCGGTGACGGTCGAGTTCGTCGGACCGTTGTCAGTCGCGGTCCTTGGCTCGCGGCGGCGGCTCGACCTTGTCTGGGTGGCGCTGGCGGCCGCCGGTGTGGTCCTGCTCACGTCCGGCGGAGGCGGGGTCGACGGCCTCGGCATCCTGCTCGCCTTCGTGGCCGGAATGCTGTGGGCGGGTTACATCCTCTTGGCGCAGCGAGTCGGGGCCGTCTTCCCGGGCGCGTCCGGGCTCGCTCTCGCACTCGTGGTCGGCACCATCGGGCTGGCGCCGTTCGGGATCTGGTCCGGGGGAAGCGCGCTTGTCGATCCGAGTGTCCTCGGGCGCGGCTGCGCGGTCGCGCTGCTGTCGTCGGCCATCCCGTACTCACTGGAGATCTACGCCCTGAGGCGGCTGCGCGCATCGGTGTTCGGCGTCCTGATGTCGCTCGAGCCGGCGTTCGCTGCGTTGTCCGGACTCGTCTTCCTGTCACAGCACTTGCGAATGCGCGAGTGGGTGGCGCTGGTGTGCGTGATGGCTGCATCTGTCGGCGCTACCCGGGGCTTCCGACGCGACAGGCTCCCGGTCGAGCCGGGTGCCACGCCGACCGAGGTGGTGCCGGCTTGACGACCAGCCGGGTGACGCGCACCGGGCCGCGTCCGGTCGCCCGGGTGGAGCTGTTGCGGGATCTCGACCGTCCCACCGGACAGGTGTTGCTCGTCGACGGCGTGGAGCAGTCCTATGTCGATGACGATCCGACGCATCTCGAGTTCGAGTACATGCAACACATGGCACTGGTGCTCGACATCATGTTCCCTAGTCCGGCAAAGGTGCGGACCGTGCATCTCGGTGCCGGCGCCATGACCATGGCCCGTTGGCTGGCCGCCACACGCCCGGGTTCACAACAGACAGCAGTCGAGTCCGCACCTGATGTGCTCGACGTTGTGCAGGCGCTGACTCCTGTCGCATGCACAGTGATCGTTGATGAGGCGGTGCACGCTCTCGAGGGGCTGGCTGCGGCCGAGGCCGACCTGGTGATCTGGGACCTCTACGACGGTCCCCGCGCGGCAACAGCTGCGCTCACGCTCGAAGCAGTACGGGCGATGCACCGCTTGCTGGCCGACCAGGGACTGTTACTGCTCAACGTGTCCGACGCCACGCCGTTCGAGATCGTCCGCCCGGTGCTCGCGTCGCTGGTCCTCTGTTTCGACGACGTGGCCATGCTCGCCGAACCGTCGACTCTCCGTGGCCGCCGCTCAGGCAACTGCGTCTTGCTCGGCAGCGTCGGGAGATCGGTCCCGCACCGGCCGATCGCGCGCGTCGCGGCGGCGGCCCCGGTGCGCGCGACGGTCATGTCGGGCAGCACGCTCGAGGCGTTCGTCGGCGACGCGCGGCCGGCCACCATCGCCGAGCCGCTGCCGCCACCCGACCGCACCCGCGGCCGCGCCTTCCTCTGAGCAGGGCGCACTCAACAGGGGTTAGGGAGTGGTTGCGCCGCGGAGACCGCGCAGGATCGGCAGGGTGAGCAGTACGGCGAGGCCGATGAGCGGCCACATCGCTGCGTAGCCGTTGGTTGCGGCGAACCAGCCGTCCGCGGTGCCCGTGACGGCAGCGCCGACGAGCACCGGGCCGAGTACGACGCCGACACCGCGCGAGAGGTCGAGCAGTCCGGCAGCAGCGCCCTCGCCACCGTTCGGCGCGAGCATGAACGCGAGTGCCGGTGGCAAGGTCAGCAGGATCGCGCCGGCCATCGCCACGAAGGGCAGCGCGACCACCATCGGCGTGAGCGACGTCGGGACAGTGCCGATGCACAAGCCCAATCCGTAGACGGTCGCCGCCACCAGCATCACCTGGGGGACGCCGTACCGATCGGCCAGCCGACCAGCAATCGGTGCCCCGGCCACATAAGCCACCGCCACGACCGCGATGACCGCCGACGCCGTCGACGTCGAGTGGTGGAGTCCCTTGACGACGTACAACACGATGAAGCTCTTCAACCCGGCGAAGCTCAACTCCCACAAGGCGTTCGCGAGCGCGAATGCGAGCATCCGTCGGTTGCTCAGCAGTGCTCGGACCGACGCCGCTTCGTAGTCGAGCGCGCCGCGGCTGCAATTCTGGTGCAATCGCACCACCGGACCGAGCGCCAGCGTGGTCGCGAGCACCGCGCCGCCGGCGATGACGAACGGCAACGGCTTCCAGGCGCTGAGCAGTAGGCCGCCGGCGATCAGGGCAGCACCGAGACCGACACCGCGCAGCACCCCTTGGCTCGCCTGGGCTCGCGCATAGAGCGTCCGGGGGAGCACGTCGGCGTAGAGCGCACGGTACGGCGGGTAATACAGGTAGTAGCCGATGAAGAAGATCAGAACCGCGGCGCCCGCGATGAAGTACGACGGGGAGAACGGCAGCAGCACAAGTCCGACGACGAGCATCGGCCCACCGACGAGCACGAACGGCAGCCGACGGCCGTAGGTCGACGGCGGGAGCCGGTCCGACAGCACCCCGGCGATGATCGGGATGACGAGCGCGAACGCACCCTCGCCGCCGATGAGTGCGCCGACACTCGCCGGGGAGTGCGCGAGCCCGAGCAGCACCACCGGCCCGTAGGTCGTGAACATGGCCATCGCAAAGGCAAGGCCGAATGTCGGCAGGCCGAGCGCGACGAGCAGCGGCCGGGCCGACGACGACGGGTCGCCGTCATCCGGCAGTTGCAGGTGCCAGCGCTGCGCGTGCCGCTCGTAGCCGTCGGTCAGACGGTCGAGGAGGGTGTCGCGTAGCCGCTCCGGCGTTGTGTCCGCCACGGGTGCACATGTTGCCTGATCGCGACGACGCAGAGGGTCACTACGCCGATCTCGCAGCCGGCGCAGAGGAGGTCGAGCACGCCGACCCGCTCCACGTCACCGGCCGCCGGGCCCAGTGGGATGCCGACGGTTCGGGTGACTGCCCAGAGCATGACGATGGCCGCATTACCGAGCAAACCGGTCGTGGCGTTCCAGCCGGCCGGGCGGGCAAGGACGAGCGCGGACCAGCCCAGCTGACAGCCCGCGGACACAGCGAAGAACAGGCCATAGACCGTGCCCTCGCGGAAGTGCTCCGGGCAGACCGCTACATGGATCAGCGCGGCGGCGAGCGACAACACCGCCGCGACGAGCATGACGGTCGGCGCCTGCGGGCCGGACCGACCGGTACGGCGCCACCACGACCGAAGGTCGGCGCCGAGGCCGATCAACCCGATGAGAAGAGCGGGGATGAGAACGAGCGTTGTATGGACGCCGTGTCGGGCCCACCAGCCCGCTGCGGCGACGGTCACGAGGCGGCCAGCCGTCGTGGCCGCGGCAGGACGGACAGCGACCGTCGGGACAGCCACTCCTCGAAGGCGACGGGCGTCATCGGCCGGCCGAGGTGGAAGCCCTGGGCGATGTCGCACCCGACCTTCGTCAGCGCGTCGAGCGTCGCCTGGTCCTCGACGCCCTCCGCGACCACGGTCAGACCGAGGTTGTGACCGAGTTCGACGAGCGAGCGGACCAGTACCTCGTCGTCGGCCTGCTGCAGCATGCCCATGACGAAGGAGCGGTCGACCTTCAACTCGCTCACCGGCAGTCGGCGCAGGTAGGCCATCGAGGAGTAACCGGTGCCGAAGTCGTCGATCGAGATCGTGATGCCGGCTGTGTGCAGCGCGGTGAGAGTGGCGAGCGCCCGCTCGGGGTCGAGGACGAGCGTCTCCTCGGTGATTTCCAGCTCGAGGCAGCGGGAGGGCACGTTGTGCTCCGCAAGGAGGTCGAGCACGTGCTGCGTGAGCATCGGCTCGGCCAGGCATCGAGGGGACAGGTTGACCGCGACGCTGAAGTCGCCGCCGTCCGAGCGCCAACTCGCCAGCTGGGCGAGGGCCATCCGGAGCACCTGCAACGTCAGCGGCACGATGAGTCCGGTGCTCTCCGCGACCGGGATGAACTCGGCCGGGCTGAGCAGGCCCCGGGTCGGATGCTGCCAGCGGGCGAGGGCCTCGACCCCGACGAGCTCGACTCCAGGAAGCGAGAGCTTGGGCTGGTAGTGCAGGACGATCTGGTCGTTGGCGATCGCGTGGCGGAGCTCGCCGAGCATGCTGAGCCGCTCCAACGTTGAGGTGTTCTGCTCCTCCTCGTAGACGGCGTAACCCGATCGAGTGCGCTTGGCGGAGTACATCGCGATGTCGGCCTGACGCAGCAGGGTGTCGATGTCGTCGCCTGACCCCGTGTGCGAAACGGCGATGCCTATGCTGCCGTCGACCTGCAGCGAGATGCCGTCGATGTCGATGGTCTGGGTCAACCGCTCGAGCAGGCGGCGGGCGACCGCGCACGCGGCGTCCTCGTCGGCATTCGCGAGCACGGCGGCGAACTCGTCACCTCCGAGCCGGGCTAGTACGTCGCCGTCGCGGATGGCGGTCGCCATCAGCGGTCCGACCTGCGCAAGCAGTACGTCGCCGGACGCGTGTCCCAGGACGTCGTTGATCTCCTTGAACCGGTCGAGATCGATGAGGAGGACCGCGATGCTGGCTTGACGATTTTCCGCCCGGTCCAGGAGCCCGCCAGCATGCTCGAGCAGCTGAGTGCGGTTGGGCAGGCCGGTCAGCGCATCGTGGTGCGCCTGGTGCCGCATCTGGGCTGCGAGCTCCTGCTCGGCGTCACGCGCCCGCTCGTGCAGACGCCAGTTGATGATGGCGCCCACGCAGGCCGCCGCGAAGAAGGCGGCGTGCACAAACGCCCAGCGCCACGGGTGCTGCCACGCATTCGCGTGGTCATAGACCGTCTTGGGAGCGAGCGTGCCCATGAGCCCGTGGTGCAGCAGCACCACCGCGACCGCGAGGCCGAACGGGATCCAGTCTTCGTACAGCGCGACGATCGGGATCATCGCGAAGAAGTGGAAGTGGCCTTCGATCGAGCCGTGCATGAGGTGGACCACGACGGCCGAGGTGAGCATGAGGCTGACAGCGCCGACGCCGCTTCGTACGGCGCGGGGGAGCGATTGGCGCGACGCGGCGTAGGCGCCCAGCAGCGGGACCGAGACGTCGACCGCAAACTGGGCCACGCCGAGGCCGAGCCCGACGGTCACTCCGGCGAAGACGGCTGCATGGATCAGCAGCAGCGTGACCACGGCGCGATGCCGGATCCGCCAGGACTCTGTGGGCAGCGTGCGGCCACGCGGCAGCCAGGCAAGCAAGGACTTTGTCACCTTGGAGTGATCGGCGGCCGGAGGCCTTGCCCATAACCAACCGAAGATCCATTTATGTCTGGTCACAACGGGCTACCGTTCTTCGCAGGGGCGCTCGAACACCCGTTCGGCCAACTTTCGGGCCGAGTTCGGTGCGCAAATGGGCCGCGCGCTGTTACCGTGGTGGCGAGGTCGCGGTTCTCGTTAGTGCATCGCTCGCGGGATCTACCCCGCGGGCGTCTTGCTTTCGTCCCGAGAGCACCGCGGCGGCCGAGTCCCGGAATCGCCGGGGCGAAAGAGCCAGAGAAGGAATGCAGAACATGGCTCAGGGCACTGTCAAGTGGTTCAACTCCGAAAAGGGCTACGGCTTCATCGCCCCCTCGGACGGCACCCCGGACGTCTTCGTCCACTACTCCGCGATCGTTGCGGAGGGATACAAGTCGCTCGACGAGGGCGCCACGGTCGAGTTCGACGTGACGCAGGGCCAGAAGGGCCCGCAGGCGGAGAACGTCCGCCCGGTCTGATCCGGGTTGTCGCCGGCCGGCCTTGCGTCGGCCGGCGAATCCGGACCGCCAGCACTAACGCAGAAGGGAATCAACCCATATGGGTTCGCGACGCACCGTGCTTCGCGGCGGCCGGCTCGGCGGAGCTGCCGGCGCCGAGGTCGACCGGGGTGGGCCGCTTCAGCCCCGTCGTCGGGTCACCTACTGGTGCCACGCCGGGCATGAGACCCGGCCCCATCTGGCGTCCGACGTCGAAGCGCCGGAGGTCTGGGAGTGCGCCATCTGCGGCCAGCCCGCGGGGATGGACAAGGAGACGCCGCCGGCTCCGGTCGGGGTTGCGGGTGCGTCCCACAAGACGCCGTACGAGTTCCTCATGATGCGCCGCACCGAAGCAGAGGGCGAAGTGCTCCTTGCCGAGGCGCTCGAGAAGCTCCAAGCCAGCCGCACCGCAAGCCGCCGCAGCTGAGTCCGGTCGGTCACCCCGCCGTCAGTGCAGGGTGAAGCCGCCCCACCAGACGTCCTCCAGGCCGTCGCCCCGCCAGTCGCCCCACGCGGCGTACAGCTTGTCGTTGCTCAACGCCACCGTCGAGGTGTCGTCGCCGGCGACGTAGTACGGCGGAGCCGCCGGCGAGAACGTCTTGCTGAGTCGCAGCGTGTGCGGGAACGTACGTCCGCCGTCGAGTGAGTCGGCTGCATAGAACGCGTAGGACCCGTTGGTCTTCGTGGCGCGCCAGCCGACACCGAGTGCTCCGTTCGGCGCGAAACCGATCCACGGCTTGACCACCGACAGCCCTTGGATCCCGACGCTGACCGGTCCTTGCCAGGTGCGGCCGGTGTCGTCGGTTCGGTAGACGCGTAGATAGCCGTCGCCGGGATTGGTCATCACCACGAAGTGGTCGCGGTGGGTCGGATCGGCGACGGTCTGTGGCCCGCTCGCATCGGGGATCGGCGTGTGCCGGCGATGCAGGGACTTGCCGTTGTCCGTGCTGGTCAGGAAGTCGAGGCAGGCGCAGCCGGATTCGCCGCTCGGTGGTCGCACTGTGAGCGCGACGGTGCCGAATGCTGCACCAAGTGGCGCGCTGCCCAGGTTTGCCGCCGGGACGACGATCGGGTCGCTCCACGTCTTGCCGCCGTCGGTCGATCCGGTGAGGTAGACCGTTCCTGTTCCACTGCCATCAGCACGCACCTGAGTGCCGTCGATGAACAACGCGCGCGTCTGTGGGTCGATCGTGAGCCACGGACGGTCGTCGTACGTTCGGACACCGTCATAGTCGTTCGGATGCGAGCCCTTCCCGATCATTCCGGGTGCGACAACCGCCGGCTTGCTCCACGTGCGGCCGCCGTCGGGGGAGCTGATCAGGCGATATTCGCTGTCTCCGACGAAGCCCAGAGAGGCGTACGCCGAGGCCATCACGTAAGCCGTGCCATGTCGGTCGAAGACGACGATGGAGTCGGAGCAGTTGTTCTCGGCCGGGTCGTCGGTGAAGCTGTTGGCCGGTAGCGGGTGCCGGGCCCAGGTGCGGCCACCGTTGAAGGTGACGGCGTAGTCGCATCCCTGAATCTGTTGCTCGGCGTCGCGAGCGCTCGGGACCTTCGGCTTGCCCTTGGCTGCGTTGGGCACGAACGCATCGTTGTTGCGTAGATAGATGACGATCATGTTCCGGGGATCGGCCGGGTTGATCGCGATGCTCGGCTCGCCGTCCTCTACCGACGGATCGACCGTCAGGTCGTGCTCGAACGGGTGCGGCCGCCACGACGCTGACGGTGTCGCGAGGGCCGGGACCGTGGCCACGGTCGTGACAAGTGCGGTCACGAGCAAGGTCCGGCTGCGGAGCTTGACCATGCCTCCGAGGCTGTCGGGCTAGGCGGTCGCTCCGCAAGGGAGGTTGACGTCGTCGACGTAATGGCCGGACTGAGTCAGATCGACGCAGACCGGTAGCCGCATCGCCGCCCAGGCGGGGAACCCACCGATGACGTCCGTGGCGTTGATGCCATACCCGCGGAGCGCAGACGCCGCCAGGATCGATGCTGAGCTGCCGTCGCCGAGCACGACGACCTCGAGCGACGTCCCCACCTCGCAGACGCGCAGCGGATCGCCCGGCTCGACCCGCCAGTCGCGGACCGGTCCGGCGACGATGAGCGCGCCGGGCACCTCGCCGGAGAGGCGACGCAGCGTGGCGGGCCGGATGTCGACGAGCAGGGCGCCGTACTGCTGCGCCGAGGCCGCTTCGACGGCCCGCAGGCGGACATAGCTACGGCCGTCCGGAACCGCCGGAGCGTCGGGCGCTTGGTCGACCGCGGCCGGTGCGGGCGCGGTCTGGGCGACGGTCACAAGGTCCTCCAGCGCAACAGGGGAGTGGGACGAGACAAGAGGATTGCCGCCCTTCCTGAAACAGAGATGAAACTGTAGCAACTGACTGAACTTAGTTGTCAAACATTTCGCTAACGTCGTCGTCGTGACGGCCGCGTCGTACCGCACGATCCCGAACCTGCTGAACGACGCGGCCGATAGCCATGGTGACCGGGCCTGGTTACGCACGGACGACGACACGGTGTCGTTTGTGCAAGCACGAGCACACGTCGCGGCGGCGATCGATGCGCTACGCGTTCGCGGTGTCACCAAGGGCGACCTCGTCATGGTCACGACCCGGACGACGCCGGCTTACGCCTTGACGTGGCTCGCAGTTGCATCGATGGGTGCCGTCGCGGTCACCGTGAACCCGGCGAGCACCGCGGCAGAGCTCGCCGGACTGCTCGCGCAGACATCACCGGGGTTGATCGTCACCGACGACCCTCTCGTGGCGACCGTGGTGTCAGCCGGTGCAGACCCGGACTGCGTTGTCCTGGTCGACGAGATCGTCAGCGCTGACGCCTCCGCCGATGCCGGCCCGGTCGGTGGTGACGTCACGCCGGGCGACGTCGCCGTTCTCATCCCGACGTCGGGCACCACCGGCCGCTCCAAGCTCGTCATGCAGACGCATCGTGCCTATGGCATGGCGGGTGAGGGGTTCCCGTGGTGGCTCGACCTCAGCAGCGACGACGTGCTGATGACGGCGCTGCCGCTGTTCCACCTCAACGCCCCGGCCTATTCGATGATGGGTTCACTGGCGGGCGGATGCGGCCTCGTGCTGCTGGAGCGCTTCTCGGCGAGCGGCTTTCTCGACGCCGCCCGTCGACACGGCGCCACCGAGTTCAACGCGATCGGTGCGATGGTCGAGATCCTCATGCGACAGCCGGAGCGGCCGGACGACGCGGACACACCGCTGCGGTTGTGTTACACCGGACCGTCGCCGAGCGAGGAGCGGCAACTCGAGATCGAACGCAGGTTCGGCCTTCGGGTCACCTGCGGCTATGCGATGTCGGAGTCGCCGTACGGGCTCGTGTGGCCGCGGGGCGAGCGGCCCTACGGGACGCTCGGAGTACCGCGCCAACATCCGACGTTGGGCATTGTCAACGAGGCCCGCGTCGTCGACGGCGAGCTGTTGCTACGGAACCCGGCCGTGACGCCCGGTTACTGGAACATGCCGGAGGAGACGGCACGCGTGATTGTCGACGGCTGGCTGCACACGGGCGACCTCGTCACGGCGAACGCCGACGGCACGTACACATTTGTGTCGCGCATCAAGGAAGTGCTGCGTCGGCGCGGCGAGAACCTCTCGCCGGTCGAAGTGCAGGACGTGCTCGAGCTGCATCCCGATGTCGCCGAGGCGGCGGTCGTCGGTGTTCCGTCCGACTTGTCGGAAGAAGAGATCAAGGCCTTCGTCGTCCTCACACCGGGTGCCATCGCCAACCTCGCGGAGTTGAGAACGTTCGCTGCTGAACGGCTCGCCCCGTTCAAGGTGCCGCGCTATTGGCAAGTGGTCGCGGAGCTGCCACGCACACCCACCCAGCGCATCGCCAAGCACCGGTTACCGACCGGGCATCCGGATGACGAGTGGGACGCCGAAGGTACGTTGCCCGCGTGAGCTATCCAACCGCCATCGGTACGTCCGACACCGATTCGATCCGGCTGCTCGGCCACGATCTCGCCACCGATCTGCTCGGCCAGGTCGGATTCGCCGAGCTGGCGTTCTGGCTCGTTGCGACCCGGCGCCCCAGCCGCGGCGAGCTGCGGCTGTTCGAGACCGTTCTCGTGGCCCTGGCCGATCACGGGTTCACGCCGACGGTCATCGCGGCCAGGCTGACGCTGACCAGCGCACCCGAGGCGTTGCAAGGCGCCGTAGCCGCCGGCTTGCTTGGCGGTGGCTCACGTTTTCTCGGTGTGACCGAGGACGCCGGGCGGTTCCTTGCCGACACGATCGCAACCCACGACGGGGCGTTGCCCACCGACGATGCCGGCTGGGACGAGCTCGCGCGCACGGCCGTCGAGCGACAGCAGGCGGCCGGCCGGTTCGTGCCGGGCCTGGGTCATCCGGTGCACAAGAACGGCGACCCACGGACGCCGGTGATCTACCGCATCGCCGACGAGGAAGGCGTGACCGGCCCGCACTTGCACTTGTTTGCCGCGATCGGCCGTGTGCACCCGGAGATCCTCGGGAAGACACTCCCGCTCAACGGCGCCGGCGTGTGCGGGGCAGCGCTAGCCGACCTCGGGTTCCCACCGTCGATCCTGCGCGGGTTCGCGCTCCTGGCACGCACCGCAGGTCTGCTCGGTCATCTTGCCGAGGAGATGCGCCGACCGGTAGGCATGCAGATCTACGCCGACATCGACGGCGCGCTCGACTACGACGCCTAACCCGGCGCTCTTCTCTGGGCTGATCTTCGCGGCTGCGACCGGATTCGGGCGCGACACGCCGTAAAAGTGTGCACAGCGGCGAAGATCACGCGGTCCTCGAACGGGCGGAAGTCGCACTCGACAGGTCTGGCTTGCGGGCTAGTCGCCCGTCGTACCGTCGATCGTTTCGCGGACGAGGTCGGCGTGACCGTTGTGCCGAGCGTATTCCTCGATCATGTGCACATAGATCCAGCGGATGTCACGGGTGCGCTCGGGATGGTCGCCGCGACTGGGTACGACGTCGTCGAGGGACATGTCGCGGACAGCCGCGTCCGACATCGCACACTCCGCGGTGAACGCCTCGAGATCGGCAGCGGCATCAGCGCCGTCGACGTCCTCGAAGTCGAGTCCGACGGAGTCCGGGTCGTAGGGGAACGTGAGGTCTTCCTGCCTCGCGTGCATCCGGAACCACCATCGCTCGACCTCGGTCATGTGTCGCACAAGTCCGAGCAACGACAGTCGCGATGGCGGCACCGACCGTTGCTTGAGCTGCTCGGCGGTCAGCCCCGTGCACTTCATCACCAGCGTCGAGCGCTGATAGTCGAGCCACTGCTGCAACGACTCGCGTTCGCCGCTGATCCGGTCAGGATCGGTGCGGTCGATCTCCGGTGCCGTCCATGTGGTCATGACCGGCACCGTATCCGTCCCGGCGCGTCAGGCCCGACCCAATTTGTAGGCCTTGCCGAGCCATGCCCGTAGAGCGCAGATCACGGCGATCACGATCGGGAAGACAATGGCGGTGACGATCGTCAACGGCCATACGGCGAACTGTTGCAGCAGCACCGTGATGCCGATGCCCATGAGCAGGCCGCTGATGAAGCCGAGGATCGGGTGTCCGTGCGACCAGACGCGCCCGGTTCGGGGCCGGGTTAGACCGGGGCCACCGATCGCCGCCGCGCCGAAACCTCCGCCGACGAAAGCCGCTCCGATGGCGATGACGATGAGAATGAGGCAGCCGATGCTGGCCCAGTAGCTGTCGCCGGTGGCGATCATGTCGGACGCCAGGTCCTCGCCCTCCGCGTCATCCTCGTTCGTCGCGATGACCGCGCCGCTCGGTGCATCCGGCGCCGGCGCTTTCGATGCGTATGCCACCCCGAGCAGACCGATGAGCGTGAGACCTCCAGCGGCCTCGCCAACCGGTTTGGTGAGCGCATTGCCGTCCCTGAGCTCGACATAGGCGTCACCGCTGCACGACCAACCTGGTGACCCGTCCGCCCTGCCGATGACGTGGTAGACGCCGACGCCGTACTTCAAGTACTTGTCGACGTTCTGGTTGCCGCCCCAGATCGGTCCATGTCCTGGGTGATCCGACGACGTGACCTTGAAGACGTCTTTGACGAGCTCCACGTCGATGTGGGTGTTGCTCGTCAACTGGGACTTGGGCACGCCCTGCACGCTCGGCGGCACCGTGCCGATGAAGTGAACACTCTCGCCCTTGTGCACGACGAGGGCGTTGTTGAAGTCCAACTTGTCCACCGGCACCGTGTTGATCGTTGCGGTGCAGCCGTTGCTGACGCCGACGGCCTCCGCGACGCCGTCCGTGACGACCACGACGAACCCGCTCAATGCAAGGATCGCGAACACCGTCGGGATGGTGTTCGGGCGCAGACGCCAACGACGCGAACGACGCACCGGGTCGGCGATTCGGTTATGCATGAACGGGTTGCATCGCAACAGTCGCCAGACGATGAGGAGCACCGCGACCGGCAGGCGCCGGGTGAGCAATGCCTCCTCGGCGTAGTGCGAGCACGTCGGTGCGAATCGGCACGCACTTCGCCCGGCGAGTGAAGACCCGCGGTATCGCTCGATGCGGCGAATGGCGCGGGTGGCGAGACGGCGTTGTTGCATAACGCACCCCCGAAGCGCGGTGGTTCCCCCAGCGAAGCAACCGGCAACGCGGACCTTACTACTCCGTCACCCCAAATGTGGCTGATTGAGCTGCGCGCCGATCCCGTCACAGCTGCCGCCATGTCGTCGTCCGGATGCGTCAGGACCGCGGGGTCGCAAGCTGGTACGACGGAGAATCGCTCGCGTGCCCGTCCTCGTGCCATTCGCCGTCGTTGGTCCACCGCTGTCCGCGGACACTGACACTGACGAGGCCGTAGCCGTAGGCGTGGCCGACGAGCCATTCGGCAACCGTCCAGTCCTGGGCAAGCGTCCCGTCGGTTCGCTTCAGTACGCCGGGACCCAGCTCCTGATCGGCCAGTGCCACCAGCGCCGCTCCTCTCGCCTGCGCGGGGGTGGGGTAGCGACAGGCCATGCCCTGCGCGATCTCGCCCGTGAGCGCCCGGGCCATCGAGCGGGCGTCCTCTTCCCATTGGGCATAGGCGGCTCCATCGGCGCTGTGCTGCACCGCTTGGGCGGCCGCCGCCACCGGCAGTGTCTGCCAACCGTCCACGCGAGCGAGGTGCCGGTAGAACGCCTCCGCGGCGTAGGCGGGGGTGAGCAGTTGCACCGGTCGGCCCCAGCCCTGGCTGGGACGCTGCTGGAACAGCCCGAGGGAGTCGCGGTCGCCGAACGGGTAGTTGTGGAGCTTCGACTCCTGGAGCGCGGCCGCCAGCGCGATGGTGACGGCATGATCCGGTAGGCCGAGGCGTTTGGCGACGGCCGCGATGGTGGCGGCGTCCTCGGCCTGGTCGGGAGCGAGCAGAAGCGCCGCGTCACCGGTGCCGACCGTGCAGGCCGGTGCCGGCCGGGTGACCGTGCGCAGCAAGGCGTGAACCCCGAAACCGACGCCGGTGGCTGCCGCGACCGCAACGGCGACGACAGCTACTAGTCGCCGGCCGCGGACGTTGTCGAACCACCTGCCTTCGGGCACCGGATGATTCTCTCGTCGCGACGGTGTAACCAGCGGCCAGGCAGCCGGGCGAGGAGCTCACCTGGCCGCTGGTAGTCGCGAGGGCCGGCACACAGCGAGCGCCGCGACGCTCAGGCGAGGTCGCGGCGCTGCGTGTCGATCAGCTGTGGGACTGGGACTTGCCGTGCGTGGCGAGGTGCGCCTGACCGTGCGTGGTGGTGTTCTGCCGGTGAGTCGTGGCGTTGGTGTTCTGGTGGGCCTTGCCGTGCGTCGTGAGGGTGTTCTGCCGGTGGGTCGTGGCGTTGGTGTTCTGGTGGGCCTTGCCGTGCGTGTCGGCGCCGGACTGGCCGTTGTCGGGCATGCACTTGCCGGCGGATGCGACCTTGCAGACGGTCCCGCCCTTGTGACCGGTCGCGCTGTGCGCGGTGCCGGAGACCAGCGAACCGTGGTCGTTGTTGGCGTTGGTGGAGGCGTCAGTGCTGTCGGTGGTCGACGTGTCGGTCGAGTCCGTGACGTCGTCACCCTGGTTGTCGTCGGTCGCGTCTGGGGTGTGCGACGTGGCCGGGTGGGGGTGGGAGTGGCCATGGCTGACAAGAGGCAGCGAGCCGGTCGCGGCTGTCGCCGCGCCGCTGATCACCACGACGCCGCCGAACACGGCGGCGGCGATCAGCTTCGCCTTCTCTGAGTACTTCGACATGTGGATCCTCCGACGAGGGTGATGCACGCTGCGGAACGCCATCAGCGCCTCCGCCTCGCCCGGCACGGGGCCTTCCGCCGGGGCAGCGGCGGCAGCGAGGACAGCGGCGACCGCAGGGTCGTCCACGTGCATGTGATCGGTCATCTCACCCCTCCAACCGCCGCCGCGGCGGATTCCGTTACAGCTCGGCGCCCGAGTTGCCCCATTACCTGTGCTCCGTAGGGACCTTGTCGTGGATCAGTTTCTCCAGCCGCCGCAATCCCCGGTGGGCGAGGACGCGTACTGCGCCTGGCTCCTTGCCGAGCGTGGCCGCGGTGGCGGCGACGTCCAGGTCGGCGATGTAGCGGAGCGTCACCACCTCGGCCTGATCTCGTGGAAGTCGGGCGATCAGGGCCAAAGCGGACTCGGTGCTCATCATCTCGTCGACCGTCGCCGCGACGTCGTGGCGGCCCGGCTGGTCCGGCACCTCCTGGGCGATCACCTCAGGGCGCCGTCCGCGCGCTCGCTGGTCGTCCAGCCAGCGATGCCGGGCGATGCTGAGGACCCAGGCGCGGAACGCCTGCGGCTCCTCTGCCTGGAATGAGGCCAGCCCGCGTACCACCTGCACCCAGGTGTCGCCGGCGATGTCCTCGGCCCGATCCCGGCCCATCACGCGCAGATAGCGGAGTACGGCGGGCTGGGCGAACCGGAAGAGCATGGTGAACGCCGTCTCGTCACCGTTCTTGGCAGCGACGAGACTCTCCCGGAAGATCTCGGGCGTCATCCCGGCCATTGTCGTGGCGAGGTCGCCGTCGGTACAGGTGTATCGAGGAAACTGCTGTCCTTCAGACTGGTCGGGTGCCACGGCTGCTGGTCGTTCACCACACTCCGTCACCCGCCATGCAGGAGCTGCTCGAAGCGGCGCTCGACGGCTGCCGTGACCCCGAGGCCAACGACGGATCGGTCGAGCTCGTGGTCCGCCCTGCTCTCACCGCGGCCGTCGTCGACGCCTTGGAGGCCGACGGCTACCTGCTGGCGACGCCGGCCAACATCGGATATCTCGCCGGCGCGATGAAGCACTTCTTCGACACCATCTATTACCCGTGCCTCGAGGCCACCCGCGGACGCCCGTTCGGTGCCTGGGTGCACGGCAACCTCGACCTCGCCGGCGCCGTCCGAGCGTTGGAGGCCATCACCGGTGGCCTCCAGTGGCAGCAGGTGCGACCTGCCATCGAGATCGTTGGCGCGCCGTCGCGGGAGGATCGGGAGGCGGTACGCGACCTTGCCTCCCTCGTGACGGCGACGCTCGCCGACTAGAGCGCCGGCTGTCAGCCGAGCCGCACGTCCGGCATCGTCAGGGGGCCGAGCGCGGGCCAGGCGGCCGCGGCGGCCAGAGCACCGAAGCCACCCCAGCCGTCCGTCCAGACCGATGCCGCGACTGCCGCGGCGCGGGGGTCCTCCGACGAGGTCGCGGGCTTCAGCTTCGCCAGTGTCGGCACGGACACGGCCGGACGTAGCGGCGCGTCTGCCGGCAGCCCCGCCCGCTCGCGGGCGATCGCGAGCGCGTCGCGAAATCCGCCGACGGCGTCGATGAGGCCGATGCCGAGCGCGTCGGCGCCGGTCCAGACCCGACCCTTCGCGACCTCGCGGACCGCGTCCACGCTCATGCCCCGGCAGTCGGCAACCTTGCCTGTGAAATCCGCGTAGATCCGGTCGAGCCAAGCCTCGAGCCGTTCGCGTTCGCCGTCGTCGAAGCCCTGATGCCGGGAGTACATGAGGGCATGGTCACCGCGGTGTACGGCGCCGTAGCCGAGCCCGATCCGCTCGGAGAGTCCGGCCGTGACGGCCTTGCCACCGACGACGCCGATCGAACCGGTCAGTGTCGCCGGGGTCGCGACGATGACGTCTGCGGAGCACGCGACGTAGTAACCACCGGAGCCGGCGACGGCGCCCATCGACACGACCACCGGTTTGCCGGCGTCGCGCACGCACTGCACCTCACGCCAGATGCTGTCGGAGGCGATCGCCGAGCCGCCGGGGGAGTCGACTCGGAAGAGAACCCCGCGCACCTTGTCGTTTGCGGCGGCGGCGCGCAATGTGGCGCAGATCGTGTCGCTGCCCATCACGGGTCCTTGCAACGGCGCGCGGCGCGACTTGCCGGTGACGATGCCGCCGTAGCCCTCGACGAGGGCGACGCCGGGGGCGGATCGTTGCTGCACGATGTGCATCACCTTGGCCGCGGGCCGGCGTTGCGGCGTCCACCGCTCCGCGAACAGCAGCCTGACGTCGCCACCGACCCGGCGCCGGACCTCGGCATAGACCTCGTCGCGGTAGCCGAGGCGATCCACCAAGCCGGCCTTCTGGGCATCGTCGGCGAACAGCGGCGCTTGGTCGGTCGCGGACTGCACGTCGTCCGCCCCCAACCCGCGCGCGGAGACAACGGCGTCGACTACCTGTTCCCAGGCGGATGCGACGAGCCGGTCGGACGCCTCGCGATGCGCGGGGGTGAACTCCCGCTGCATGATGCGATCGGCGGCGTTCTTGTATTCGTAGCGCTGACCGAGCTGTGGCTCTACACCGAGCTTGTCGAGAACGCCGCGCAGGAACTGCACTTCCGCGGCGACGCCGAGCAGGTTGAGTTCGCCGGTCGGCTGCAACCAGATCTCGGCGAAGCCCGTTGCGAGGAAGTACTGCACCGTTCCGGTGCCCGACTCCCCGAACGTGTCAGTCCAGGCGACGGTCGGCTTGCCCGTGGCCGCGAAGGCGCGCACGGCGTCGCGGATCTCCTCCGCCCGCGACAGCGTCATGGTGCGGTCGCCGAGCTTGGCGATCAGCCCGACGACCCGCGTGTCCTCGCCGGCCTCGTGCAGCGTGCGCAGGATCGGCCGCAACCGGGGCTTGCCCCGCGATCGGATCTTGCCGACCGGATCGCCGGGCTCCTGCTCGATGAGCGGCTGGCTCAGGTCGAGCTCGAGCAGGATCGGTGCGTTGCGGTGCGATCGTCCGGTCGGCATCGGCCCAAACTATGCCCTCAGCGGTGGCGGCGGCCGGCGTAGTTCACTAACCGATCGACGGCCTCGTCGAGGACGTCATCGCGTTTGCAGAACGCGAAGCGCACGAACGGTTTGCCGACCTCGGCGTCGTCACAGAAGACACCGACGGGGATGCCGACGACGCCGCCCTCGTGTGGCAACGCGCGGGCGAACGCCTCACCGTCGTCGAGGCCGAGCGGCCGAACATCGCCGATGATGAAGTAGGTCGCCTCCGGCACGTGCACGGTCAACCCGACGGTCGCGAGGCCGGCGCCGAGCCGGTCGCGCCGCAGCTGCAAGGACGAGCGGAGCGCTTCGACCCACTCCATCTCACGCAGGAGCCCGTGCGCGACGGCGAGCTGCATCGCTCCACTGTGCGTGAACGTCGTGAACTGCTTCACGGTCATGACGGCGCGGGTCAGCGCAGCCGGTGCGCATACCCAGCCGACCTTCCACCCTGTGACGCTGAACGTCTTGCCGGCGCTGGACACACTGACGGTCCGCTCGCGCATGCCTGGCAACGTCGCGATCGGAACGTGGCGTACGTCGTCGAACGTCAGGTGTTCGTAGACCTCGTCGGTGAGGACGACCAGGTCGTGGTCGATGGCGACATCCGCGATGATCTGGAGCTCTTCAACTGTCAATGTCGTGCCGGTGGGGTTGTGGGGCGAGTTGATGAGGAGCAAACGGGTGCGTTCGCTGACCGCCTTGCGCAGGTCATCAGGGTCGAAGGTGAAGCGGCCGCCGGGACTCGCCGGCCGCAACGGGACGGGACGTCGTACGGCGCCGGCCAGTGCGATCGCGGCTGCGTAGGAGTCGTAGTAGGGCTCGAGCAGGACGACCTCGTCGCCGGCCTCGCACAGCGCGAGGATCGATGCGGTGATGCCCTCTGTCGCACCGACGGTGACCAGCACTTCGGTGTCCGGGTCGTAGGCGAGCCCGTAGCGCGCCTTTCGGTGCGCGGCGATGGCTTGCCGCAACGGTGGAAGCCCGGGTCCGGGCGGGTACTGGTTGAGCCCCCCGCGAATGGCCTCCACGGCCTGTTCGAGCATCGCGTTGGGTCCGTCGGTGTCGGGGAAGCCCTGGCCGAGGTTGACCGCGCCGGTCTGCTGCGCCAGCGCGGTCATCTCCGCGAATATCGTCGTGCCGAAGCCGCGCATTCGCTCGACGAGCGGCTCGGACAACGTGTGGCCCACGACGACCTGCGTTTCAGGACGACTTGCTCAGCCGGCGGAGCAGGGCGCCCATCATGCGGTCCGAGACGCTGACCGGCAGCATCGATAGGGCAGCCTGCACGCGCGCGTCGCTGCCCACCAGATAGCGCCCCTTCGGCCGGCGTGCGGTCAGCGCGTGTTCGATGACCTTTGCGCATCGATCCGGGGAGATGCCGTGACCGGCCGCGAAGTCCGCGGCCTTGCGCGCGCCGGCGATCTGCCGCGCGTAGCGCGTCCGCTGCTCGTCAGTGAGTTTCGCGAGCTGCGCGTCGGCAAGCTCGTTGCCCTTCTGCCACAACGGCGTGTCGATCGACCCCGGCTCGATGAGGGCTACTCGCACGCCATGTGGTGCCAGCTCCATGCGCATCGCGTCGGTCCACGCGCGGACGGCGAACTTTGACGCGTTGTAGGGACCGATGAACGGCGAGGACATCCGCCCGCCGATGGACCCGACGTTGACGACGCGGCCGTGGTTGGCCAACAGCGCCGGCAGCAACGCCCCCGTGACCGCGATGTGCCCGAACAGGTTGACCTCGAACTGGGCGCGCCAGTCGTCCGCGTCGAGCGACTCGCACGGTCCGCTGACGGTGTAGCCGGCATTGTTGACGAGCCCGACGAGCTTTCCGTCGGCGCGGTCCAGGACCTGCTGCGTGGCCGGACCGATTGAGTCGGGATCGGCGAGGTCGATCGTCACCGGTTCCTTGACGGGATCCGGCAACGCGTCCGGTCGGCGCAGACCGGGGATGACGTCGTAGCCGGCGCGCGCGAGCCGCTCTGCGGTCGCCCGGCCGATCCCAGTGCTTGCACCCGTGACGAAGATCGATCCCCGGCCCATGAAATGGGACAGTACCTGCATGCGCGTGGGGCTGCTGCAGGTCGCGGCGGGCGAGGACAAGGCTGCGAACCTCGCGGCCGTCGTCGCCGGCGTCGAGGCGTTGGCGGGGGAGGGCGCGCAGCTCGTCGTGGCGCCCGAGGCGGCTATGCACGGCTTCGGCACCCCGGACCTGCCGCTCGCACCGGTGGCAGAGCCGCTGGACGGGCCATTCGTCACGGGGCTGCTGGACGCCGCGCGGCGCGGTTCGGTGACGGTCCTCGCGGGCATGTTCGAGCCGGTTGAGGGCGACCCGTCCCGCGCCTACAACACGGTCGTGGCGGTGGGCGCGGACGGCGAGCTCGTCGGCCGCTATCGCAAGCAGCACCTGTTCGACGCGCTGGGCTGGATGGAGTCCGACCGGCTCGAGCCGGGCCGTCCCGAGGACCGGCTGGTGTTCCGCTGCGCGGACATGACCGTCGGTGTCATGACCTGCTACGACCTTCGGTTCCCGGAGCTGACGCGCGCTTTGGTCGACGACGGTTGCGACCTCATCGCTGTTCCTTCGGCGTGGGTAGCCGGACCGCTGAAGGAGGACCAGTGGACGACGCTCGTGCGCGCCCGAGCCATCGAGAACGTCGTCTATGTCGCGGCCGCCGACCAGCCGGCGCCGGCCTATGCAGGGCGGGCAATGGTCGTCGACCCCTTCGGCGTGGTGATCGCGTCGCTCGGCGAACGCGCCGGCCATGTCGTCGCAGACGTAGACATGGCCAGGGTCGACGAATGTCGAAAGCGCATGCCGTCGCTCGACCACAGACGCTGGTCGGTCAGCCCGCGTTGAACGTCAGCGGGTGCGCCACCAAACCCGGACGTTGACCAGAGCCGCGTAACTGACCCAGGCGAGGTAGGGCAGCACCAGTGCGGCAGCGATGTGGTGTTTGCGGGCGAACTCGCGGACGGTGAACGCCGTCGCCAGCCACAGCACCGAGATGTCGACGAGTGCGAGCGCCGGCCGGCGGAGGCGGAAGAACAGCAGCAGCCAGGCAAGGCTCAGCATCATCTGCGTCGAGAACGCCGCGAACGCAGGGACGTCGTACTCGCCCTCGTGTGCATCGCCGCTGACGACGAGCCAGGCAGCGGTGAACTGGGAGCCCAGCGCACCTGCCCACAGGGGCGCCCGGCCGACCATGGGCGGAGCGCTACGCCGGTGCACCCCGGCAGTTTCGCATCAGGCACAATTTCGAGCGACGACTTCCTTTGAATTCAGGAGAACAACGTGGCGGAGATCTCTTTCGACGGCCGGGTAGCGATCGTCACCGGTGCTGGTGGCGGCCTCGGCCGGACCTACGCGCTCGACCTCGCCAAGCGGGGCGCGAAGGTCGTCGTCAACGACCTCGGTGGCTCGGTCGATGGTCAAGGCGGCAGCGACTCGGCCGCGCAAAAGGTCGTCGACGAGATCAAGGCTGCCGGTGGCGAGGCGGTCCCCAACCACGACTCGGTCGCTACCCCTGAAGGCGGCGAGAGCATCGTCAAGACCGCGGTCGACAGCTTCGGCAAGGTCGACATAGTCATCAACAACGCCGGCATCCTGCGGGACAAGTCGTTCGCGAAGATGACGTGGGACGACCTCAACGCCGTCATCGACGTGCACTTGAAGGGCGCGTTCCACGTGTCCCAGCCGGCCTTCAAGGTGATGAAGGACAACAACTACGGCCGGTTCGTGCACACGTCGTCCAACTCCGGCATCTTCGGCAACTTCGGGCAGGCCAACTACGGCGCAGCAAAGATGGGCCTCGTCGGTTTGTCCAACGTGCTGGCCATCGAGGGCGCGAAGGCCAACATCCTGAGCAACGTCATCGCCCCGGTCGCGCGCACCCGGATGACCGAGGAGCTGCTCGGCGACTTCGCCAAGGTTCTCGACCCGGAGGGCGTCACCCCGATGGTCGTGTTCCTGGCGTCGGAGCAGTGCACCTTCACGCACGAGACGTTCTCGGCCGCAGGCGGGCGTTACGCGCGCATCTTCGTGGGCCTGGCCAAGGGTTGGTACGCCGGCAAGGACAAGCTGCCCACCGCCGAGGACATCCTCGACAACATCGACGAGATCGAGAAGCAGGAGGGCTACATCGTTCCGACGCAGTCGGGCGACGAGCTCGGCCAGCTCCTGCAGCTCTTGACAGGCTGACACCGGCGCTCAGCAAACTGCCAGGTATGCCAGGCAGACTCCGACCATGATCCAGGCGGAGGGGCTGACCAAGCGCTACGGCGACAAGCTCGCCGTCGACGACCTGAGCTTCACCGTCGAGCCCGGCGTGGTGACCGGATTCCTCGGTCCCAACGGTGCCGGCAAGTCGACGACGATGCGGATGATCCTCGGGCTCGACGCACCGACTCGGGGCCGGGTGACGGTCAACGGCAAGCTTTATCGCGACCACCCCGCGCCGCTGCATGAAGTCGGAGCACTGCTGGAAGCGCGTGCGGTGCATACCGGCCGGACGGCGTACAACCATCTGCTGGCCATTGCGCAGACGTGCGGGATCCCGCGCTCCCGGGTCGACGAGGTGGTCGAGGCAGTCGGATTGGCGGAGGTGGCGCGCAAGCGCGTCGGGGGGTTCTCGCTGGGCATGGGGCAGCGCCTCGGGATCGCGACCGCGCTTCTCGGTGACCCGCAGACCTACGTTCTCGACGAGCCCGTCAACGGGCTCGACCCCGAAGGCATCAGGTGGATCAGGCAGCTCCTGCAGCGGCTGGCCGCCGACGGGTGCACGGTCTTCGTCTCGTCGCATCTCATGAGCGAGATGGCGCTGACCGCGCAACATCTGATCGTCGTCGGCCGGGGTCGGCTGATCGCCGACACCAGTGTCGAGGAGTTCGTGGCCGGCGCCTCCCGCAACTTGGTTCGGGTGCGTACGACGGACCCGGAGGCGATGCGCGCGCTGCTGTCCGGTCCGGACGTCACGATCAACGAGGCTGACGGCGGTCTGGTCGTCGCGGGCCTGACGAGCGACCAGATCGGCGTCATGGCCGCCCGCGCCGGCCTCACCCTGCTCGAGCTGGCGCCGCAGCAGGCCTCGCTCGAGGAGGCATTCATGGATGTGACGGCCGACACGGTCGAGTTCCACGCGTCACCGACCACCGGGTCCACCGGAGGTGCCCGGTGACCGCCACCGCCATCAGCGTCTCGCCGCCTCAACTGCCCGAGCAGCGCGTCACGCAGGCTCGGGTCATCCGCTCGGAGTGGACCAAGCTGCGGTCGTTGCGGTCCACGGTCATCTCGCTGCTCCTCGCCGTGGTGTTCATCCTCGGCCTCTCCGCGCTGGTCCCGGAGGTGGTCGTCCATCACTGGCCCCCGCACGACCCCAACGACCTGGCCAACTTCGACCCGACGGGTGTGAGCCTCGCGGGCGTGTTCCTCGCACAGCTCGCCATCGGGGTGCTGGGCGTGCTCGTCGTCACCGGCGAGTACGCGACCGGCATGATCCGAGCCACGATGTGCGCGGTGCCGCGTCGGCTCGCCGTGCTCTGGGCCAAGGTCCTCGTCTTCGGCAGTGTCACGTTGGTGCTGACGATCCCGGCGGCACTGGCTGCGTTCGCCATCGGCCAGTCGATCCTGACTCGTCAGCACATCCAGACGTCGTTCAGTCAGCCGAACGTGACCCGAGCGGTCATTGGTGCGGCGCTCTACGTGACCGTCGTCGGTGTCCTCGGCCTGGCGCTCGGTGCACTCATCCGCAACACAGCCGGCGGCATCGCGTCGCTGTTCGGGCTGTTGTTCGTCGCGCCGGTGGTGGTCCACTTCCTGCCCAGCAGCTGGGCCGACCCCATCGACAAGTACCTGCCGAGCAGCGCCGGGCAGGCACTCATGCAAGTGCGGCCCGATTCCTCGAGCCTGTCGCCATGGGTGGGCTTCACCGTCTTCTGTCTCTACGCAGTCGCGGCGCTGATCGCCGCTGCCGTCGCGCTGCGTCGCCGCGACGTCTGAGGTCAGGACAGGAACGCCCGGACGGTGTCGATGGTGTCGGCTTCGTCCGGGCGTTTGTCGTCGCGGTAGCGCACGACGCGCGCGAACCGCAGCGCGACGCCGCCCGGATAGCGCGGTGAGGTCTGCACACCGTCGAAGGCGATCTCCACGACGAGCTCCGGCCGGACGAACACCTGCCAGTCGTTGCGTGCGGTCTCCAACTGCAGGAACTGCTCGGTCTGCCAGCGCAGCAACTCGTCGGTCATGCCCTTGAAGGTCTTGCCCAGCATCACGAAACCGCCGTCCGGGTCACGTGCGCCGAGATGCAGGTTGGAGAGCAAGCCACGACGCCGGCCATGTCCCCACTCCGCCGCGAGGACGACGAGGTCGAGGGTGTGCACCGGCTTGACCTTGAGCCAGCCCGCGCCGCGGCGGCCGGCTTCGTACGGCGCCGTCAGCGACTTGACAACAACGCCTTCGTGACCGCGGGCGATCGCGTCTGCGAAGAACGCCTGTGCTTGGTCGGCGCCGTTGGTCTCTATCCGCGGGATCCGCAGCGACTCCGGCACCGCCGCGGCGAGTGCGGCATGCCGTTCCGAGCCGGGTAGATCAAGCAGGTCGGCGCCGTCGAGGTGCAACACGTCGAACGCGAACAACGACAATGCGACC
>DATBDO010000063.1:0-7215 GCA_036269855.1 Mycobacteriales bacterium
AGGAAGGCCGCGGTAACCACGGACCCCCGTCGCCGGTGGCTGCTCTGGGTCAAGGACATGCCAGCTCCTGTCGCAAACGACAGGGCCGGTCTCACCACTGGCTCCCCGCGCCCGGTGTCTGCCGAAACAGACCAGGTGACCGGTTACCCGGCGCGGATCAAAGCCTCCCCGCGGACCCATTTCAGGTCCAACAAGGTCTTCGGCAGTCGTCGCGGTTGCGGCGCAGGTGCTCGCGGAGCAACTCCGCACGTCCGTTCGGTGGAGGGCAAAACGGGCATGTACGCACAAATGCTGGCGTAGGCGGCGGCTCAGCGGGCGTCGTCGCCGGTCTCCTCCTCCGGCGGGCTGCCCGCGTTGTGCTCCTCGAGCCGCCAGCCGCGGCCGATGTCGGCGAGCAGCGACCACCGGCAGTTGCCGAGCGGCGCCAGCCGCCAGTAGAGATCGGGGTCGAAGCCGAGCATCGTGCCGATCGTGGCGCGGGCAGTGCCGCCGTGCGTCACCGCAAGGAGCGTCGCGCCCGCGCCGAGCCGGTCGAGCCACTCGATGACGCATTCGCTCGCGCGGGCGCCGACCTCGGCATACGTTTCGCCATCGCCACGCCGCCGGTCCTCACCGGCCTGCCAGCCTTCGTACTCCTCCGGGAAACGTTCCCGCGCCTCGGCCCTGGTGAGCCCCTGCCACAGCCCGAGGTTGATCTCGCGCAGCCGCGGATCGAGGACGACGTCCAGTCCCGTCTCGGCAGCGACTGCAGCGGCGGTGTCGGCCGTCCGGCCGAGGTCGGAGCTGACGATCGCGTCCGGCTGCATCGGTGCGACCGCGACTGCGGCTGCGATCGCCTGTGCTTTGCCCATGACGTCGAGCGGTGCATCGAGCTGACCCTGGAAGCGACCGGTTGCGTTCCACTCGGTCCGGCCGTGTCGCAGCAGGACGACGCGCCGGATGCGGCCGGTGGTCACGACTCGCCTCCGGCGCCCGCGCGTCCGCTGGGCGTGATCGCGTCAGCCGGCAACGGCAACGTCGGGCAGTCCTTCCACAACCGTTCGAGTGAGTAGTAGGTGCGTTCTTCGCTGTGCTGCACGTGCACGACGATGTCGACGTAGTCGAGCAGCACCCAACGACCCTCGCGTTCGCCTTCTCGTCGTACCGGCTTGGCACCGAGCCCGAGCAGCCGCTCCTCGACCGCGTCGACGATCGCCTTGACCTGCCGGTCGTTCGGTGCGGCGGCCAAGACGAAGCAGTCGGTGATGACCAGCTGATCGCTCACGTCGAGGATCATGAGCTCAGTCCCCAGCTTGTCGGCGGCCGCCGACGCAGCAGCTTCGGCGAGCTCGATGCTCCGGGGGGACGCGGTCACGGCTTGTAATCCTTCCCGAGAATGACGAGGACGTCCGCAACGTTCTGCCCGGTGCTCGACACGGCAACATCTGCTTCGGGCAGCCGAAGCGCACTCGCAACGCTGTTGCCGAGCTCGGCCGACGCAACGGAGTGGTCGAAGACCAGCACCTTGCTCGTCGGATAGCCGAATGTCGGCGCGTTGCCGCTCCCGGCGAACGCGTAGCCCGCCGTCACCAACCGGGAGCAGGCCGTCACAGCGAGGCCGGGCGTGCCGACGCCGTTCTGTACGAAGACACGCTTGCGCGCGGCGCGCGCCGACGTCGGCAGCGACGCCGCGAGGTTGGCATCGACGAATGACGTCGTCTGCTGGGTGTCCACCCGGTACGACGCCTGCGCGCTGCCGGAATCGATCTTGACCACCGGAAGCGCGGTGGGAAGCACGTTGTCGTGCCGGGCATCCGCGGCAAGACCCACGAGTAGATCTGCGAGGCGGGACACACCCAACGAGGAAGCAGCGCCGGTGCCGAGCGACTGCACGATCTTGGCGACCGCCGACGTGCCGCGCGGCAGTGCTGCCTCGATGCCATCGAGGACGTTCTGGAGGCGGACGAGGTTGGCGAGCGCGTCCTCGCCGGCGCGCAGATAGGTCGCGTAGGCAATCGCATGCGCACCGGTGAGATGCTGCTGCGCTCCCTTGCCGACGACGAGGACGCGGCTGCCGTCGGCCCGCTGTTGAATCACGTCGACGTCGACATCGGCAGTGATGCCACCGACGGCGTCGACGAGCTTCGCGAGCTGCGCGGTCGACAACACCCACGAGCCGTCAACCGTTGCACCACCGAGCAGGCTTCCGACGGTTGTTCGCGACAGCTCCTGACCGTTTGGCAGCGCCAGGATCTGACCGAGCTGCTGATTACCGAAACCACACACCTCCGTCAGCAGGCGCGCGGGGATCAGAAGCTCGACTCCGTGATGCGTCCGGTCGTCGTGAGCAAGAAGCGCCGTCTCTGTCGCGGTGCCATCCGAACCGGTGACAGACAACAGCAGTGTTGTCTGACCCTGCGGCTTCGCATGGCCACCCGACGTCGCCTGGTGTACGCCGAATCCGACCGCCGCCGCGACGACCAATCCCCCGGCGACCACGCCGGCGATGCCGACGGCACCCAGCCGACGCCGCTTCTGTCGGCGCCGTTCGGCGCGTAACTCGCGACGAGTCTTGCTCGTGGTGACAACCGGCCCTTGGATGACATTGGGCTGCGGGGAACGCCCCCGCCGACGCTTGCCCGCCACTAGTCCGCCGCCTGGTAGAGCCGGCGCTTGGTGATGTATTGCACGACGCCGTCCGGCACGAGGTACCAAACCGGCTCCTCCTTGGCGACCCGCTCCCGGCAGTCGGTGGAGCTGATCGCCAGCGCCGGGACCTCGACCAGGCTGACCTTTCCGGCCGGGAAACCCGGGTCACTCAGGTGATGTCCCGGCCGGGTGACGCCGACGAAATGCGCGAGCTCGAACAACTCGTCACTGCGATGCCAGCCGAGGATCTGCGCGAGGGCGTCCGCGCCGGTGATGAAGAAGAGCTCGGTCGTGAGCCCGAACCGCTCGCGCAGGTCGTGCAAGGTGTCGGTGGTGTAGGTCGGCCCGGACCGATCGATGTCGACCCGGCTGACCGAGAACCGCGGGTTGGAGGCGGTCGCGATCACGGTCATCAGATAGCGGTCCTCCGCAGGAGACACCTCTGCGTCGGTCTTCTGCCACGGCTGCCCGGTCGGCACGAAGACAACCTCGTCGAGCGCAAAGCGGCCGGCCACTTCACTCGCTGCCACGAGGTGCCCGTGATGAATGGGATCGAAGGTCCCGCCCATCACTCCCACTCGGCGCTGAGTCACTCCGAAAGGCTACCGGCGTGAGCTGTCCAGGAACGGCAGCGGCGCAGCTCAGACAGGTAGGAGTCCTTCGACGAATTCCTGCAACTGCGCGGCGTTGCGGCACTCGATCATCGGCAGGATCTCGCCGTACCCGCGCGCGGCGGAGTCACCGGATCCCCAGTACTGCATGGGCTCCGGATTGAGCCAGAACGCGTGCCGCGCGTGCCGCACGATCGAGCGAAGGGCCGGCAGCGACTGTGCACGGTAGTTGTTACGGGCATCACCGAGGATGAGCAGCGATGTCTTCGGCGTGATGGCGTCCGGCCACTTCTGCGCGAACACCTCGAACGAGTGGCCATAGTCGCTGTGCCCGTCGTACCACACGACATCGGCCTCTTTGGACAGTCGCGCCAGCGCATCGACGACGTCGTCGCCGCGCTCGAAGAAGCGCGTCACCTCGTCGCAGGTGTCGACGAAGGCGAACACGCGAACCTTCGCGAACTGCTCTCGCAACGCGAACGCGAGCAACACCGTGAAGTGTGCGAACGCCGCAACCGAGCCGCTCACGTCGCAGAGCACGACGAGCTCCGGCTTGTGCGGCCGGTGCGGCTTGTGAATCGTCGTCAGTGGCACACCACCGGAGGACAGCGACGCGCGGACGGTCCGGCGCACGTCGAGTCGACCGGCGCGGCCGAGCCGACGCTTGGCCGTGAGCCGGGTGGCCAGCCGTCGCGCCAGCGGGAACACCTTGCGGCGCAGCTCCGCGATCTCGTCGCGGGAGGCGCGCAGGAAGTCGACCTGTTCGATCAGCGGTTTCACCGCGGTCTTGGAGATCTGCTCGACGCCGCGGTCCTCCGCGAGTCGGCGGCGCACCTCGGCCTCGACCGCTTCCTCGAACTGCCGGATCCGCTCGGTCAGCATCTGCCGGGCAACCTTCTCGGCAAGCCCGCCGCGTTCCTGACCGGCCAGCACCGACTCGAGCAGTGAGGCGAGCAGCGTCTCCGGCGACAACGCCCGCAGCACCCGGTAGGTGAACCAGGACTGCCGACCGGGCTGGGTGTCGGCCCGACCGAGACCGCTCACCGCCTGCCGAGCCAACCGCCGGATCGCCTCGTCGTCGCCGGAGAGCAAGGCGTCGCGCAGGGCGTCGCGAAGCATCTGCCGCAACGCGTCGAGGTCCTCGGGATCGATCTCCTCGAGGTCGTCGCCCTCGGCTGCGTCGGCGTCGTACGACGGGGTGCCGTCGCCGATCGCCGACGGCCACCACAGGTCGAAGAGCCGGTCGAAGGCGGCGCGATGAGCCGGACGCTTGACCAGGGCCGCGGCGTAACCGGCCCGCAACTGTTCCCGGTTGGCGAGGTCGACGGCCGCCATCGCCTGCGTCGCGTCGAGCGACTCGGCCATCGATACCGGCAGCCCGGCAGTGCGCAGCGCGCCGACGAACTCGACGTGCCGGTCGATCAGGCCGGGCATCAGTTCAACCCGAGCTCTTTGGCAGCGCGGGCGTGGTCGGACGCGTGCTTGAGGACGACCCCGAGTGTCCTCTCCACCGTCGACTCGTCGAGCGTGTCGAGGCCGAGCGCGATAAGTGTGCGGGCCCAGTCGATCGACTCCGCGATGCTCGGCGCCTTCTTGAGCTCGAGCGCACGCAGTGTCCGGACGGTGCGGACCAACTGTTCGGCGAGCGCGGCCGGAACCTCCGGCACCCGGCTGAGCACGATCGCCTTCTCCCGCTCTGCGTCGGGGTAGTCAACGTGCAGGAACAGGCAACGTCGCTTGAGGGCCTCCGACAACTCGCGGGTGGCGTTGGACGTGAGTACGACGAAGGGCTTACGGGTTGCGACGATCGTGCCGAGCTCCGGCACGGTGACCTGGAAGTCGCTCAGCACTTCGAGCAGCAGTCCCTCGACCTCGACATCCGCCTTGTCGGTCTCGTCGACGAGCAGCACGGTTGGCTCGTCCTGCCGGATCGCGGTCAGCAGCGGCCGGGAGAGCAAGAACTCCTCGCTGAAGATGTCGTCGTGGGTCTCTTCCCACTTCTGCCCATCGCCCGCCGCTTGGATCCGCAACAGCTGCTTGCGGTAGTTCCACTCGTAGAGAGCCCGGGCCTCGTCGAGACCCTCGTAGCACTGCAGCCGAACCAATCCCGCGTCGGCCGACTGGGCGACCGCCTTGGCCAGCTCAGTCTTGCCGGTGCCGGCCGGCCCTTCGACCAGCAGCGGCTTGCCGAGCGCGTCGGCGAGAAAGACGGTCGTCGCGATCGCATCGTCGGCGAGGTAACCGGTCTCGGCCAGCCGGGCACGCACGTCGTCGGGTGATTTGAACAGCGACATGAGGTTCTCCCGACTGGAGCATCGGCGGCGTATTAGAACGAGATTCTAGTAGAGGCCCGGCGTATCGTCGCGGGTCGTGCGTCGTCTGGCTGCCTCCGCGATCGTGATCACGCTGGTCACGGCGGCGGCGTGCACCGGCGGCCACAACAAGCCTGCGCCGTCCGCAGCGCCGTCGGCAAGCGCAGCTGCCAGCCGGGTCCTGCCGCTGAAGCAGGTTGTGCCGCAGATCGAGGCCTTCGTCGAGAAGGAGCGGGGGCTGCGCTTCAAGCACAAGGTGCCGTTCGAGGTGCTCGGCAAGAAGGCGTTCCTGGCCAAGCTGCACGCGCACGACAAGGCACCGAAGCCGCTCGAGGTCGAGAAGTCACAGGCGGTGTTCGCGACACTCGGTCTCATCTCGCCGCGCGCCGACCTGGTCAAGGCGTTCAAGACAGCGACGGACTCGGGCACTCTCGGCTTCTACAACTTCAAGACCAAGCGCATGTATGTGCTCGGGCACCGCGCGACGCCGGGCGTCCGCGCCGTGCTCGCGCACGAGCTGACCCATGCCTTGACCGACCAGTGGTTCGGTCTGCGCCGACCGAAGCTGGCGAAGTCGAACCAGGAGCTCAGCCTCGCCTTCACGGCATTGACCGAGGGTGACGCCGAGCGCACCCGGGTGGCTTACGAGAAGACGCTGTCGCCGGCCGATCGCGCACTCGCGCAGCGCGAGGAAGGTGGCAACTCCAAGCCGCCACCGGTCCCCCGCGTCGTCCTGGAGCTCATCGGCTTTCCCTACGCCATCGGCCCGCAGTTCGTTGACGCCGTCGTCGCGCACGGGGGCATCAGCGCACTGAACGCGGCCTACCGGCATCCGCCCACGTCGAGCGAACAGCTGGTCGAGCCGAATCTCTACTTCGCGAACGACGATCCCGCGCACGTCGCGGTGCCGCCCGCCGATGCTTCCGCGCTCGACCACGGAGACCTAGGGTTCATCGGGTTGGCGTTGATGCTCGAGCATGGCATCGGCGCGACGGGCATGCAGGGTGCGTTGGTGGGCTGGTCCGGCGACCAATACGTGGTGTGGCGGGTCGCCAATCATTCGTGGTGTCTGCGCGACACGGTGGTCATGGACGACGCCGGCGCGGCTGCTCGTTTCGACAACGCGCTCAGCCAGTGGGTAGCCACCCGCAACGGCCGGGCTCAGCTGGAGACATCGGGCCTGCACACGACCTTCAAGACCTGCACCGGCTGAGCTGCCCGCCTCAGGTCCGGATCTGGCCGTCTCCGTGCACGACCCACGTCGTACTCGTCAGCTCCGGCAGCCCCATCGGGCCACGCGCGTGCAGCTTCTGGGTCGAAATGCCGATCTCGGCGCCGAAGCCGAACTGCTCGCCGTCGGTGAACCGGGTCGACGCATTGACCATCACCGCAGCGGAGTCACAACCGAGGATGAACGCCTGCGATGTCGGCAGCGACCTGGTGATGATGGCCTCGGTGTGCCCGCTCCCCCAGCGCCGAATGTGCGCGACCGCATCCTGAGCCGAGTCGACGATGCCGACGGCGAGGTCGAGCGAGTTGTATTCGGCCGCCCAGTCGTCGTCGGTGACGGCGACGACGCGGTCGTCGTAGGACGCCACCGCCTTGTCACCGTGGATGGTCACACCTTCGTCGTACAGCGCCTTGAGAACGCGCGGCAGGAACGT
>DATBDO010000064.1:0-30215 GCA_036269855.1 Mycobacteriales bacterium
GTCCGAAGAGGGCTTCACGCCAGTTTGCGATCAGCTGCTTGGTGTCGCGATCGTTCGGGTGGAAGCCCGGTCGGTGGTACTGCGCGAGGATGCGCAGAGCACGCATCGAGAGGAACGCCGACTGCGGCAGGCGGGCGAGACTGCGTACGAACGTGATGGGGTGACGGCGGACATCGCGGTCCATCACGACGGAGATCACGCCCATGATGCCCGTCTCGACGATGAACAGCAGATCAGTGAGAAACATGATGACGATCCGCATGAGCTCGCCGCCGCCGACTGCCTTGTAGACGTCAAAGGCGACGGCCTTGTGCTCGGATTCCTCGAGCGCGTGCCAGGTGAGGATGTCGCGGGCAGTGGAGCTGCCGACATCCTTCTGCGCCTGCTCATCGGTCAGGACAAGCTCGGCGAGGGTGGCGGTGTAGTGCTCGAGCGCCGCCGTGAAGGCCAAGTTCACCTTCTTGCTCTGGATCCGCTCGCGCACCCAGTACAAGCCCCGGACGTAGCTGTCGATGCCGCGGGTGGGATACCCGTACTCGGCGAGACGTTCGTTGAGGACCAGGTGCTCGCGTCCGTGCATCTCCTCTTGACCGATGAACCCCTCGACATCGGCCCGCAGCTGCGGATCAGTGATCTGGTCACGCACCGAAGCAACCGAGCGTACGAAGAACTTCTCGCCCTCCGGAAACGTCGACGACAACACGGTGAGGACGTGACTCATGGCCATGTCGCCGTCGGCGAAGTACTTGGGAAGGTCCGCGACCCACTTGTCGAACTCCATCGGTCGCACGGGAACCTGCGCGGACCCCGACGCGACCTGATCGCTGGCTGGAAAATCGGTTCTGGTTCGGGTCACATGCACCCCATCGCGATCGACATCAAACTTGACTGTTTCCCGCGTTCAAAGCGATGACACACGAAACACACAACTCACACCGTTCGGCCACGCTAGGACTCGGGGATCTCCCGGCCGAACGCCTCGAGCGTGATGGCCTCCGGCTCAGGGCTTGATGTGCGCGAACAGATCCGGGCCGTTCCAGCTGGGAAATGCGCGAGCAAGCGGACGCGGGCCATTGATCCGGATGGCGTCGTGAGCGGTTGCCGCGGCCCAGGTCAGGCGTCCTGCCTGCCAACGCACGAAGGCTTCCGCGTCGGCGGTGATGACGAGATCCTCGTCGCCGGGACAGGTCACGCACACTTCCCCCTTGCGGTGTTCGACGAGCAGCCAGAACCTGGAGGTCTTCCTGGGTTGGCGAGGGAAGTCGAAGCGGATCACGACTCGTCGGTCCGGCAGGCGGTCGACGGCCAGGTTGTTGCTCATCGACCACAGCGCCACATAGGGGTCGAGATGCACAGGAGCGACGTCGAGCCAGCGGGCTCCCCACTCACCGAGGGCGAAGCAGACCTGGGCCAGGTCCTTGCCGGCCTCGGTGGGCACGTAACGCGCGCCGCGGCCGTGTGGGTGGGGAAGGCGTTCGAGGATGCCCCGGTGTTCCAGCAAGGCAAGGCGCTGGGTCAACAGGCTGCGGGGAATGCCGGGAGCGCCGCGTTGGATCTCGGTGAACGTGGCACAACCCATGAGCACGTTGCGCATGATGATCGGGGTCCAGCGTTCGGCGAAGATCTCAGCCCCTCGAGCGATCGGACAGTACTGACCGTAGGTGCGCACCAGGTCAGTCTGGCAGCGGTCGAGCGGACCACCTAGTCCAGAATTTGGTCTTGTCGCGGCACTGCCCTCACTCGACGCTGATCGAGTTCCTGCAACCGATCAGAGGGGGAGTCGTGACCGCGACCGTCGACGGGCGATCCGCAGCGGAAGCTGGCCGTGTTTCCCCTAGCCGCAGCGGGCCTGTTGATGCTCGGAGAGGTGTTGACACCGACAGGTCTGGACAAGCCGACCACGACTGCACCCGCAGCGCTGAAGGCGCTCTCGATCGCGGCGGCGCACTCGAGTCGGCTCTACGCGTCGAATCTGCTGGTCATCTTCGGGCTCGCTGCTCTGGGCGTGTCATTTGCCGCGATCGCAACGTTGACACGCAACCGCGAAGCAACCCTCGGCTCGGCGGCAGCAGTGATCGGTGGATTCGCAGCGTTTTGCGGAGCTCTCGCCAACCTGCTGGTCGGCTTCAACGTCGCCGCAGCTGCCACCGCGCACACGACCGCGACGGCAGCAGCGCAGGTGCTGGTATCGGCGGACACGTCGGCGGTGTCGACCATGCTGCTCATCGGGTATCTCGGCGGCGGCCTCGTGGCCATCCTCCTGCTCGGGACAGCGCTGTGGCGCAGCCGGACAGTGCCGCGATGGCTGCCCGTTCTGTTCGGGTTCGGTCTTGTCGTCGCGGCAGCGTCTCGACCCGGCGCTGTCGCCATCCCGCTGCAGCTGCCATTCGCGGCAGCGATGATCCTGCTCGCTAGCCGCATCCTGCGCCGGCGGCCGGGCGTTCGGTAGCAACGGCTCCGTCCCGGCGGTACGCTCCGGCCGCGATCGTCGCAGTTCCACTGGTTGGAATGAGCGTGCCGATGTCACTGCCGCAAACAACTTCTGGCTATGGGCTCGAACCCGACGAAGGCGAGCCGCTGTGGTTCAACGGCGGACGCGCCGTCGTCAAGACGACGGTTGACCAGACCCAAGGACGCTATGCCGCCCTGGAGATATGGGCCCGTAAGGGTTTCGCTGCCCCGCTGCACATCCACCACAACGAGGACGAGTTCTTCATCGTGATGTCCGGCGAGGTGCGGGTGCGACACGGCGACGAGATCATCGAAGCAGTCCCCGGGTCATTCGTGTACGGCCCGCGCGGCGTCCCGCACTCGTTCCACATCGACTCCGAAGAGGCCAAGATATTGCTGCTGTTCGGGCCAGGCGGCGTTGAAGGCTTCTTCCGTGAGGGCGGGAAGGCCGCCGGGTCGGCCGGGCTGCCGCCTGCGGGCGAGGAGTTCCTCGATCGCGAGGCGCTGATGGCGGTCGGTGCGCGATACCACCAGGAGTTCGTCGGACCACCGCTGCCGCCGAAGGGCTCACCGAGCGGTGGTGGGACGCCGCCGCGCTAGTAGGGTTCGAATGGTGAAGAAGCTCACCATTGCGGTCACCATTACCGCTGTTGTTGCTGCTCTGTCCACCGGAGTCACCGTAGTCGCGTCAGCGAACCCTGCCGCTCCGCAGCGAGCCGCCGTCGACAAGGCACACCTCGCCTGGGGTAACTGTCAGGACCCGGAGCTGGCCGCATTCAACGCCCAGTGTGCGTTGCTGTCGGTCCCGCTCGACTACGCCCACCCGAACGGCAAGCACATCAAGATCGCGGTCTCGCGTGTGCTTCACACCTCGTCGGACGCCGCCTATCAGGGGGCCATTCTCGTCAACCCGGGTGGGCCGGGCGGCGCAGGCTTGTCACTTGCCACGCTCGGCCAGGACGTGCCCCAGCACGCCGGTGACGACTACGACTGGATCGGATTCGATCCGCGCGGCGTCGGCGCCAGCCGGCCGGCAATGCGGTGTCAGCCCAACTACTTCCACGCCAACCGGCCGGACTACCGTCCGCGCACGCAACAGCTCGTCGACACATGGCTAGCCCGCTCGAAGCATTACGCCGACTCGTGCGCGAAGAAGTACCCGCGCCTCATCCACCACATGACGACAGCCGAAGTCGCCCGCGACATGGACCAGATCCGAAAGGCACTGGGAGTCTCGCAGATCAGCTTCTTCGGCTTCTCCTACGGCACCTACCTCGGCCAGGTCTACGCGACCCTGTTCCCGACGCACGTGCGGCGGATGGTGCTCGACAGCAACGTCGACCCGCATCGCGTCTGGTATCACGCGAACCTCGACCAGGACCGCGCGTTCAACCGCAACAGCAAGATCTGGTTCCGGTGGGTGGCCAAGTATCACCGTCACTACGGGCTGGGCAGCAGCGAGAGTGCCGTGGAGACGAAGTGGTACGACGTCCTCAACAAGCTCGCTCAGCATCCCGCCGGCGGTGAGCTCGGACCAGATGAGTGGTCCGACACGTTCTTGTACGCCGGCTATTACCGCTTCACCTGGCTCGAGCTCGGCGAGGCGTTCGCCGGCTACGTGCATCACCATCGCTGGCGAGCGGTGATGTCGCTGTACCGCGCCTTCAACGGACCCGGCGACGACAACGGGTTCGCGGTCTACTCGGCCGTGCAGTGCACGGATGCGCCATGGCCGAAGTCGTGGAGCACGTGGAAGGCGGACAACACCCGGATCAGCGCGAAGGCGCCGTTCCTCACCTGGGGCAACGCGTGGTTCAACGCACCCTGTCTCTACTGGCACGCCGGAGCGCGAAAGGCCGTCGACATCACCGGCGTCGGCATCCACAGCGCGCTGCTCATCGACGAGACGCTCGACGCAGCCACGCCGTTCCACGGCAGCCTGGTGGTCCGGAAGCTGTTCCCGCACTCGAGCCTCATCGCCGAGCCCGGCGGCGCGACCCATGCCGACTCGCTATCCGGCGACCGCTGCGTCGACAACGCCATCGCGTCCTACCTCGCCACGGGCAAGCGCCCACCTCGGCAGCGATGGAACGGACCGGACTACCTCTGCCGGCCGCTGCCGGATCCGTCGCCGCCGCGCGGAAGCGCCGCGCACACCGCTCGACCGCAGTTCGACCTGCAGCGGATGTCCCCGCTGCTGCGAGCGGCGCTGCGCGGCTGACTAGGCCGAGATCTGCCGGCCGGTGTCGAAGATGCCATCGCCGGCGGACCGGTCGACGGTTAGCACCCGGTGCAAGCGGGTCGCAAGCAGCAGGCGTTCGATCCGCGGTGTCACCGTTGTGAGCACCAGGCGGCGTCCGGCTCGATCAGCCCTACGGTGCGTGCCGACGAGCACGCCCAGACCGGTGGCGTCGACGAGCTCGACGCCGCTCAGGTCGACCAGCAGGTCCCCCACCCCGCCATCGACCGCCTCGGTCAACGCTGCGCGTACATCGGCAACCGTGGCTGCTCCGAGCCGCCCCGACAATGCGATGGCGCAGCCGGGACGCACGACATGCACGTCCATGGCACCTCCATCGCTCAGCGTCGTTCCACGGTAAAGACGCACCAGACATGTGTTCGGTTGCCACGCCGTTACGGCGATTTCAGACCAAAACGTCGTCGCTGCGTCGTACGACGCCTGCTCCGATCGCTTGCAGCGACTCCACGAAGCGCTCGTACCCGCGGTCGACGTGATGCACGTCAGCGACCGTCGTCACCCCGTCGGCAACAAGGCCGGCGAGCACGAGCGCGGCGCCCGCTCTGATGTCTGTCGCCCGCACAGGGGCGCCAGACAGCCTTTCCCTGCCGCGCACGATCGCGTGATGGCCATCAGTGCGCACCTCCGCCCCGAGCCGGAGCAGCTCGTCGATGAACATGAACCGGCCCTCGAACACGTTCTCGGTGACGAAGGCCGCGCCCTCGGCGACGGAGTTGAGAGCGATCGCCATCGGCTGCAGATCCGTAGGGAATCCGGGATACGGCAGTGTCACGACGTCGACCGCGCGCGGTCGGTCGTCGGCTCGGACCCGGAAGCCGTCGTCCAGGATGGAAACGCTGGCGCCTGCCTGAACCAGCTTGTCGAGCGCGAGTTCGAGATACTCGGCGCGGGTGCCGTGGATCGCCACGTCGCCACGCGTCATCGCGACACCGAATGCGAAGGTGCCGGCGACGATGCGATCACCGACGACATCGTGGTGACATCCATGCAACGCGTCGACGCCCTCGATCTCGAGCGTCGAGGTGCCGACGCCGCCGATACGAGCGCCCATCGCGACCAACATCTCGCAGAGATCGACGATTTCGGGCTCACGCGCCGCATTGTCGATCGCGGTCGCGCCCTCGGCGAGCACGGCGGCCATGAGGATGTTCTCGGTCGCGCCGACACTCGGGAAGTCGAGCCAGATCTGGCCACCGGAGAGCTTCGGCGCTTCGGCGACGAGATAGCCGTGGGCGTTGTCGAAGCTGGCACCCAGCCGTTCGAGACCCATGATGTGCAGATCGAGCGCGCGGGAGCCGATCGCGTCGCCGCCGGGAAGTGCCACCCGCGCCCGACCGGTCCGGGCGAGCAACGGCCCGAGCACGCAGACCGAACCGCGGATGCGCCGGACATGTTCGTAGTCGGCCTCGTGTCCAAGTGTCGCCGGCACACTGATGCTGATCTCCGGCGCGTGCCCCTCGACCTCCGCGCCGAGTCCGCGCAGGATCTCGCTCATGATCGGGACGTCGATGATGTCGGGCACGCGCGAAAGCGTCGTCGTACCTTCGGCGAGAAGTGCAGCGGCCATCACCTTCAGGACGCTGTTCTTCGCGCCGGTGACGGTCACATCGCCGGCTAGCCGACCGCCCCCGGTGATCTCGAAGGTGTCCACAACCGGATGCTACGGGTCGCTAGGGTTGACGAGTGGCTCGGCGAGGTGAGGACGCACCGTCTTCGACAGTTCACCTGACGCGTATCTACACGCGCACCGGCGATGACGGGTCGACCGGGCTCGGTGACATGAGCCGTGCAGGCAAGACCGACCCGCGCGTGGCGGCGTACGGCGACGTCGACGAGGCCAACTCCTCGATCGGTGTGGCACTCGCTCTGGGGCAACTATCGCCCGCCGTCGTCGAGCTGCTGACGAGCGTGCAGAACGACCTGTTCGACGTCGGCGCCGACCTCTGCACACCGATCGTGCCGGATCCGCAGTGGGCGACGCTTCGTGTCGACGCGAGTTACGTCGAGCGGCTCGAGGCGGCGTGCGACACGTTCAATGCCGATCTGCCCGCGCTCGACTCGTTCGTCCTGCCCGGCGGCACACCCGGCTCGGCGCTGCTGCATGTCGCGCGCACGGTCACCCGTCGCGCGGAGCGATCCACCTGGGCCCTGCTCGAGGCCGATCGGGATCGCACCAACCCGGTGACGGCGACGTACCTCAACCGGCTGTCCGACCTCTTGTTCATCCTCGGTCGGGTCGCGAACGCCGGCTCGGGCGACGTGAAGTGGCGCCCGTCCGGAGGCCGGTCGAGCTAGACGCTCTCGCCGACCGCGCGCAGTCGCGCGGTCGCGCGCCGGGTCGCGGCCTTGGCCTCGTCGTCGTCGCCGGACTTGGCGTTCTCGAGCGATTGCCGAGCACGAGACGCGTCGATCTCTTCGGCGAGCTCAACGACCTCGGCCAGGATCGACACGCTGTCGCGGGTCACCGACAGGAACCCGCCATGGACCGCGGCAACCAGTTCGTCACCGTCGCTGCGCTTGATGCGCACCGGACTCTCGACCAGAACGCCGAGCACGGGCTCATGGTTGGGAAGGATCCCGATGTCGCCTTCGGTCGTGCGGGCGATCACCATCTCCGCCTCACCGGACCAGATCTTGCGGTCGGGAGCGACGAGCTCGACATTCATCGTTGCCACGCAAGGAATTCTACCGGCGGTACGGAGCCGGTCGGAGCCGGGCTCCTACGAGGTCGCCGCGACGCCGTCGCCGTCGTCGTGCTCGTCGAGATGACCGGCCAGATCGGGCAGCGCGTGCAGCGTCGGCCGGGTCACGGCCATGCCTTCAGCGGTCCGCCGGGCCCGGTCGACAATGCCGTCGGCTTCCCGGCGGGCGCGGTCGAGCATGGCCCGAGCGTCGCGCTCAGCGGCAGCCATGATCTCCAGGGACGCCATCGTGGCCGACTCACGAACTCGGCCCGCATCGTCGTCGGCTCGCTCGCGGATCTCCAGGCAGGCCGCGTCCGCACGGTCGAGCATGCGACGGGCCCGCTCTCGAGCATCGCCGACCACGAACGCGGGGGCATCCAGGGCAGCGGTGAGGGCGGACTCCAGGTCGGTCACGTGTGCATGGAGAGCGGCTACCTCGTCGGCCAGCGCCGCCATGTCCGGCGCCGGTGCGAGAGCCGGGACGGTGGACTCGATCGGCTGGTCGGCGGGTGCGGTGTCCGCAGCGGTCACAGTGAGATGGGTCCGGCTTGCAACGGTCAGAGCTGCCGCGAGCACCGTAGGCACTGCGGCGAGCAGAAATGCCGCGCCGATTCCGTGCCGGTCGATCATCCAGCCGGCGACGGCCGTGCCGACACCGAGACCGACGAAGTTGGCGGTAGCGCCCCAGGTGAACGCCTCTGTGCGCACCGCGTCGTTGACGATGGCGGCCATGGTGGCCAGCTGCACGATGACCCCGACCGCAACCGCCGCACCGAACAGGAACAACGTCACGGCGATCAGCACAGGCGAGGACCACAGGGACATGGACGCTGCCGAACCGGCCGAGAGAAGCAGGACCGTGGCAAGCACGGTCACCGGATGGCGACGACCGATCCGGTCCGAGCCGCCAAAGGTCAGACCGGCGACGATGCCGCCGGCGCTGATGACGCCGATGTAGAGACCGGCGGATGACATCCCGCCGTGGTGTTTGGCGAACGCGGTGATGGCGACCTCGACCACACCGATCGTCGCCGTCGATGCGGCAACGACGAGGAGCAGGCGTCGTACGCCGCGAACCGCCAGCGCGCCCCAGGGACTGCGCTTGACGCCCGCAGCGGGCACCGACCGGGAGGCATTCGTTGACCTGAAAGCGAGTGCGGCAAGACCCATGAGCACGCCGGACACGGCGACCGCCGTAGCCGGGCGGCCCACGACGAGGAGCAGGCTGACCAGCAATGGTCCGCTGAGCTCGGCCACCTCGACGACGATGCCATCGATGGCGAAGCCGGCCTGCCGGCTCGTTTCGTCCGTCAGCAGCCGGGTCCACAGCACCCGCATGCAGGCCGTGACCGGAGGCAGGCTGACGCCCGCGACGACGGCTGACAGCACCAGGAACGGGAACCGGCCGGCCTGCGCCGAGGCAGCCGCAGCGACCATCCCGCCCGCGTGAACGACTCCGGCGGCGAGAAGCACCCGGCTCTGCCCATGCCGATCCACGAGGCGGCCGAGCACGGGGGCGGCAACGGCCACGGCGAGCGCATAGGCGCCGCAGACGAGGCCGGCCCGGTGATAAGAGCCGCTCTGCTGCTGAGTCAGGAGGAGCAAGGCCAACGGCGCCATCGTCAGGGGCAGCCGGGCCAGGACATACGGGGCCAATGCGGACAGCACGTCGCCACGGCGGAGCACGCCGCGATACGCGCTGCGCATGGTCACTCCTGTCCGTGGTCGCCGGTCGCTTGCCCACTCCATCGGCCATACCGCCGGACGGGTGAAGCCTTGATCGCGATCTGATCCGCAATCGTCCATTTGGGCTAACCAAGACCGCCAATCCGAAGCATGCACTCGGAGGCGAGTTCAGCCGATGCCGTGAGTGGTGCACCAGCAGAAGCGGTGTGCCAGCGCTGAACCCCGCCTAGCGGGGAGGGGAGGTGACGACGTGGGCCACGCCGTGTTTTCCGGCGTGAAGTGGTGATTTGGTCCGCCCGGCGATAGGCGCCGGGCATAGGTACAGGTTCCCCAGGTACCAACCGAAATCGAGAGAGGACCAAATCATGACTGCGTTCGCCGGACACAAGTGGTGACTTTCGGTGCCACGGCCGAGGGGGCTCCGCCCCCTCGGCCAACCGGACACTAACGACTGCCCAGGAAGAGACCAGGCTCGATGAGCATCACGGCACCGCGGGACCGGCGCCGGCTGGACGTATTCGTCCTTGCCGTGTGCCTGAGCGGTGCCGCCGTCGTGGCCACGTTGATCGCCGGAGCGCTGTCATTCGCGCCCGTGCATGTGACCTCGGCAATGGTGGTCCTCTCCCTCGCTTTGTTCGTCGGCGAGCTGCGCCCGGTCAAGGTGGCGCGCGGCGAAGAAGGCGACGACGAGATCACGATCTCGAGCACGTTCGCCATGGCCTTGGTCATCACGGGCCCGCTTGCGATGGCCGTCGGCGCCCAGCTCGCCGCCGCGCTTTTCGACGACATCCGCCGGCACAAACCGATGAAGCGTGTCGTCTTCAACGCTTCGCAGTACGCCCTGACACTCGCCGCCGCTCGCGTCGTCTACGCGATCATCACCAACCAGTCGGTGTTCGGCGCGACGCCGGACATGAGCTCGCGGGGCATCGCCGCGGCACTCGCCGGCGGGCTTGCGTTCTTCGTGTTCAACCATGGGATCGTCGGCGTTGCCGTGGCGCTGGACATGGGCGCGCGCGTCTGGCAACGGCTGCGCAACGACGTGCGATTCCAACTGTCGACATCGGGCGTGCTGCTGACGTTCGCGCCCGTCGTGGTCGGCACCATGAACGAGACCGAACTCCTGCTGCCCCTGCTGCTGCTGCCGATCCTGGCGATCCACAAGACAGCTGCGCTCGCCGCTGAACGTCAGCAGCAGGCGTTGCACGACGACCTCACGGGGCTGCCCAACCGAGCGCTCTTCCAGGACCGGGTGACCCGAGTTCTGCTCGACCGTGTCCACACCGCGCATCCCCTTGCCGTCTTGCTGCTCGACCTCGACCACTTCAAGGAGATCAACGACACGCTCGGCCATCACGTGGGCGACCTGTTGATCCGCGAGGTCGGCACCAGGCTGCAGATCGCGGTTCGCGAGGGCGACACGGTTGCCCGCCTCGGCGGGGACGAGTTCGCCATCCTCGCCGCGTCGATGTCGTCACTGGACGATGCCGTCTACGTCGCCGAGCGAATCGTCGGCGCCCTTCGTGAACCGTTCACCATCGACGGCGTCCGACTCGACGTACAGGCCTCGATCGGCATCGCCATCTCCCCCGAGCACGGCACCGATGTGGAAACGCTGATCCAACGTGCTGACGTCGCGCTTTACACCGCCAAGGAGGAGCGCGGCTGCTGGGCGATGTACAGCTCCGAGTCCGACCGCTACACGGTGGAGCGCCTAGCGCTGCTCGGCGAACTGCGCGCCGGGCTCGCGACCGGCCAGCTCACGGTCTTCTACCAGCCGAAGTCCGACGCCCACACCGGCATGATCCTCGGCGTCGAGGCTCTCGCACGCTGGATGCACCCGACCCGAGGGCTCCTGCCGCCGGACGAGTTCATCCCCCTGGCAGAGAACACCGGGCTCATTGGCGAACTGACTTTCGAGGTGTTGCGACAGGCTCTGGGCCAGGTGCAGACGTGGCATCGCGACGGCTTGCGGCTGGGTGTCTCGGTGAACCTCTCGGCGCGGCAACTGACCGACCTCGATCTCCCCCAAGGTGTCGCTGCCCTGCTTGCCGGGCACGGCCTGCCTCCGTCGGTGCTGACGCTGGAGGTAACCGAGAGCACGATCATGGCCGACCCCTCGCGAACACTGACGGTGCTCAAGAAGCTGGCCGAGCTCGGCGTCTGCCTGTCGATCGACGACTTCGGGACGGGCTACTCGTCGCTGGCCTACCTCAAGCGGGTCGAGGCGCACGAGCTCAAGATCGACAAGTCGTTCATCATCGGCATGTCGCACAACTCGAACGACGCAGTCATCGTCCGCTCGACGATCGAGCTGGGCCACAACCTCGGCCTCCGCATGGTGGCGGAAGGTGTGGAGGACGCCGAGACCTGGCGCCTGCTCCGCGCCCTGGGCTGCGACGTCATCCAGGGCTACCACCTGTCCCGGCCGTTGCCGCCGGAGCAGATCACGCCATGGCTCGCCGAGCACAACCTCCGCGTCGAGCTCGAAGACGAGTTCGACGTCCTCACCGCCTGAAGCCGGCGCCCCAATCCATGTTGAGTGCGGAGCACCCGGAGCGGGTTAGTTCTCGAGGGCTTTCGCCTTTTCTTCGACGTCCTCGACTCCGCCGCACATGAAGAACGCCTGCTCGGGGAACTCGTCGAACTCACCCTCCGCGAGCCGCTTGAACGAGTCGATCGTCTCCGCGATCGGGACAAACTTGCCGGGGATGCCGGTGAACTGTTCCGCGACGAAGAACGGCTGCGACAGGAACCGCTCGATTCGGCGCGCGCGGTTGACCGTGACGCGGTCCTCCTCGGACAGCTCGTCGACGCCGAGGATCGCGATGATGTCCTGCAGCTCCTTGTAGCGCTGAAGGATGTTCTTCACCCGTTGCGCGACGTTGTAGTGCTCCTCGCCGAGGTAACGCGCGTCGAGGATGCGTGACGTCGAGTCCAGCGGGTCGACGGCCGGATAGATTCCCTTCTCGGAGATCGACCGGGAGAGCACGGTGGTCGCGTCGAGGTGGGTGAACGTCGTGTGCGGAGCGGGGTCGGTGATGTCGTCCGCAGGGACGTAGATCGCCTGCAGCGACGTGATCGAGTGACCACGTGTCGAGGTGATCCGCTCCTGCAGCTCACCCATCTCGTCGGCGAGCGTCGGCTGGTAACCCACCGCGCTCGGCATCCGGCCGAGCAGCGTCGAGACTTCCGAGCCGGCCTGGGTGAACCGGAAGATGTTGTCGATGAACAGCAGCACGTCCTGCTTCTGTACGTCGCGGAAGTACTCCGCCATCGTCAGCGCGGACAGCGCAACCCGGAGCCGGGTGCCCGGCGGCTCGTCCATCTGACCGAAGACGAGCGCAGTGTCCTTGAGGACGTCGGCCTCCTCCATCTCGAGGAAAAGGTCATTGCCCTCACGGGTGCGCTCGCCGACGCCGGCGAACACCGAGCGGCCACCGAATTCCTGCGCAACCCGGCGGATCATCTCCTGGATGACGACGGTCTTGCCGACGCCGGCGCCGCCGAACATGCCGATCTTGCCGCCGCGGACATAGGGCGCGAGCAGATCGATCACCTTGATGCCCGTCTCGAACATCTCGGTTCGCGGCTCGAGGTCCTCGAGCAACGGGGCCGGGCGATGGATGGGCCAGCGCTCCGTCACGTCGATCTTGTCGATTGCCGTGTCGAGCGGGATGCCGAGCGTGTTCCACACGTGACCCAGCGTCGCGTCGCCGACCGGCACGCTGATGGACGCACCGGTGTCCTGAACTGGCGCGCCTCGGACCAGGCCGTCGGTCGGCTGCATCGCGATCGCACGGACCATGTTGTCGCCGATGTGCTGGGCGACCTCGAGCGTCAGCGTGCGCGTCTCGTCGCCGAGCGTCCGGTCGACGTGCAGCGCGTTGTAGATCTCCGGCATATCGTCCGGCCCGAACTCCACATCGACAACGGGACCGATCACGCGTACGACGCGGCCGGTGCCTCCCTGCGCGGTCGACGACTGCTCTGTCGCGGTCGCGGTCATGAGTCACTCCCAGTCTTCGCCAGGGCTTCGGCGCCGCCGACGATCTCCATGATTTCTTGGGTGATCTCCGCCTGGCGGGCGGAGTTTGCATCACGCGTGAGCTGCTTGATGAGCTCGTCCGCATTGTCGGTCGCAGACTTCATGGCACGTTGCCGCGCCGCTTGCTCGCTCGCCGCGGCCTCGAGCATCGCCGCGAAGATGCGGGCCTCGATGTAGCGCGGCAGCAGCGCGTCGAGAACGCCTTCTGCGCTCGGCTCGAAGTCGAACTGGGCCGTGTCCTCCGGTGCGTCGTCGGCGTACTCGATCACCAACGGCAGCATGCGCTTTGCGACTGCCTTCTGCGATGCCAGCGACACGAATTCGGTGTAGACGATGTGGATCTCGTCGACCCCGCGGCCACCATCCTCGGTCTCGGCCTCACCACCCACGCGGAACGCCTCGATGAGCGCGTCGGCGACCGCCTTGGCGTCGTTGTACGACGGCTGCTCGGTGAAACCGGTCCACTGCCGGGAGACGTCACGACCGCGGAACCGGTAGTAGCTGACCGACTTGCGGCCGACGAGGAACGGAACAGGCTCCTTGCCCTCGTCGCGCAGCAGCGAGTTGAGCTCTTCACCCGTGCGGATCACGTTGGCGCTGTAACCACCGGCGAGGCCACGGTCACTCGTCAACAGCAGGACCGCCGCGCGCGACGGGTTCTCCCGCGGCGTGGTCAGCGGATGTTCGACGCTGCCGCTCTGACCCGCGACGGTCCCGACGACGCCGGTAATCGCCTCGGCGTAGGGACGTGACTGCGCGATGCGCTGTTGTGCTTTGACGATCCGGGACGCCGCGATGAGCTCCATCGCGCGCGTGATCTTCTTGGTCGACTGCACCGAGCGGATGCGCCGTCGGTACTCGCGAACCTTGGCACCCATGCGTCAGCCTTGCTTCTGCTCGGGCGCCTTGCGGTGTGCCGTGACCTTCTCCTGGCCGACCTCGCCCTCGTCCATGGCGTCGGCGGCGTGGTCGATCGGCTTGCCCTCGTGCGTCTCGAAGGTCTTCTTGAAGTCCTCGATGGCCTTGGTGAGTTCCTCGACCGAAGCCTCGGACAGCTGCCCGCTGCCGACGATGCCGTCGAAGACGCTCGCGTGCCGGTGGGCCACGTAGTCGAGGAACTCCCGCTCGAACTTGCGGATGTCCTGTACCGGGACGTCGTCGAGCTGGCCGCTGGTGCCGGCCCAGACCGACACGACCTGACGCTCCACCGAGAACGGCGCGTACTGCGGCTGCTTGAGCAGCTCGACCAGCCGTGCACCGCGCTCGAGCTGCGCCCTGGACGCCTTGTCGAGGTCGGAGCCGAAGGCGGCGAACGCCTCGAGCTCGCGGAACTGGGCGAGGTCGAGCCGCAACCGGCCGGCGACCGACTTCATCGCCTTGACCTGAGCATTGCCGCCGACCCGGGAGACCGAGATGCCGACGTTGATCGCGGGCCGGACACCGGCGTTGAACAAGTCGGTCTCGAGGAAGATCTGGCCATCGGTGATGGAAATGACGTTGGTCGGGATGTAGGCCGAGACATCGTTGCCCTTGGTCTCGATGATGGGCAAGCCGGTCAGCGAGCCACCCCCGAGATCGTCGGAGAGCTTGGCGCAACGCTCGAGCAACCGGGAGTGCAGGTAGAAGACGTCACCCGGGTAAGCCTCGCGGCCGGCCGGCCGACGCAGCAACAGCGAAATGTTGCGGTAGGCCTCGGCCTGCTTGGACAGGTCGTCGAACACGATGAGCGCGTGCTCGCCCTTGTACATCCAGTGCTGCGCGATCGCGGACGCGGCGTACGGCGCGATGTACTTGAAGGAGGCGGGAAACGACGCAGGGGCCGCGACGATCGTTGTGTATTCAAGCGCGCCGACCTCCTCGAGCGTCGCCTGCACCTGCGCGATCGTCGAGCCCTTGAGGCCGATCGCGACATAGACGCACTTGACGGCCTTCTTGACGTCGCCGCTCTTCCAGTTGTCCCGCTGGTTGATGATCGCGTCGAGCGCGACCGCGGTCTTACCGGTCTGCCGGTCGCCGATGATCAGCTGGCGCTGACCACGACCGATCGCGGTCATCGCGTCGATGGCCTTGATGCCGGTCTGCAACGGCTCCTTGACCGGCTGGCGCTGGACGACCGAGGGTGCCTGTACCTCGAGCGGACGCCGCTCGGTCGAGGCGATGTCGCCCTTGCCGTCAAGCGGACGGCCGAGCGGATCGACCACGCGACCGAGGAACGCGTCACCGACGGGTACGGAGAGGATCTCGCCGGTACGACGGACTTCCTGGCCCTCTTCGATGTGCTGTGCATCACCGAGGAGCACGCAGCCGATCTCACGCACGTCGAGGTTCAGGGCGATGCCCAGGAGTCCGCCCTCGAACTCGAGCAACTCGTTGGTCATGCAGGAGTGCAGGCCCTCGACCCGGGCGATGCCGTCACCTGTCTCGGTGACGACACCGACCTCGTCGCGGCTCGCCCCGGCGTCGTACGACGACACCACGGCCTCGAGCGCGTCCCGGATCTCCTCCGGGCGGATCGTCAACTCGGTCATCAGGTGGCTCCGTTATCCATGATTGGCCCTTGTTTGTTGATAGTTAGCGTCCGCCGGTCAGCTGGCGGCGGGCGGCGCCGAGATGGCGCAGCACGCTGCCGTCGATGAGCTCGTCTCCGACCCGCACCGTGAGCCCGCCGAGCAAGTCCCGATCAACGACGACCTGAAGCCGGACGTCGCGCCCGAACTCGCGGCGGAGGGCCTCGGCGAGGCGCTCCTGCTGGTCGGCAGTCAGGTCGACGGCAGACGTGACATGCGCGATCAGTCGTTCCCGGCGCTTCGCCGCAAGCTCGGCATAGTCGTCGAGGACGCGTTCGATGGTGCGGCCGCGCGGTGAGACGACGGCCCGATCGATGAGTGATGCGGAGACGTCGGCGACCTTGCCGTCGATCAGCCGGTGCAGAAGATCTGCCTTGCGAGCGGCCGGAAAGGTGCGGTCGGTGAGCGCAGCGCGCAACTCCGGCTGCCCGTCGACGATCCGGCCGAACCGGAACAGCTCGTCCTCGACCTCGTCGAGCACGCCCTCGCTCTCCGCCTGCTGGAGCGCAGCCTCGACAGCAAGCGCCTCGAGCGCGTCGACAACATCGCGGGGCTCAGACCAACGTAACCGGGCAACCGCCCGCACCACTTCGAGTGCGGCCGGGTCGACGCGTTCGGCGAGCAGGCTGTCGACCACGCTCACCTTGGCGTCGGACTCGATGGCGGGATCGGAGAGCGTCCGGCGCAGCGACCCTTGGCCGGCCAGCAGGGTCACGACCGCGAACAGGGAGTCGGAAACCTTGGCCAGCGCCGCGCCTCCGGCCGAAGCGGTCTGCTCGGCCAGGACGTCGCGCAGCGCGGCCAGCGATGCGCGGCTAGCGCCCTGCATGCGTCGTCTCTGCTTCGGCCTCGACCGTCGCGCCTACGCCGGAGATGAAGTCGTCGACGAGTCGGCGCTGACGCTCCTCGTCGCGCAGCGACTCGTGCACGATCTTCTCGGACAGCGTGAATGCGAGCTCGCCGATCTCGTTACGCAACGACAGCAGCACTTGCTGGCGCTCGGTCGCGAGCTTGGCGCGCTCCTGTTCGGCGACGGCCTCCGCCGCCTGACGGGCGGTCACGCGGGCCTCTTCGATGATCTGCGCCTTCTCGGCGTTGGCCTCCTCGCGCAGCCGGCTGATCTCCTTGCGGGTCTCGGCCAGCGCGTCCTGGTATTCCTTCTTGGCCTTCTCCGCGTCGGACCTGGCCTTCTCGGCGTCCTCGAACTGCTGGCGGATCGTCTGCTGACGCCGCTCGATCATCTCGTTGATGCGTGGATAGATCTTGCGCGCGATGAAGATCACCACGAGCACGAAGACGATCCACTCGAAGATGAACGTCCCGTTGGGAACGAGGAAGTTGTTCGTCTTCGCGAGAACGGCGGGATGCGACATCGCGACCGGGCTCACTTACCGAGGACGAAGGCGAACAGAGCGGCGAACGCCAGGTTGATGAAGTAGGCCGCCTCGACCAGACCGACGGTCAGGAAGAACTGACCGGTCAGCTGGCCTTGCGCCTCCGGCTGACGAGCGATGCCGCTGATGAGTGCGTTACCGGCGACACCGTCACCGATACCGGCGCCGATGGCGCCGCCGCCCAGAGCGAGGCCACCGCCGATCAGACCGCCGGCGGTCTTGATAGCGCTGGTGTAGTCAGTTGCGGCCATGTCCTTGTCTCTCCCTCGAGATAGGTCAGTGCTCTTCGGCGGTGGCGAAACCGAAGTAGAGGATGGTCAGGAACGAGTAGATGAATGCCTGGATGGGTGCGATGAGGCCGGAGTCGAACAACCGCCAGCCCCAGTCGGCGATGCCGTAGAGCGGGAACAGGTAGAAGGGCAGCAACGCAATGACGGCGAGCATGATGCCGCCGGCGAAGATGTTGCCGAAGAGACGCAACGAGAGCGAGAGCGGGTTGACGAACTGCTCGAGAATGAGGATCGGGCGCCGAATCGCCGGCTTCACGGTGAACCAGTCGGTGACGTAGCGGCGGCCCTTCCGCTTCACCCCGAGGTAGGTGTAGAGCAGCACCACGGTCACCGTCATGGCGTAGACGGTGTTGACGTCCGACGTCGGCGGCGCCAGCCGCTCCGGATGGTGACCGGACGGGAACCAGCCCAGCCAGTTGCAGAACAAGATGAAGAAGAACAGCGACATGCCGAACGGCACCAGCCACGGCGGCACGTCGTGCCCGACCGCGTCCTGGATGTAGGTGCGCGCCTGGTTGATGACGAGCTCGGTGACGACCTGGACCTTGTTGGGCACCTCGCTGGTGGCCTTGCGAGCGACGTAGTAGAGGAAGCCGCACGTCAACACGGCTGCGAGGACCGTCGCGTACATCGTGTCGCCGTTGAAGGCCAGGCCCAGGAAGTGCCAGGTGGGCGTGTGCTCGCCGACCTTGATGTCGGCGGCCAGCACCGGGCCGGTCATGGGTGCGCTCCCGGTGCCGTCGGCGCGCTGCGCGATGACACGATCCGCTTCAGCGGCGGGAGGACCGCTATGACCATCACGACCTGGAAGACCACGAGCCCGAGGAACACCGTCCAGCCGAGCGGCCGGTAGGCCAGGGCGATGAGAAAGGCCAGCACGGTGATGAGGCCGAGGCGCTTCCCCGAGGCGGCGAGCGCCGGGCCGCGGACGCGATCCCCCGCCTCGACGGCGCCGCTGGTCAGCAGCTTGGTGTCGGTCCACAGGCGGCGGGAGTTCCAGCTGCCGAGGCCCAGGCCGACGCAGATGAAGACACCGGCGAGCCAGTGTCCGGTGACTGTGGAGGCAACCACGGCGGCCGCTCCGACTACGGCCGCGAGGATCAAGGCGAAGCGATAGCCGCGCGCGACGGCGCTCCACTGAGCGTCGAGGGCCACGATCAGTCCTTCGGTGTTGGCGCCCCCCTGGAGGCGTCGGTGACAAACGGCCGGATCACGTAATAGGACCCGGTCGCGGCACCCAAGATACCAATCGCGACTCCGAGCAACGCCAGCAGGGGTGAGGTCCCGAGCGCCCGGTCGAGGAAGATCCCGGCGACCGCGCCGAGCCCGATGCAGAGGCCGCAGAGCGCGCCGATCTGGAGCAGTTCGGCGGCGCCCGGAGTGGTCCGCTCAGGCACGTGGGTGCGGGTGCCGCAACCGCGGGATGTTGCTGGCGACGAGGAGCAGCGCACCGGCACCCAGGTAACCCGACAGGACAAGCAGCGGTCGGTCGTGAGCGAAAGCAATCGTGACCGCGCCACCGGCGATCAGCGCCGACCAGAGGTACATGATCATCACGGCGCGGGCGTGGGAGTGACCCAGCCGCAGCAGCCGGTGGTGCAGGTGCAGCTTGTCCGGCTCCCACGGCGCCTGGCCGCTTCTGGTACGACGCACGACCGCGAGCAGCAGATCGACGAAAGGCACCGCCAGCACGGCCAACGGGAGCAGGAGCGGCATCAGGGCCGGGGCGTAGCCGTACGAGGTGACGACGGCTGGGTCCAGCCGACCGAGCAGGCTCACCGTCGCCGCGGACAGCATCAGACCGAGCACCATCGAGCCTGAGTCGCCCATGAACACACGCGCCGGGTTGAAGTTGTGGGGCAGGAACCCGAGGCACGCTCCGGCGAGAACGATGGTGATCAGCGTTGGCGGCGCCGCTCGGTCGTAGTGGTGCACGACTGAGATCTCGTAGGAGTAGGCGAAGAACGCCATCGCGGCGATCGCGACGACCCCGGCGGCCAGCCCGTCGAGGCCGTCGATGAAGTTGACTGCATTGATCGTGAGTACGACGAAGATGACGGTGAGCGGCACGCCCACGTTGGGAGCGAGGGACAACGTGTTCCCGGGGATCGGCAGGTAGAGCAGCTGCACACCCTGCAGGACCATGACGCCGGCCGCGAGAATCTGCCCGGCGAGCTTGGTCAGTGCGTCGAGACCCCATCGGTCGTCGGCCGCGCCGATGGCGACAAGAAGGATGCCGCCGAACAGCACGCCGCGGACCTCGCTCGTGTCGAAGACGCGCTGCAACGTCGGCAGCCGGCTTGCGACGAGGAGCCCGGCACACACACCGGCAAACATCGCCACTCCCCCGAGCCGAGGGGTCGGGATGGTGTGGACGTCGCGGTCGCGGACCGCTGTATAAGCGCCGATGTGTTCGGCGAACCGCCGGACGAACGGCGTCAGCAGGTAGGTGACAGCCGCGACGACGAACGCGGTGAGCAGGTATTCACGCACGTGGATATGCCGGGTGCCGAGACACGAGCGCCGAGACCGAGGCGCGAATGTCCGCCGCACCCGTGCCGTCGGAGTCCCGAACGGCGCGGGCGATGAGTGAGGCGACCTCCTTCATCTCCCCCTCTGCCATTCCCTGCGTGGTCACGGCGGGCGTGCCGACCCGGATCCCCGACGCGACCGCAGGAGGCTGCGGGTCGAACGGAATGGCATTCTTGTTCAGCGTGATGCCCGCAGCGTCACAACGCGCCTCGGCGTCCTTGCCCGTCACGCTGGCGTTGCGCAGGTCGATGAGCGCGAGATGCGTGTCGGTGCCGCCGCTCACCGGCCGCATGCCTTCGGCGGCCAGACCCTCGGCCAATGTCTGCGCGTTGGCGACCACTTGGGCGGCGTAGGTCCGGTAGGACGGCGATGCTGCTTCCTTGAGTGCGACCGCCTTGGCGGCGATCGAGTGCATGAGCGGCCCGCCCTGCGTGAACGGGAACACAGCCTTGTCGATGCGCGGGGCAAGCTCCTCCGTACAGAGGATCATGCCGCCGCGTGGGCCGCGCAGCACCTTGTGCGTGGTGAACGTGACGACGTCGGCGAACGGCACCGGTGACGGGATCGCCTTGCCGGCGACGAGCCCGATGAAGTGGGCGGCGTCGACAACCAGCCAGGCACCGACTTCGTCGGCGATCGCTCGGAACTTGTCGAACTCGATCAGCCGTGGGTAGGCGGTCGCGCCGCAGATGATCATCTTGGGCTGGTTCTTCAACGCGAGGTCACGGACCTCGTCGTAGTCGATGAGCTCGTTGTCCTCGCGGACGCCGTAGGGAACGATGGAGAACCACTTGCCGGAGAAGTTGACCTTGCTGCCGTGGGTCAGATGGCCGCCGTGCGGCAGCGACATGGCCAGAACCGCGTCGCCGGGCTCGCACAGCGCCGCGTAGGCGGCGAGGTTGGCGCTCGCGCCCGAGTGCGGCTGCAAGTTGGCGTGGGCAGCGCCGAAGAGCTCCTTGGCGCGGGCGATGCCGATCTCCTCGGCCCGGTCGACTACCTCGCAGCCGCCGTAGTAGCGGCGGCCGGGATAGCCCTCGGCGTACTTGTTGGACAAGGTCGAGCCCAGGGCGGCGAGCACGGCCGGTGAGGTGAAGTTCTCGCTGGCGATCAGCTGGAGCCCGCCGCGCAGCCGGTCGAGCTCGTCGACGACGACTGCGGCGATGTCGGGGTCTTCGGCCTGAAGAGCGGCGAAATCGGGTCCCCAGAACGTGTCAGCCATGGGGAGACTCTACGGCGCGACGATCAGGTCCGGGACGATGGCGCGCAGGGCGTCGGCGTCGAGGGCACCGGCTCGCAGGAGCCGCGGCGTCTCGCCGGTGAAGTCGACGATGGACGACGGCACGGGCGCGCCACCGGGCCCGCTGTCGAGGTAGACGGAGACGGACGCGCCCAGCTGGAGCCGGGCATCCATGGCCGTCGTCGCGGGTGGCTGGCCGGACCGGTTCGCGCTCGAGACGGCCAGCGGTCCGGTCTGCTCGATGAGGGCGGTGACGATGGGATGGTCGGGCCGGCGTACGGCGACGGTGCCGCGTGCCTCGCCGAGGTCCCAGGCCAGATGGGGCGTCTCGCGCAGCACCAGTGTGAGCGCGCCCGGCCAGAACGCCTCCACCAGCCGGCCGGCCGCGTCGGGAACCTCGATGACGACGGCGTCGAGCATGGCTCGGCTGGAGACAAGCACCGGAACCGGCATGTCCCTCCCCCGGCCTTTCGCAGCCAGCAGGAGGTTGACCGCGGCCGGGTTGAAGGCATCGGCAGCGACTCCGTAGACGGTGTCCGTCGGGACCACCACCAGCTCACCGCGCCGGATCGTCGCGGCGGCCTCCGCCAGCCCGCGGCCGCGCTCGGCGTCGTCGGTGCAGTCGAACGCCCGGCTCACTGGGGCTTCCGCCCGCTGGCGGCACGTGGGCGCCCCGCCAGGTCGTCGGTGTCGGCCACGTCGACGAAGCCTGCCGCAACCAACACATCGGTTGCTGACTCGCCCTGCCGGTCGGAGTGCTCGACGACGACCCAAGAGCCGGGACGCAACAGCCGCATCGCCGTTGCCGAGACCTGACGGATGACGGCGAGTCCGTCGTCGTCGGCCACGAGCGCGACTCGCGGGTCGTGGTCGCGCACCTCGGGATCGACGTGAAGCAGCTCGTCTGCGGCGACGTAGGGCGGATTCGCGACGACGACGTCCACGCGACCGTTGAAGGCAGGCAGCGCATGCTCGGCGTCATCGCAGTGGACGGTGACAGGAGCGTCCCCGGCGGTCCGGCGCGCGGCGGCATTGCGGCGGAGCCACGTGACGGCATCGGGGTCGAGCTCGACAGCGTGTACCTGCGCCGACGGGATCTCGTTGGCGACGGAAAGCGCGATCGCTCCGGATCCGCTGCACAGGTCGACGACAACAGGTGCATCGCATGCTGCCCGCGCGTGATCGATGGCGATGCCGGCAACGACCTCTGTTTCCGGACGCGGTACGAAGACGCCGGCACCGACCTCGAGCTCGATGTAGCGGAAACCGACCGAACCGGTCAGATGTTGCAGGGGCACGCGTTGAGCCCGTTGCGCAACCAGCTCGTCGAAGCGCTGAGTCTGCGCGGCGTCCAAGTGCGCGACAAGTGCGAGTCTGCTGCGCGGAACGCCGGCGACCAACGCCGCCAACTGTTCGGCGTCCCACTCCGGACTGTCCACGCCCGCTGCGTCGAGGCGTTCGATCGCAGCGCGAAGCAGCGACGTCATGTCAGCCACCGTCGGTGCCGAGCAGTGCCGCCGAGTCGGCGTCGACGAGCGCCTGTACGACGGCGTCGATGTCACCGTCGAGCACCTGGTCGAGGTTGTAGGCCTTGAAGTTGACCCGGTGGTCGCTGATCCGATTCTCCGGAAAGTTGTAGGTGCGGACGCGTTCGCTGCGATCGACGGTGCGCACCTGACTGCGGCGAGCATCACTTGCCGCTGCGTCCGCCTCCTCCTGCGCTTTCGCTAGCAGCCGGGCGCGCAGGATCCGCATCGCCGACTCCTTGTTCTGCAGCTGACTCTTCTCGTTCTGGCAGGACACGACGATTCCGGTCGGCTCGTGGGTGATGCGGACGGCGGAGTCTGTGGTGTTGACGCTCTGACCACCCGGACCACTCGACCGGTAGACATCGATCCGTAGGTCGTTGGGGTCGATCTCGACCTCGACCTCTTCGGCTTCGGGAAACACGAGCACGCCGGCGGCGCTCGTGTGGATGCGGCCTTGCGACTCCGTCACCGGGACGCGCTGCACGCGGTGCACACCGCCTTCGTACTTGAGTCGACTCCACGGCATGCTGGCAGCGCGCGACCGGCCGCGCACAGCGACGGTCACGTCCTTGTATCCGCCGAGGTCGGACTCGGTGGCGTCGAGAACCTCCGTCTTCCAACCCTGACGTTCGGCGTAGCGCAGATACATCCGCAGAAGGACGCCGGCGAACAACGCCGACTCCTCGCCGCCCTCGCCCGCCTTCACCTCGACGATGACGTCCTTGTCGTCGTTGGGGTCCTTGGGAACGAGCAACAGCCGCAGCTCCTCCTCGAGGGCACCGCGGCGACTTTCGAGCTGCGGGATCTCCGCCTGGAACGACTCGTCCTGGTCGGCCAGCTCCCGGGCGGCCCCGATGTCGTCGCCGAGCGCGCGCCACTGCTGGTACGCAGAGACGATCGGGCCGAGTTCGGCGTAGCGCTTCCCCAAGGTGCGGGCCTGGGCCTGATCGGCGTGAACGGCCGGGTCGGCGAGCCGCTGCTCGAGCTCCGCCTGCTCGCGGACGAGCTCCTCGACGTGCTCGAACACCTTTAGTCCCTCATCTCGCCGTAGACATGCAAAACGGCGCCGGCACCCGCAGGTGACCGGCGCCGTCGCGTGGCTACTTGGACTTCTTGTCCTTGGCGTACCTCTGCTCGAAGCGGGCAATGCGTCCGCCCGTGTCGAGAATCTTCTGCTTGCCCGTGTAGAACGGGTGGCAGGCCGAGCACACGTCGGCGTGAATGACGCCGCTCTTGGCCGTGCTGCGGGTGGTGAAGGTGTTGCCACACGTGCACGTCACGCTGGTCTCGACGTAGCCGGGATGAATGTCAGGCTTCATTTGTGCTCCTCGTCTCCGCGGCCGCCGGGTCACCCGCGGAAGCAGGTGTGAACCGGAACCGTCCTATGAGTGTGCCAGAGCTGCAACGCCCCTGACGAACTCCCCATTCCGCCCCCGCACGGCCGCCGTGCGTGAGACCTGCGTTTGCGGCGGTTGTGAGCCTCGAGACCTGCGTTACCGACCGGCAAACGCAGGTCTCACGGCGAACCCGGCCGAGAGGGGGGTTATTCGTCGGCGCCCATGCCGCCCATGTGGGTGGTCTTCTGGACCTGCAGGAGGAAGTCATAGTTGTTCTTGGTCTGCTTGAGCTTCTCGAGGAGCAGCTCGACGGCCTGCTGGGTCTCGAGCGCGTGCAGGACCCGGCGCAGCTTCCAGACGATCTGCAACTCGTCGCCCGCCATGAGGATGTCCTCGCGGCGGGTGCCGGATGCGTCGACATCGATGGCCGGGAAGATGCGCTTGTCGGCGAGCTTGCGGTCGAGCTTGAGCTCCATGTTGCCGGTGCCCTTGAACTCCTCGAAGATCACTTCGTCCATCCGCGAGCCGGTCTCGACCAGCGCAGTCGCGAGGATCGTCAGCGAGCCACCGTTTTCGATGTTTCGCGCCGCGCCGAAGAACTTCTTGGGCGGGTAGAGCGCAGTCGAGTCGACGCCACCGGACAGGATCCGTCCGCTTGCGGGCGCGGCAAGGTTGTAGGCCCGGCCCAGGCGGGTGATGCCGTCGAGCAGGATCACGACGTCGTGCCCGAGTTCGACGAGCCGCTTGGCGCGCTCGATGGAGAGCTCGGCGACGATGGTGTGATCGGTCGCCGGCCGGTCGAAGGTCGAGGAAATGACCTCGCCCTTGACGGCGCGCTCCATGTCGGTGACTTCCTCGGGTCGCTCGTCAACCAGGACGACCATGAGGTGCACTTCGGGGTTGTTGGTCGTGATGGCGTTGGCCATCTGCTGCATGATCATCGTCTTGCCGGCCTTGGACGGCGACACGATCATGCCGCGCTGACCCTTGCCGATCGGCGACACCAAGTCGATGACCCGAGTGGACAGAATGTGCGGCTCGGTCTCCAACCGCAGTCTCTCCTGCGGGTAGAGCGGGGTCAGCTTGCTGAAGTCGGGGCGGCTGCGCATCTTTTCCGGGTCACCGCCGTTGACGGTGTCGAGCCGGACGAGCGCGTTGAACTTCTCTCGCCGCTCGCCTTCGCGCGGTTGGCGCACCGCACCGGTGACCGTGTCGCCCTTGCGCAGGCCGTACCGACGCACCTGCGCCAGCGATACGTAGACGTCGTTGGGGCTTGGTAGATAGCCCTCGGTCCGCACGAACGCGTAGTTGTCGAGGATGTCGACGATGCCGGCGATCGGCAGGAGGACGTCGTCGTCACTGATGACCGGCTCGGCGTCGCCGCCGAAGCGGTCGCGAGTGCCACCACGGCCGCGGTTGCGCTCGCGGAACCGGCCCCGGCGTCGGTTGCCGAAGTCGTCGTCGCGTGGCGGCCGCTGACCCTGCTGGCCCTGCTGGCCTTGCTGGCCTTGCGGGCGGGCGCCGCCCTGCTCGCGCGGACGCTGGTCGCGGGCCTCGCCGTCGGTGCGCTCTTGCCGTGACACGTCGCCAGAGGTGTCGGTGGACGTCTCCGCACTCGACGCGGGCGTGTCGCCGTTGACCGCCGCGCGGCGCGGCGCTGTCTTGACGGCGGCTCCGCCGCCTTGGGCACTCTGGATGGCGGCGATGAGCTCGCCCTTGCGCATCTTGGCGGTGCCGGTGATGCCGAGGTCGCCGGCCAGCTGCTGCAGTTCAGGTAGCAGCTTGCCGGACAGGCCGCTGCCGCGCCGCTTGGTCGATGCACTGCCGTTGGATGCAGTGCTGTCGCTCGCGGTGGCTGTGCCGCCCTCGGCGGTTTTGTTGCTGTCGCTCACAAAGGGTCCTTCCCTGGAGCGGTACGCCGCTGAATTGCCCGGCGTGCCGTAGAGGTGGCCGACGTTGGTCGGCCTGCCCGCCTGCATGGAGACGGGACGTCTGGTGGACCGGATCCCAACCGCGGCTGCGACTGCACATCCGCGCGGGTCGCGCACACTCGTTTGGGAGTTCCGGGATGGCGATCAGCCCTATCTGGGCCGGTCTCGCTGGTGCCCAGCGTAGTCAACGCGGGCACTCTGGGCAACAACCGACCCGTCCGGGGTATTCCCGCGTGTTGGAACAGGGATGTCTAGAGCGGCAGGACCTGCGCGCCCTCGCGGTCGACGTCAAGCGCCAGTGCCGACCAACCCCGACGGGCGTAGGTCAGGGCCTGATCGCGCGTCTTCTTGGTCGTCAGCACGAGCACGGTCGGGCCGGCGCCGGAGACAACCGCCGGCAGTCCGGCAGCGCGGATCTCGTCGAGCAGTGCCGCGGTCCGTGGCATCGCCTCGGCACGGTAGGACTGGTGCAGCTTGTCTTCCGTCGCCGCCGCAAGCAGCTCCGGCCGGCGTCGCAACGCCTCGACGAGCAGCGCCGCGCGTGCCGCGGAGTGTGCCGCATCGGCGTGCGGGATTGTGTCCGGCAGCAGCTTGCGGGTGGCCTTCGTCGACGACGACGAACCGGGGATGAGCAGGACGGGCGCGATCGCCGTCGAGACTTCCAATCCGGCCGCATGCGCCCCGGCATCATCCGTCCAGGACACGGTCAGCCCACCGCGCAAGCAAGCCGCAACGTTGTCCGGATGTCCTTCGAGGTCAGTAGCAAGTGCGAGCGTTGCGTCGTCGTCGAGCCGTTCGTGTCCCCCGACGACCAACGTGCGCGCGGCGACAATGCCGGCGACAATTGCCGCAGCAGACGACCCAAGTCCGCGACCTTGCGGGATGCGGTTGGCGCAGACGACTTCCAATCCACGGGGCTTGCTCGACAACCGGTCGAAGGTCATGCGCAATGCGCGTACGACGAGGTTGCGTGCATTGCGCGCAACGGTTGCCGCTCCCATGCCGGCGACGTCGACCGTCAAACCCGGCTCGTCGGTGACACGCACGACGACGTCGTCGTACAAACCCAAAGCGAGTCCGAGCGCGTCGAAACCGGGGCCGAGGTTCGCGCTGGTGGCCGGCACCCGCACCCGAACAGGTGCAGCGCGGAACGTCGTCTTCAGTCTGGCCATCGCGGATCAGCGCTGGAGTCCGAGAGCGTCAGCAGCGGCAGCGACGTCGGCGGGGATCGTCAACGGGGCCGGCGCGCCGGAGATCGCCCACTCCGGATCCTTCAGACCATTGCCGGTGACCGTGCAGACGACGCGCAAACCGGGCTGGATCGTGCCGCGGGCATGTGCCTGCAGGAGTCCGGCGATGCTCGCCGCGCTCGCCGGTTCGACGAAGACACCTTCGTCACGCGCGACGCGCCGGTAGGCCTCGAGGATCAGCTTGTCGGTGACGGACTCGATGTCGCCTTCGGATTCGTCACGAGCCGCAAGGGCTTGCTTCCAGGACGCCGGGTTGCCGATGCGGATCGCGGTAGCGATCGTCGACGGATTGGCGACCGGTGAGCCGGTGACGATCGGTGCGGCGCCGGCGGCCTGAAACCCCCGCATCATCGGTGCCCTCGACGAAACGCCGCTGTCGACGTACTCGACGTAGCCCTTCCAGTAGGCGGTGATGTTGCCGGCGTTGCCGACCGGCAGACAGTGAACGTCGGGAGCATCGCCGAGAGCGTCGCAGATCTCGAACGCCGCGGTCTTCTGACCCTCGATGCGGTATTCATTGACGGAGTTGACGAGAGCGACGGGATAGTGGTCGGCCAGGTCGCGCGCAAGCGTCAGGCAGTCGTCGAAGTTTCCGTCCACCTGGAGCAGTCGCGCTCCGTGCACGAGGGCCTGGGCCATCTTGCCCATCGCGATCTTGCCGCTGGGAACGAGGACCGCGCAGACCATGCCCGCCCGCACGGCATAAGCCGACGCACTTGCAGACGTGTTGCCGGTCGACGCGCAGATCACGGCCTGCGCGCCTTCTTCGGCCGCCTTGGAGATGGCCACGGTCATGCCGCGGTCCTTGAACGAACCGGTCGGGTTGGCGCCCTCGACCTTGAGGAAGACCTCGCAGCCGGTCAGGGCGGACAATGTCGGAGCGGGCAGCAACGGGGTGCCGCCCTCGAGCAGCGTGACGACCGGAGTCGTGTCGGACACCGGGAGACGGTCGCGATACTCCTCGATCACGCCGCGCCAACGACCGGTCGCGCTCATCCGACACCGCCTTCGACCCGCATGACACTGGCCACGGCGCGCACCGCGTCGAGCCGACGGAGCTCGTCGACGGTGGCCGACAGCGCGGCATCCGTCGCAGTGTGCGTCACGAGCACGAGCGTCGCATCGTCGCCGTGACCCTCCTGGCGCACGGTCTGGATGGAGACGTCCTGCGCGGCGAACGCCTGCGCGACACTCGCGAGCACACCCGCCTTGTCCGCGACATCGAGGCTGACGTGGTAGCGCGTCGGTGTCTCCCCCATCGGCCGGATGCGCAAGGCCGCGTAGGCGGACTCCCCCATCCCACGTGCGCCGGTGAGCCGGTTGCGCGCGACCGCAACCAGGTCACCGAGCACCGCGCTCGCCGTCGGCGCGCCGCCGGCGCCACGCCCGTAGAACATGAGCTGCCCGGCCGCGTCGGCTTCGACGAAGACGGCGTTGTAGGCGTCGCCGACACTCGCGAGCGGGTGACTGCGCGGGATCATGGCGGGGTGCACCCGCACGCCGACCGAGTCGCGGCCGGAGGTGTCGGGACCACGCTCCGCGATGGCCAGCAGCTTGACCACCGCGCCCATGTCGCGCGCGCTCGCAACATCGCCGGCGCTCACGTCGCTGATGCCTTCGCGGTGCACGTCGGCGGCGACGACGCGCGTGTGAAACGCCAGCCCGGCGAGGATGGCTGCCTTGGCCGCGGCGTCGAACCCGTCGATGTCAGCAGATGGATCCGCCTCGGCATAGCCGAGCGCCTGCGCCTCTTCGAGCGCCTCCTCGAAGCCCGCTCCACTCTCGTCCATCCGCGACAGGATGTAGTTGGTCGTGCCGTTGACGATGCCCAGGACTCTCGTCACCCGGTCTCCGGCCAACGACTCGCGCAGCGGTCGCAACAGCGGGATCGCACCGCCGACGCTCGCCTCGCAATAGAGATCGGTGCTGCCGCGACGAGCGGCGTCGTACAGGGAAGCGCCGTCCTCGGCCAGCAGCGCCTTGTTGGCGGTGACCACGCTCGCGCCGCGCTCCAGTGCCGTCATGAGCAGCGAGCGAGCCGGTTCGATGCCGCCGATCACCTCGACGACGATGTCGACATCCGCGCGCGCGACCAGCTCAGCGGCGTCGGCGGTGAACAAACCAGGGTCCAGCGGCAGGTCGCGATCGCGCTGCGGCCGACGCACGGCGACCCCGACCAGATCGAGCGGTGCACCGACCCGATGGGCGAGATCCTCACGATGGGCGTCGAGCAGCCGCACCACCTCGCTGCCGACGACGCCGCAGCCCAGCAGCGCAACGCGCAGCGCTTGCGCGCTCATCCCTGGTCCAGGCTGAGCAAGTCATCGACGGTTTCGCGGCGAAGGAGCAACCGCGCGGATCCGCCAGCGACAGCGACCAGCGGTGGACGCGGCATGCTGTTGTAGTTGCTCGCCATGGACCGGCAGTAAGCACCGGTAGCCGCGACGGCGAGCAGGTCTCCCGGCGCGAGGTCACTCGGCAGCCACGCGTCGCGTACGACGACGTCACCCGACTCGCAGTGCTTGCCGACCACGCGGGCAAGCATCGGTGCGGCGTCACTGTCACGTGAGGCGAGGGTCACGGTGTAGGACGCGTCGTAGAGCGCGGTGCGGATGTTGTCGCTCATGCCGCCGTCGACACTGACATAGGTGCGGATGCCGTCGACGTCCTTGATCGTGCCCACCTCGTAGATGGTGACGCCTCCGGGTCCGACGATGCCGCGGCCTGGCTCGACCGCCAACCGGGGCATGGGCAACTGGGCAGCCGTGCACTCGCGCTGCACGATCGCGCGCAGCTGCTTAGCCACCGAATGCGGGTCGGCCGGATCGTCACCGGCGACGTAGGCGATGCCGAATCCGCCCCCGAGGTCGAGCTCGGGCAAGGTCGTATCGAGCGCGTCGCGCACGGCCGCCAACAGTCCGGCGACGCGGTGGGCGGCGACGTCGAAGCCGGCGGTGTCGAAGATCTGCGACCCGATGTGGCTGTGCAGGCCGACCAGCTCGAGCGACGGCAGCATGAG
>DATBDO010000065.1:0-12934 GCA_036269855.1 Mycobacteriales bacterium
TCACTCCCGGTCTGCTGTTGATCGAGGACATCGGGCAGGGAGCGGTGCTGGTGTCGCCGCGTCAGCTGGCGGTCGCCTATGCGGCTCTCGCCACCGGCGGGACCGTCTACGAGCCGCGCGTCGGCAAGGCCCTCCTCAGTCCGTCGGGTCACGTCATCAAGTCGCTCAATGCCAAGGTGCGCGACCACCTCCCGGTCAGCAAGAGCGACCTCGATTACATCCGCAATGCGATGTACGACGTGACCAAGACCGGCGGCACCGCGTCGACGGCTTTTGCCGGCTTCCCGTTCCACAAGGTCGCGGTCGGCGGCAAGACCGGTTCGGCCGAGCTCGGGTTGAACCGCAGCTACACGTCGGCGTGGTTCGCGTCGTTTGCCGGCCTCGCCGGGCAGAAGCCTCGCTTCGTCACGGTCATCATGGTCGACAAGGGCGGCATCGGTGGTGTCGTCGCAGCGCCTGCCGTGCGGCAGGTCTGGGACACCGTCTTCGGCCTCGAGGGCAAGAAGGCGGCGTTCCCGACGGGTCGGCCGCCGGCCGTGCTGCCGCACGTCGGCAACGGCTCGCCGTCATCGTCGGTGTCGTCGTCGAACGCCGGCGGGACGCCCGGGTCGGCGAGCGCGCTGCCGGACGCCGTTCTCGTGCGGGCGGGGCGCGACCGCTTCGTCGGGCGGGGCGGGCCATGACCGCCTGGACCACCCCGCGAGGGGCGCCGTACTCGGTCCGGCGGCACGAGTCGCTGCGCGATCGAGCGCTGGACCGTGAGTCGCCGCTGCGCCGGCTCGACTGGGTGCTCATGCTCGCGGTCGGAGTGCTCTGCACTCTGGGCGCGTTGCTGGTGTGGGGCGCGACCAAGCCCGGCAACGTGGCGCTGGGCCTGGATCCCAACGCCTATTTGAAGCGGGACCTGCTCAACGTCGGCATCGGCGTGGGGCTCGGCAGTGTCGCTGCTCTCATCGACTACCGGACGATTCGCGCGTACACACCGGTCGTCTATCTCGCTTCACTCGTCGGGCTCATCGCCGTCCTCGTGCACGGTCAGACCATCAACGGCTCGCACTCATGGATCCGGCTGCCCGCCGGCTTCGAGGTGCAGCCGTCGGAGTTCGCCAAGATCGCGTTGATCGTCCTGGCGGCGATGTTGCTCGGCGAGCGCCGGGACGGCGCAGTCGCTCCGGACGGTCGCGATGTGTGGATCACCATCGCGGCGTCCGTGGTGCCGGTGCTGCTCATCCTCAAGCAACCTGACGTCGGCACGGTGATGGTGCTCGCGTTTGTCGTGTTCGGCGTGATCTCCCTCAGCGGCGTGTCGGCGCGCTGGATCATCGGAATGCTCGTCGTTGCGTTGCTCGGTGCGTTGGTGATCCTGCACTTGCATCTGCTGAAGCAATACCAGATCGATCGCTTCACCAACTTCACCAATCCGCACGCCGACACCCAGGGCACGGGTTACAACACGCATCAAGCTCGCATCGCCATCGGCTCAGGCGGGTTCTTCGGCAAGGGCCTGTTCCACGGCACCCAGACCAACGGGCAGTTCGTGCCCGAGCAACAGACCGACTTCGTCTTCACCGTCGCGGGGGAGGAGCTCGGGCTCTTCGGCGCGGGACTGATCGTGCTCCTGGTCGGCGTCGTGCTGTGGCGCGGACTGTCGATTGCCGCGCGGGCCGAGGACGCTTTCGGCATGCTCGTCTCAGTCGGCGTCGTCTGCTGGTTCGGTTTCCAGGCGTTCGAGAACATCGGGATGACGGTCGGCATCATGCCGGTGACCGGGTTACCGCTGCCGTTCGTTTCTTATGGCGGGTCGTCGATGTTCGCGTCGATGCTCGCCGTCGGGCTCTTACAGAACGTCCATATCCGCAGCCACCCGTCTCGTCCCTAACGACGGCGGCCGAAGAGGGCCAGCAGCTTCGTCTGCGGATCAGCGTCGCTCGGCACGTCGACCGGCGGGTCGAACAGCCCTGATGCAGCGAGCATGGCCGCCTGCGGCCGGGCCATGTCGTCGGCCCACGGCACGAGTTCCGGATCGAGGGCGTCGTCGGCGCTGATGCCGCGCGCAAGATCCCATGAGTGCACCAGGAAGTCAGTCGTGATCTGGCCGAGGTACTCAGCGGCGGGCGTGTCGCCGTAGGACAGATGGACGATTCCCTCGGTCGCGCCGGGCGCCTTGATCGCGGCCGCAGCCCCTCCGAGGGCGTCGTCGTACGACGTCTTCGGATCGGCACCGAGGAGGTCGCCGTCGAACTGGCTGCCGACCTGCTCGATCGTCTCGCCCTTCAACAGCGGCGGCAGCCAGCGTGCCTCGTAGACGAGGTGGTTGACGAGCGCGCGCACGTCCCAGTCGCTGCATGGCGTCGCATTGCCCCACTGGTCGTCCTTGATCTGCTGGACGAGCTCGCCGAAATGCCCCGAAGCACGCTCGAACTTCCCCACCACTTCGCTCATGGGGCGGACGCTACTGCGCCGGCCGTAGTCTGGATAGATGCCGGTCGAGTCGGACTCTGCTGCCTCTGTTTGGGAGGTGTTGGAGCCGCTGCTCCCAAACGTTCAGAAGCCGATCCAGTACGTCGGCGGGGAGCTTCACGCCACCGTCAAGGACTGGGATGGGTGCGACGTCCGCTGGGCGCTCATGTATCCGGACGCCTACGAGGTCGGCCTCCCGAACCAGGGCGTGCAGATTCTCTACGAAGTCCTCAACGAGCGCGACGGTGTGCTCGCCGAACGCACCTACAGCGTGTGGCCCGACATGGAAGCCGTCATGCGCGCCCACGACATCCCGCAGTTCACCGTTGATGCGCACCGACCGATACGCGCGTTCGACGTCCTCGGGGTCAGTTTCGCGACCGAGCTCGGCTACACCAACCTGCTGACCGCACTCGACCTTGCCGGCATCCCGCTCGACGCGTGTGACAGAACCGACGACGACCCGATCGTCATCGCGGGCGGTCATGCGGCGTTCAACCCCGAACCGGTCGCCGGCTTCATCGATGCGGCGGTGCTCGGTGACGGCGAGGAAGCCGCGCTGCGGATCACCGACATCGTGCGCGACTGGAAGAACGCCGGCCGCCCGGGTGGACGCAACGGTCTGCTCATGAGGCTTGCCACCGATGGCGTCGCCTACGTCCCGTCGCTCTACGACGTCGACTATCTGCCCGACGGTCGCATCCAGCGCGTCACGCCCAATCGCCAGGGCGTGCCCTGGCGGGTCAGCAAACACACGGTCATGGACCTCGACGCGTGGCCATATCCGAAGAAGCCGCTGGTGCCGCTCGCCGAGACGGTGCACGAGCGCTACAGCGTCGAGATCTTCCGCGGCTGCACGCGCGGCTGCCGGTTCTGCCAGGCCGGCATGATCACCCGTCCGGTGCGGGAGCGCAGCATCACGACCGTCGGCGACATGGTGCAACGCGGCATCGCCGCAACCGGTTTCGAAGAAGTGGGCCTGCTGTCGCTGAGCAGTGCGGACCACAGCGAGATCGGCGACATCGCCAAGGGGCTGGCTGACCGCTACGACGGCGAGAACGTGTCGCTGTCGTTGCCGTCGACGCGCGTCGACGCGTTCAACATCACGCTCGCCAACGAGTTGTCGCGCAACGGACGTCGTACCGGTCTCACGTTCGCACCTGAAGGCGGCAGCGAACGCATGCGCAAGGTCATCAACAAGATGGTGACCGAAGACGACCTCATCCGGACAGTCGCAACGGCTTATGGCAATGGCTGGCGGCAAGTGAAGCTCTACTTCATGTGCGGCCTGCCGACCGAGACCGACGACGACGTGATGCAGATCGCCGACATGGCGAAGCGCGTCATCCAGACCGGGCGAGAAGCAGCGGGACGTAAGGACATCCGTTGCACGGTTTCGATCGGTGCGTTCGTGCCGAAGCCGCACACGCCGTTCCAGTGGGCGGCGCAGCTCGATTGGCAGACGGTCGACAAGCGACTCAAGGCGCTGAAGGCCGCGGTCATGAACGACAAGAACTACGGCAAGTCGATCGGCATCCGCTACCACGACGGACGTCCGTCGATCATCGAAGGACTGCTGTCGCGCGGCGACCGTCGGGTCGGCGACGTCATCCGCAAGGTCTGGGAAGACGGCGGCCGGTTCGACGGATGGAGCGAGCACTTCTCGTTCGAGCGCTGGGAGCGCGCGAGCCACCAGGTCTTCGCCGGCACACCCGTCTCGCTCGACTGGTACACCACGCGCGAGCGGGAGCTCGCCGAGGTGCTGCCGTGGGATCACCTCGACTCCGGCCTGGACAAGGACTGGATGTGGGAGGACTGGCAGGACGCGGTCCGCGAGGTCGAGGTCGACGACTGCCGCTGGACGCCCTGTTACGACTGCGGGGTCTGCCCGACGATGGGCACTGAGATCCAAGTCGGGCCGACGGGCCGGCAGCTGCTCCCGCTCACTGTTGTCTAGGCAGCCCGACCATCCACCGCCGCCGCCGGTCGTGCAGCGGCTCGCGATCCGCTATGCCAAACGCGGCCGGCTGCGGTTCACCTCGCACCGGGACTTCGCCCGCGCGTTCGAGCGGGCGCTGCGCCGGGCCGGGATCCCGATGGCCTACAGCGCCGGGTTCAGCCCGCACCCCAAGATCTCCTACGTCGGCGCGGCGCCGACCGGAGTCGCCAGTGAGGCGGAGTACCTCGAGATCGGCCTGGCCGAGCCTCGGGAGCCGGAGCAGGTCCGCCGCGAGCTGGACGCCGCCCTGCCGCCCGGCCTCGACGTCGTCGCCGTGGTCGAGACCGCGCAGCGCGGGCTGGCCGAGCGGGTGGAGGCGTCGCGCTGGCGGCTGGAGCTTCCCGGCGTGGAGCCCGATGAGGCGCGGGCCGCGGTGCTGCGCTTCCTCGCGCTCGAGACGGCCCCCGTCGAGCGGCTGATGAAGGACGGGCCGCGCACGATCGACGCTCGCGCCGCCGTCGTCGGCATGGCCATGCGTGGCGAAACGGACACGAGTGATACCTGTGCGATAATTGCGATGGTCGTAAGGCACACCACACCCGCCGTACGACCCGACGACGTCCTGACCGCGCTTCGCCAGGCGGCCGCCCTCTCGACACCGGTCACCCCCGTGGTGACCCGGCTGGCGCAGGGCCTGCTCGGCGAGACGCCGCCGGCGCCCGGCGCGCTCCCTTTGCTCGCCGACCCGCTGGTGCCCGACGCCGTCGCGGCCGGACCGCACGAAGACGCGGCCCGATCGACCATTGGACTTCCGCCGGAGTAGGCCTGCTTACCACCGGCGGCAACGGATCGGCTCCCGTGCGGAGCGTGCACCGTCGTGAGGCGGAGCCGCACCCGGGAGCGGACGGGAGAACACCCCGCATGCTCGATGACGAGCGCAGCGACACCCCGGGCGAGAGCTCGGACACCACCCCGGCGGCGCCCCGGCGTCGTACGACGAAGAAAACGGCCGAGCCGGTAGCCGCCGACGGGACCGCCGAGAAGGCGGCGCCGGCGAAGCGGACTCGCAAGAAAGCCGCCGCTCCCGCCGACGGCGAAGCACCGAAGAGCCGGAGCCGGGCCAAGAAGACGGCCGGGTCGCCCCCGGCTGATGACGGCGCCGGCACCGCCGCGACGAGCGTCGTGTTCCAGGCGGCGCCCGCGGCCAGCCCGCCGCCGCGCAAGCGCGCGCCGGCCAAGAAGACCGCAGCCGCCAAGAAGACCGCGGCCGCATCCTCCGAGCTGTCAGACGCTGACGGGGCTATAGCCACGCCACCGTCTGACACATCCGCCGCGCCCGATGGGGCCGGCGGCGAGGGCACCGGTGACCGCCCACCCGGCGCCCGCCGGCGCCGCGGCCGGCGCGGCCGAGGTGGTCGTGGCGGCGGGGGCGGCGGCGCCGGAAGCAGCGCCACTGAGTCGGCCGACGAGACGCCGACCGACGAGAGCGCGACCACGGCCGCCACCGAATCGGCCGAGGATGCCACTGCCGACACCGCGGACGATGACGACGCACAGGACGGCGAGAACGGCGAAGGCGGTACAGGTACTCGCAAGCGGCGCCGCCGCCGGCGTCGTACCGGCGAAGGCGCTAGCGAGGGCGGCGACGAGACGAGCGAGGACGACGGCGTCGAAACCGTCGTGCACGTGCGCCCGCCGCGTCCGGCCAAGAAGACGACGGCGCCGCGCAACCGCGACGACGAGGTCCAGGGCGTCAAGGGCTCGACCCGGCTGGAGGCGAAGCGCCAACGGCGGCGCGAGGGTCGGGACACCGGCCGGCGCCGACCGCCCATCATCACCGAGGCCGAGTTCCTCGCCCGGCGCGAGTCGGTCGACCGCGTGATGGTTGTGCGACAGACAGCCGAGCGCACCCAGATCGGCGTGCTCGAAGATGGCGTGCTGGTCGAGCATTACGTCGCGCGCAAGGATCAGACGTCGATGGTCGGCAACGTCTACCTCGGCAAGGTGCAGAACGTCTTGCCGAGCATGGAAGCCGCGTTCGTCGACATCGGCCGCGGTCGCAACGCCGTGCTCTACGCCGGTGAGGTCAACTACGACGCAAGCGCGCTCGAGGGCCGCCCGCCGCGGATCGAACAGGCGCTGAAGAGCGGCCAGTCGGTTCTCGTGCAGGTGACCAAGGACCCGATCGGGCACAAGGGCGCGCGGTTGACGAGCCAGGTGAGCCTTCCCGGCCGCTACATGGTCTACGTGCCGGACGGCCGGTTGTCCGGCATCAGCCGCAAGCTGCCCGACACCGAACGCAGCCGGCTCAAGGGGATCCTCAAGCGGCTCACGCCGGAGGATGCGGGCGTCATCATCCGCACCGCCGCCGAAGGCGCGACCGAGGAGGACCTCGAACGCGACCTCAACCGCTTGCATGCGCAGTGGCAGGACATCGAGAAGAAGGCGCAGACCGCGAGTGCGCCGTCGCTCATCTACAGCGAACCCGACGTCGTCATCCGCGTCATCCGCGACATCTTCAACGAAGACTTCAAAGAGCTCGTCGTCTCTGGCGATGAGGAGTGGGACACGGTCGACAACTACGTGCGCTGGGTCGCGCCGGATCTTGCCGAACGCACCCGGAAATGGACCGACGCCGAAGACGTGTTCGCGGCGCATCGGATTGACGAGCAGCTCGCCAAGGCACTCGATCGCAAAGTCTGGTTGCCGTCCGGCGGTTACCTCGTCATCGACCGCACCGAGGCGATGATCGTCGTCGACGTCAACACCGGCAAGTTCACCGGTAAGGGCGGCAACCTCGAAGAGACCGTGACGAAGAACAACATCGAAGCGGCCGAGGAGATCGTCCGGCAGCTTCGGCTGCGCGACCTCGGCGGCATCATCGTCATCGACTTCATCGACATGGTGCTCGAGAGCAATCGGGACCTCGTGCTGCGCCGGCTCATGGAGTGCCTGGGGCGCGACCGGACCCGCCACCAGGTGGCTGAGGTCACCTCGCTCGGGCTGGTCCAGATGACCCGCAAGCGCGTCGGTCAGGGACTGCTCGAGGCCTTCAGCGAGGTCTGCAAGGAGTGCGGCGGCAGCGGCGTGATCCTCACCCATGACCCGGTGGTGTCCAAGCGCCCGCCCAAGCCGCGCCCGACCGCCGCGTCCAAACCGGTCGCGGCGGAGTCGGACTCGCCCGCGAACGAGGGCGCCGAGGACAAGCAGGACGCGGACAAACCGGACGCGGACAAGCCCAAGCGCCGCTCCCGCGGTGGTCGCGGCCGCGGCGGCAAGACCGCATCGACCGCGCCGGCGCCCACCGCGCCCTCCGCCGAGGCAAGCTGACCGTTCGACCGGCGGCGGCGGGTTCCGGTAACCTCTTTCGGGATCCCTGAGGCCTTTGAGGAGCACTGCTGTGTACGCGATCGTCCGGGCCGGCGGCCACCAGCACAAGGTCGCCGTTGGCGACACGCTGGAGGTCAACCGCGTGACCGCGGCCCCCGGCGAGTCGGTCACGCTTGCGGCGGTGCTGCTCGTCGACGACGCCGGCACCGTCACCACTGACTCCGCCGCCCTCGGCAAGACCCGCGTCACGGCCGAGGTCGTCGACCACGGCAAGGGTCCCAAGATCGTGATCCACAAGTTCCGCAACAAGACCGGCTACCACAAGCGCCAGGGCCACCGGCAGCAGCTCTCGACGCTGCGGGTCACCGGCATCGACAGCGGGAAGTAGGCGCAGCCATGGCTCACAAGAAGGGCGCCTCGTCCTCCCGCAACGGGCGCGACTCCAACGCCCAGCGGCTCGGCGTCAAGCGCTTCGGCGGCCAGGTCGTCAAGGCCGGCGAGATCATCGTTCGCCAGCGCGGCACGCACTTCCACCCGGGTGACAATGTCGGCCGGGGTGGCGACGACACGTTGTTCGCCACCGCCGCGGGTGCGGTCGAGTTCGGCGCGAAGCGCGGCCGGCGCGTCGTGTCAATCGTCCCGGTTGAGTCGCAGTCCGCCTAGGCGGCGCGACTTCCGACCTCTTCCGGCATGGCCGCGACGTTCGTCGACCGGGCCGTGCTGCACGTCGCCGGTGGCAGCGGCGGCCACGGGTGCACCTCGGTCCATCGCGAGAAGTTCAAGCCACTGGGCGGCCCGGACGGCGGCAACGGTGGCAACGGCGGTGACGTCCTGCTCGTCGTCGACCCCAGCGTGACCACACTGCTCGACGTGCAGCGGCATCCGCATCAACACGGCGGCAACGGCCGGCCCGGGCAGGGCTCGATGCGCGACGGCGCCAAGGGCGAGGACAAGCGGGTCGGCGTGCCCGACGGCACCGTCGTCCGGGACGCCGTCACCGGAGCAGAGATCGCCGACCTCGTCGGTGCGGGGACGTCCTACGTCGTTGCCCGCGGCGGGCGGGGCGGGCTCGGCAACGCGGCGCTTGCATCGCCGCGACGCAGGGCGCCCGGGTTCGCGCTGCTCGGCGAGCCGGGGGAGGAGCGCGAGGCCGTCCTCGAGCTCAAGACGGTCGCCGACGTCGCTCTCATCGGTTATCCCAATGCGGGCAAGTCGTCGCTGATCGCGTCGATGTCCGCGGCGAAGCCGAAAGTTGCCGACTATCCGTTCACGACACTCGTGCCGAACCTCGGTGTCGTCGAGGCCGGCGACACCGTGTTCACCGTCGCCGACGTTCCCGGTCTGGTGCCGGGTGCGTCCGAGGGACGCGGGCTGGGGCTGGAGTTCCTTCGGCACGTCGAGCGGTGTGCGGTGCTCGTGCACGTCGTCGATTGCGCGACGATCGAGCCGGACCGAGACCCGCTGAGCGACATCGCGACGATCGAGCAGGAGCTCGCTCAGTACGACGAAGCGCGGGAGGCCGGGTTGTTGCAACGCCCGCGACTGGTCGCGCTCAACAAGGTCGACGTGCCCGACGCGCGGGACCTCGCCGACATGGTCGGCGCAGATGCGGCCGAGCGGTTCGGCTGGCCGGTCTATTCGGTTTCGGCTGCGACTCATGAGGGCTTGCGCGAGCTGCGCTATGCGATGGCGCAGCAGGTCAGCGAGTGGCGGGCGGCGCAACCTATCGCCGAGGCGGCGCGCATCGTGTTGCGCCCGACGCCGAAGAAAGAGGCAGGCTTCGGCATCGAGCAGACCGGTGCGCAGGCATTCACCGTCACCGGTGAGCGTCCGCAACGCTGGGTCGTCCAAACCGACTTCACCAATGATGAAGCCGTCGGCTATCTCGCCGATCGGCTCGCCCGACTCGGCGTCGAGGCTGCGTTGGCCGAGCTCGGTGCTGAAGCCGGTGCCGAGGTGACGATCGGCGACGTGACCTTCGACTGGGTTCCCACGCTGCGGGCGAGCGCCAGCCCGTTGGCCCAGCGCGGCACCGACGAACGGCTGGCGACCGGCCATCGGGTCGGCGCCGATGAACGCAAGGCGGATCGCCGCACGCGGCGCAGTGCATACGACGAAGAGGCTGAAACCGACTGGTCGACGATCGAGAGCCAGGAGCCGTGAGCCGGGGCACTGTCGCCAGCGCCAAGCGCCTTGTGGTGAAGGTCGGCTCGTCGTCACTCGCCAGCCCGGCGGGCGGCGTTGACATCACTCGTGTCATCGCGCTCGTCGACGCGGTTGCCGACCGGGTCGCGGCCGGCAAGCAGGTCGTGCTCGTCTCGTCCGGCGCCATCGCCGCCGGGCTCAAGCCGTTGGGCCTCAGCCGTCGGCCGCGCGACCTCGCGACCCAGCAGGCGGCAGCAAGCGTCGGGCAGGGGCTGCTCATCGCGTGCTACACGGGGGCGTTCGCGGAGCGCGGTCGCACCGTCGGGCAAGTGCTGCTGACCGCCGACGACGTTGTCCGACGCGCGCACTACCGCAATGCGCAGCGGACCTTCGAGAAGTTGCTCTCCCTTGGCGTGGTCCCGATCGTCAACGAGAACGACACGGTCGCGACGGAGGAGATCCGGTTCGGCGACAACGACCGGCTCGCCGCGCTGGTCACCCATCTCGTCCGGGCCGACGCGCTCGTGCTGCTCTCCGACGTCGACGCCGTGTACGACGCCGACCCGGCCCATGTCCGAGCCGCTGGTGGCACGCCCATCCGGGTCGCCGACGTACGCAGCGATGGCGACCTCGAGCACGTGCGGCTCGGCAGGCTGCGCGCCGACGGCATCGGCAGCGGCGGCATGACGACGAAGCTGGCTGCGGCGCGCATCGCCGCCGGTGCGGGAGTCCCCACCCTGCTCGCGCATTCCGACGACGCGGTCGCCGCGCTGACCGGAGCGGACGTCGGCACCTGCTTCCACCCGACCGGCCGGAAGGCGCCGGCTCGGCTCTTGTGGCTGGCCCATGCGACCACGCCGCGCGGGCGGCTGCGTCTCGACGACGGGGCGGTCCGCGCCGTCGTCGAGCGTCGTACCTCCCTGCTTCCTGCCGGGGTTGTGGCGGTTGAAGGTGACTTCGTCGCGGGTGACCCGGTTGAGTTGATCGACGAAAACGGCCACGCGGTGGCGCGTGGACTGGTCAACTACGACGCAGCGGAACTTCCCGCGCTGCTGGGCCGGTCGACGCACGACCTGACCGCGACCCTGGGGCCGGGTTATCACCGCGAGGTCGTCCACCGCGACGACCTGGTCGTCCTACAGCGGTAGCGGTCCGGGGGTGGGGCATGAGTAGTCGTGCCGGAGGCGCGCCCGTCAACGTCGTGCCGGCGGCGCGCCCATGATTGCCGGACTTTGGCACGTCACGCTCACTCTTGCCGGTGACGAGGTTTCACCCGACGAGGTGCTGGCGGCGTTGGAGCGACTGGCGGCGGAGCGGCCGTTCTTCCTGTCCGGTCGTTACGGCGCGGACAAGGCCGAGCTGCGGTATTGGGAAGAGGCGCCGGACTGTGCCGATGCCTGCGCGATGGCGTTGCGCGTGTGGTTCGACCACCGCGACTCGGCGATGCTCCCGGCCTGGCACGTGGTCGGGCTCGAGGTGATGGCCCGCGACGAGCACCAGCGGCGCGACGGCGCGACCCTCGCCGCGGCGGGCGGCTGGCAGCCGTTCTACGAGTAGCATTGATCACTCGTGCGCTTCGTTCATAGCTCCATTTCGTCGAGCAGTGGGCCGACGTGGGATTTGACCTACGACGATGTCTTCATGGTGCCGTCGCGCTCGGACGTCATCTCCCGGCTCGACGTCGACCTTTCGACCTCGGACGGCACCGGTACGACGGTGCCGATCATCGCGGCCAACATGACCGCCGTTTCGGGGCGGCGGATGGCCGAGACACTGGCTCGTCGTGGCGGTCTGGCGGTGATTCCGCAAGACATCCCGCTCGACGTCGTGACTGACGTGGTGGCCTTTGTGAAGAGCCGCCACCTCATCTATGACACGGCGATCGTGATGGCGCCGACGGACACCGTTGGCGAGGCCATCAACCTGTTGCCGAAGCGCGCACACGGCGCGGTCATCGTTGTCGATGTCGAGAAGCCGGTCGGCGTCATCACCGAGGCCGACTGTCTCGACGTCGACCGGTTCACGCAGCTGCACCGGGTGATGTCGACGGACGTGCTGACATTGCCGGACACCGTCGACCCGCGGCAGGCGTTCGACCGCTTGCATGACGGACGGCATCGGCTCGCGCCCGTGGTTGATGCCGACGGTCGACTGGTCGGCATCCTGACGCGGACGGCCGCCCTGCGCGCCACGCTCTACCAGCCCGCCGTTGACGGCTCCGGACGGCTGCGGGTGGCCGCGGCGATCGGCGTCAACGGTGACGTCGCCGGTCGCGCCGAGGCGCTGCTCGCGACGGGCATCGACACGCTCGTCGTCGACACCGCGCACGGGCATCAGGAGCGGATGCTCGAGGCGCTGCGGTTGGTGCGCAAGCTCGATCCCGCCGTGCCGGTGGCAGCGGGCAACGTGGTCTCGCCGGAGGGTGTTCGTGACCTCGTCGAGGCGGGCGCTGACATCGTCAAGGTCGGTGTCGGACCGGGCGCGATGTGTACGACGCGCATGATGACCGGCGTCGGGCGGCCGCAGTTCTCGGCGGTGCTCGAGTGCGGTGCGGAAGCCCGCCGGCTGGGCCGGCACGTGTGGGCTGATGGCGGCGTACGGCATCCCCGCGACGTCGCGCTTGCTCTTGCCGCGGGGGCGTCCAACGTGATGATCGGCTCGTGGTTCGCCGGCACGCACGAGTCGCCGGGCGACGTGCACCGTGACGCCGACGGCAGATTGTTCAAGGAGTCGTTCGGCATGGCGTCGGCACGGGCCGTGCGCGGCCGCACGGAGCGCGACACGGCGTTCGAGCGGGCCCGCAAGGCGCTGTTCGAGGAAGGCATCTCGTGCTCGCGGATGTATCTCGACTCCGAACGTCCTGGCGTCGAGGACCTGCTCGACCAGATCGTCGCCGGCGTGCGCAGCGCCTGCTCCTATACCGGTGCCGCATCGATTGCCGAGCTGCACGAGAGGGCGGTCGTCGGCGTACAAAGCGCCGCCGGCTACGCCGAAGGCAAGCCCCTCCACATCAGCTGGTAGAGGTTGAGTGCGACGAAATCCGGCATTCCGACCCCCGAA
>DATBDO010000066.1:0-37051 GCA_036269855.1 Mycobacteriales bacterium
ACGCACTGGGCGGTCCCGCTTGGTGTGGCGGACGGTAGCGGCTGGTCCCGGCCGGCGCCAGTGACGTCGCGGCGTGTCCGACCTGTCCGCGCCGACGCCGGACGGCGGGCCCGCCGAAGTGCCCAGCGCCAGCCCCGGAACGGCCACGCGGGCGCGGCCCGTGGGCACTTTCGTGGGCACATGTTGAACGCGAATCGCGCGGTCTGCACCATGCCAGACCTGACGAAGAGTCACCCGCCCACGCTCAGTCCGCGGCCACGTCGCTCCGCTGCGTGACAATCCGACGAATGCGTCGGGAGTTCGAATCCCGCCATCCCGACCAAACGTGACGGACCGCCGTACCGGCTGGAAAGCCGGCGCGGCACGCCGCGGATGATCTTGGTACATGATCACTCTTGTGGTGCAGTTGTGACGTGGTGACGCGTCGGCTCCGGGTGGAAATCATCCGGTTCGGTCTGCTGCTCACGGTGACCGTTGCCCTGGTCAGCGTCGCCACCCGCCACAACGACCACAGTTCCGGCCGCAACGAGGCCGCGCGTGGACATCAACCGTCTGCCACGGCCACCCCCGCCACGGGTGGGACCGCCGCGCCATCGTCGCTGGGCCCGTCGCCGAGCACCACGTCGTCAAGCCCGTCTCCCGCCGCCGGCTCCGGGGGCACCGACGGGGCGAGCGACACCAGTGAGCCGGGACAGGTGGGCAGCGTGCCGACCCTGCCTCGAACCGGCGGCACGCAGGCCATCGATCTCGCTGCCTTGGCCGCGCTCTTCATCGCCGCCGGCAGCTTCGGGATGCGGGTCTCGCAACCCCGACCTACTCAGGCAGGCGAGGCGGCGGCAGCAGCGCTCGCGCAGGCCACACATGCCGTCGCGTCGTCCGGGTCGAACCGGCCCGGCACCGTCTGAACGATCCGCCCGGCACCGCACAACGCGGACGCACCGTCGATGCGCTTCTTGACGGCATGCAGCCGCTCGTCCGCTGAAACGTGACCCGCTTCGTACTGAGTGGCAGGCACGGTGATGACGGTACTGCGATTGCAGGCCCAACGGCTCGAACCTGCGTGTCGTCAGACTGTCGGTCATGCGACTCGTCCAACGACTGGGCTCGGTCGCCGGCGATGACCCAGCAGCCGCCCGGATCGTCACCGCGCTCATCGTTGCCGTGTTCGTGCAGGGCGTGGGCGCAAGTGCAGTGCTCCCGCTCCTGCCGCTCTATCTGCGCGCGCACGGCACGTCCAACGGGTTGGTCGGTGCGGTCATGGGCTCGTTCTTCGTCGCCGGGGTGTTGACCCAGTACGGCGCCGGGCACCTCACCGACCGAATCGGACATCGACCGGTCATCGTCGGCGGCTTAGGGCTCTATGCCGCCGCGAGCCTTGCCTTCCTGGCGACGGTCGGGTCCGGCGGTTATGTCGCACTTCGCTCGTTGCAGGGCATCGGCGCCGGCGCGGTGCAAGTTGCGAGCCTCGCGCTGGTGGGTCTCGTCGTACCGGCGGAACGCCGCGGACGGGCGTTCTCGGCGGTGTTCGCCGCCCAGCTGGCAGGCATGGCAGTGGGCCCTCTCGCCGGCAGCATCGCCGGCGTCACTCACCTGCGCTGGCTGTTCGTGGCGACGGCGGCGCTCACGCTGACGGCCGTCATCCCCGTCGCGGCCGGCGCCGCTCACGCCGGGCGCGCCGACACAACCGAAGGCACCGAAATGCCGCTCTCGATCTCGCGCGCACTGGTCGGGGTCGCCATCGTCGGCGTGGCGACCGGCCTTGTCACCGGCGTCTACGAAGCCTGCTGGAGCCTGCTCATGCACTCGCGCGGCGCCGCGGACTGGCAGATCGGGCTGTCCTGGACGCTGTTCGCGCTGCCGTTCGCGTTGTTCTCGCCGATCGCCGGACGGCTGGCCGACCGCCTCGATCGGCGGTGGCTCGCCGCCGCGGCGGTCGTGGCGTCGTCGGCGTTCGCAGCGCTGTATCCCTTCCTGACATCGGTGGCTCTGCTGGTCGGCCTGGGCGCGGTGGAGGCCATCGGGGTCGCGGTCGCATTCCCCGCGGCGCAGTCACTGCTCACTCAGGCGGCGACCCCGCAGACGCTAGGCCGGGCGCAAGGGTTCTTCACCACCGCCGAGACGGCCTCGATCGCCGTAGCGGCAGCGGTGAGCGGGACGCTGTTCGGAGTGGCCCGATGGATCCCGTTCGTCACCGCGTCACTTGCCGGTGTCGCGATGGTCGCGGTTCTGCCTGTTCTCTGGCGCGGGTTGCCCGGTCACGCCGACGGCCGTGCCACCGTCACCGACGTGCCGCCACCAGTTCCGCAATCTGTACCGCATTGAGGGCCGCGCCCTTGCGGAGATTGTCGTTGCTGACGAAGAGCGCCAGCCCGCGGCCGTCGGCAACTCCCGCGTCGACCCGGATGCGGCCGACGTAGCTGGGGTCACGACCTGCGGCCTGGAGTGGGTTCGGCACCTCGGTGACGACGACACCCGGTGCGCCGGCGAGAACCTCGGTCGCGCGCGAGACGGAGATCGGCCGGGCGAACTCGGCATTGAGGGAGAGCGAGTGACCGGTGAACACCGGCACCCGGACGCACGTGCCTGACACCGGGAGCTCGGGGATCTCGAGGATCTTGCGGGTCTCGTCGCGAAGCTTGCGCTCCTCGTTGGTCTCGCCTGAGTCGTCGTCGAGCAACGAGCCGGCCATCGGCAGCACGTTGAATGCGATCGGTCGCACATAGCAATCCGACGGTGGGAACTGCACCGCGTCGCCGTGGTGCACCAGCTCACGTGCCCGGTCGACAGTCTCGCGGACCTCCTTGTCGAGGGCATCGACGCCCGACGGGCCGGTGCCGGACACCGCTTGGTAGGTGCTGATGATCAGCCGGACCAGCTGGGCCTCGTCGTGCAACGGCTTGAGCACCGGCATCGCTGCCATCGTCGTGCAGTTGGGGTTGGCGATGATGCCCTTCGGTGCGTCGTTGATGCGGTGACCGTTGACCTCGCTGACAACGAGCGGTACGTCGGGATCCATCCGCCACGCGGAAGAGTTGTCGATGACGGTCGCACCGGCCGCAGTGAAGCGCGGGGCGATCGCGTTCGACGCCGAACCGCCGATCGAGAACAGTGCGAGGTCGATGTCGGTCGGGTCAGCGGTGGCGGCGTCCTCGACCAGGATGTCCTGCCCGGCGAAATGCAGCCGGCGTCCGGCAGAGCGCGCGGACGCAAGAAATCGTATAGAGGTCAACGGAAAATCGCGCTCGACCAGCAACTCCCGCATGACCGTGCCGACCTGGCCGGTCGCACCGACGACGGCGACGCTCAGGCCGCTGCTCATCGACCGGTGCCTGCGTGAACGACCGCTTCCTCGGTGCCGCCGAGTTCGAACGCGTCGTGGACGGCGCGAACGGCAGCCGGCACGTCGGTGTCCTGGCACACGACGGAGATGCGGATCTCCGACGTAGAGATGTTTTGCACGTTGACCGCCGCTGCCGCCAGTGCCTCGAAGAACTTCGCACTGACGCCGGGGTGTGAACGCATGCCTGCGCCGATGAGCGACACCTTGCCGACGTGGTCGTCGTACAGCAGCGACTCGAAGCCGATCTCGCTACGCACCTTCTCGAGCGCACCCATCGCTTTCTGGCCGTCCGTCTTGGGGAGCGTGAAGGAAATGTCGGTGCGGCCGGTCGAGCCGGAGACGTTCTGCACGATCATGTCGATGTTGACGTCGGCGTCCGCGACGGTACGGAAGATGGCCGCGGCTTCACCGGGCTTGTCGGGCACACCCACCACCGTTACGCGCGCTTCGGAGAGATCGTGCGCAACCCCGGAGATGATCGCCTGCTCCACTTGTTCCTCCTCCGGTACGCCGACGACCCACGTGCCGCTGCGATCCGAGAACGACGACCGCACGTGCACCTTGACGCCGTAGCGGCGCGCGTACTCGACGCATCGCAGCATCAGCACCTTGGCGCCGGATGCAGCCATCTCCAGCATCTCCTCATAGGAGATGCGTGCCAACTTCTTTGCGTTGGGCACCTTGCGCGGGTCGGCCGTGTAGACCCCGTCGACGTCGGTGTAGATCTCACACGCATCGGCGTTGAGCGCAGCAGCGAGAGCCACGGCGGTGGTGTCCGAACCGCCGCGGCCGAGCGTGGTGATGTCCTTGGTGTCCTGCGAGACGCCCTGGAAGCCGGCGACGATCGCGATGTAGCCGGCATCGATCGCGTCTCGGATGCGGCCCGGGGTGACGTCGATGATGCGAGCCCGGCCGTGCGCCGAGTCGGTGATCACACCCGCCTGCGATCCGGTGAACGAGCGCGCTTCGAAGCCAAGGTTGGCAATCGCCATCGCGAGCAGTGCCATCGAGATCCGCTCGCCGGCGGTCAGCAGCATGTCGAGCTCACGCGGAGTTGGCAGCGGCGAGACCTGCTGAGCGAGGTCGAGAAGGTTGTCGGTCGTGTCACCCATCGCGGAAACGATGACGACGACGTCGCTGCCGTCCCGGCGCGCGTCGACGATTCGCTGCGCGACCCGCTTGATCTGTTCGGCGTCACCGACCGAGGAGCCGCCGTACTTCTGCACGACGAGCGACATCGGACAATGACCTTTCTGGGCACTCTGTGGGGCACTTCAGGCGTGGCGGACGCTGCTCAGTCTACGGAAGTGCGCTGGCGTGCTTGACTTTCCCGCGTGGTGGGCGGGCGGTTCCGGTTGGGTATGACGACGGTGGCCGCAGCGGCCGCCGCTTTGTCCACGGGCTGCACCGGCAGCTCGACGCCGACCCCCGCTCCGACCTCGACCAGCCCCAGCCCGGCGACCAGCGCGCCGGCCTCGGTCGCTCAGCAGCTCCAACAGTTGGCCGAGCTAGGGACCAAGGCTGTCTTCCACGGCACCTATCTCGTCCGGCAGCGGCATCCGACCAGCCGCGCCACGTGGCAGGTGTGGCGGACGCACAGCTCGCTGCGAGTCGACGTCCGCACGAGGCATGTCACGGCCACGCTCATCCGTACGCCGCGCGCAACCTATTCGTGTCGACGGTCAGGACATCGAAAGACGTGCTTCCGGGTGGCGAAGGCCAACAAACCGATCCCGGCGCCGTTCCGGTTGCTCGCAGAGCGGTTGTTCTCCGACAGCCTCGCGAGACTTGCCGGCCGTCCCCACTCCTACACCGTCTCGGCTCCCGCAACGGGAAGTGTTCACGTCCCGACGAACGGCGGAGCGTGCTTCAAAGTCTTGGTGCCGAAGAACCAGAGCACCAATCTTGCGACGGCGACCTACTGCTTGAACCCGTCGGGCATCTTCACCGCCGTGGTCTATCCGAGCGGCAACGTCGTACGCGTGGACCACGTCACGACGCGGGCGCCGAGCAGCGACGCGTTTCACCCGTACTCCTCGCCGACGCCACTGCCGGGCTGATCGTCAGACGTCGAGAAGCCGGCGACCTTCGAACGCGCGACCGAGGGTGACCTCGTCGGCGTACTCGAGATCGCCACCGACCGGCAGGCCGCTCGCGAGTCTCGTCACCCGCAGGTCCATCGGCTTGACCAGCCGGGCGAGGTAGGTCGCGGTCGCCTCGCCCTCGAGGTTGGGGTCGGTGGCAAGGATCAGCTCGGTCACTGCGCCGTCAGCCAGGCGCTGCATCAGTTCACGGATGCGCAGGTCATCGGGACCGACGCCCTCGATCGGTGAGATCGCACCACCGAGGACGTGGTAGCGACCGCGGAACTCCCGCGTCTTCTCGATGGCAACGACATCTTTGGGCTCCTCGACGACGCAGATCACCGTCTCGTCGCGGCGCGGATCGCGGCAGATCTTGCACTGCTCTTCTTCCGTGACGTTGCCGCAGACGGAGCAGAACCGGACTTTGTCCTTGACCTCGGTCAGTGCGGTGACGAGTCGTCGCACGTCGACCGGATCGGCGGCGAGGAGGTGGAACGCGATCCGTTGCGCGCCCTTGGGACCGACACCCGGCAACCGGCCGAGCTCGTCGATGAGGTCCTGGACCGCGCCTTCGTACACCGGATCAGATGCCCGGCAGACCCAGCCCGCCGGCGAGCGGACCCATCTTCTCCTCGGTGAGCTCCGCGGCCGAACGCGCGGCATCGCGCACCGCCGCGACCACGAGATCCTGCAACGTCTCGACGTCGTCCGGATCGACCGCCTTCGGGTCGATCACGAGACTGCGGAGCTCGCCCGAGCCGCTCATCGTGGCGCGCACCAGGCCGCCGCCTGCGTGACCCTCGACCTCGAGATCAGCGAGCTCGGCCTGGGCGGACATCAGCTGCTGCTGCATCTGCTGTGCCTGCTTCATGAGCTGCTGCATGTTGGGTTGCGCCGGCATGGGGCCAGCGTACGTCGTCCGCCCGCCGATCAGCTGCCGTCGATGCGGTCGATGACCTGCGCACTCAGCTCGGATTGCAACAGGGCGAGAGCGTCAGCCGGACCGGTCTCCGGCGTAGCGTCGTCATCGTCGTCGTCGGTGAGGTCGACCACCTCGGTCTCGGAGTCGGCCACCGGAGCAGCCTCCGACGAGGCGGCAGGCGCCGCGGGCGTCTTGGCCGGCTCGTCTTCAGCGGTCACGCGGATGGTCAGGTCGAGGCCGGCGACCTCTCGCAGCGCGTCGCGGAAGAAGTCGCTGCGCGCCTCGAACTGTTTGCCGATGGCGGCCTTGGAGAACGTCAGCGTCACCGTCTTGGCATCCACCGCGCCGACCCGGGCGTACTGGTTGAGCATTGCGTGTGCAGACCGGTTGCGCTGCTTGACGGCATCGAGCACGTCGTCCCACAACCGGCGCAAGGCAGCGACGTCGACGGCGCCCGGGACGGGGGCGGGTCCCGAGTCCTCGGCCGGTGGTTGCACGGCTTCGGTCGCTGCCTGCTCCGGCGCCGGCGCTGCGACGGGAGTCGGCGGGCCCGACGTCGGTGGCGTCGGCTCCATGACCGACGGCGCCATCGACAAGCGCCGCTCGAGCCGGTCGAGCCGGGCGATGAGCGCCTCCGGGTCGGCAGATGCGCCGGGCAGCAGGATCCGTGCGCAGGCCAACTCGAGCACGAGCCGGGGGGACGTCGTACCGCGCATGTCGATCAACGCCTGGGCCATCACGTCGGCGGCGCGCGTCAGTCCGGGCCGGCCGAACCGCGCCGCCTGGCCGCGCATCCGTTCGAGCTCGTCGGCCGGGAGGTCGAGCAGGCCGGTCTCGCCGGCGTCGGGCACGGCGTCGAGCACGAGCAGGTCACGGAACCGCTCGAGGAGATCCTGCGCGAACCGGCGCGGGTCGAGACCCGCCTCGACGACCCGGTCGACGGCCTGGAAGACGGCGCCGCCATCGGCGGCGGTGAAGGCGTCGACGGTCTCGTCGAGCAGCGCGGCGTCGGTGTAGCCCAGAATCGACAGCGCCCGGTCGTAGCTGACACCGCTCTCGTCGGCGCCGGCGGCGAGCTGGTCGAGAACGGACAGCGCGTCCCGGGCCGAGCCGGCGCCGGCGCGCACGACGAGTGGCAGCACCAGTGGATCGACGTCGATGCCTTCGCGGGCGCACAAGCCGGCGAGGAACTCGCGCAGGATTGCAGGTGGGATCAGCCGGAACCGGTAGTGAAAGGTGCGCGACTTGATGGTCGACAGCACCTTGTCCGGCTCGGTCGTGGCGAAGATGAACTTGACATGTGGCGGTGGCTCCTCGACGACCTTGAGCAGCGCGTTGAACGCCGCCTGGCTGATCATGTGAGCCTCGTCGATGATGTAGATCTTGTACGCCGACGAGACAGGCGCGAAGAACGCGCGCTCGCGCAGATCGCGCGCGTCGTCGACGAGACCGTGCGAGGCGGCGTCGATCTCGATGACGTCGAGACTTCCCGGGCCGTTAGGCGCCAACGCCACGCACGAGTCGCACTCGCCGCACGGCGTCGGTGTCGGGCCTTGTGCGCAGTTGAGTGACCGGGCGAGGATGCGCGCACTGGACGTCTTGCCACAGCCGCGCGGACCACTGAACAGATAAGCGTGATGGATGCGCCCACTGCGCAGTGCCTGCTGCAAGGGCTCGGTGACGTGCTCTTGACCAACGACCTCAGCGAACGACGCAGGCCGGTATTTTCGGTAAAGCGCCAAGGACACGCGATCACTCCGCTTGCGAACAGGGACCCCTCGGACACCCGCCAGAGCCCGCTTACCCTTGCTGCCTTCCGGCCCTGGGGGGGTTGGGCGGGGTAACGCCGCCCGAGGGGTCGAGATCGACTCTAGCCGGGTGCCCCGACATTAGACTCGCCCGCGGAGGATTCGCCTAGTTGGCCTAGGGCGCACGCTTGGAAAGCGTGTTGGGGGCAACCCCTCGCGAGTTCGAATCTCGCATCCTCCGCCGAGAACGATGCACCGGTCGCGTCAGCTGACGCGCAGGCTCTCCACCATGCCGGGGAAGTCCGAGCGGGCCTTCAGGCTGCCGCCGCTCATGAAGACCACTTCGACGATCGCGCCGGGGCGGGGCAGATAGACCAACGTCCCGGCGTGCCCCTGCGCCGTGATGTCGACCTCGACCGCCGGCCCGGCCGGCAGCTTGACTTCGCGTGCCGAGCTCGCATCGACGCCGAGGTCGACGCCGTCGACGGACAGCAGCCCGGCTTGCAAGCGGGCGAGCATCGTGGCGGTCGTGGGGGTCGCCGCCGATGGCTCTTGCTGAACGAGCAACGCAGACTCGGAGGGCCCTTCGAGGACGAGCCCGCCGCCGACTTCGCTGCCGGTGTGCTGCCGCCAGCCGCCCGGCGCCTTGATGGAGATGCCGCCCGACGTGATCGTCGTCGCGGGCGCGAGAACGATCGCCAGCGCGGCGACGGTCAATACACCGTTGAACGCGGCGTGCGCGGCCATCGACCCGGCCAGCCCACGCTTCATGTAGATCCGACCGAGCATGCAGCCCATCAGGCTGTAGTAGACGAGCGGTACGACGGCGATGTTGAGGTGCCAGAGGGCGAAGCAGACCGCCGACGTCAGGAGCGCGGCCGTGGCCGACCGCGCGCGCATCGACTCCAGCAGCAGCCCCCGGAACAGCGTCTCCTCGACCAACGGGGCGCAGACCACGGCGATGCCGAAGCCCACGACGATGTGCGCGACATCGCCTTCGCTCATCACGGTCACGAAGCGCGCGTCGCTGCCGAGATGCCCGCTCGCCGTAGTGACCAGCCAGACCATGCCGGCGCCGAGAGCGACGCCGTACACGGCCCCGACAAGGATCGATCGGGCCGGCCGGCCGCGATGCCACCGCAACGAGACGCCGGGTACGAGTCGCGTGACGATGAGGCCGCCGACCAGCACATAGACGCCGAGGGTGAGAACGATGGCGTACCGGATGTATGTCGCGGGCTCCAGCCGGTCGTTGTGCCCGAGCGCCCACGAAACGACGGTGGCCACGATGCCGATGCCGATCGCGATGGCGACGAGCGCCAGCGCCGAGCCACTCAGCATCGGGCGAGCAGTCTCGGCGTGAACCGGCAGGGCCACGGCTCGCGTCGGGTCGACCCGGTCGACCGGCGGCGCCTCCGAGAGGCCGAACCGGTTGATGCCCGCAGGAGCGCCGGCGCCGACCAGCGGTCGGGTCAGGCGATCGGCTTCCGCGACGGCTGGCAGCGGCGTGAAGCACTGACCGCACCACGCCGAGTCGGCGGGTGAGGTAGCCGCACAGGCCGGGCAAATGCGCACCTCGTCCTATCGGCGCAGACCCGGACCCCCTTGACGGACAGGTCGCTGCCCGGCTTGTCCCGTTTGGCGGTGGAGGTGGGATTTGAACCCACGGAGGAGTTGCCCCCTCACACGCTTTCGAGGCGTGCTCCTTCGGCCGCTCGGACACTCCACCGTCGGCAAGCCTAGCCGAGCGGCGTCGTCCCACGTTTGCGCTCGAACCAGCCTCGGAGCAGCTCCTGACACTCGTCGACGAGCACGCCGGTGACGACCTCGGGGCGGTGGTTGAGCCTGCGATCCCGTACGACGTCCCACAACGATCCGACCGCACCGGCCTTGGGGTCCTCGGCGCCGTAGACCAGCCGGGACAAACGCGACAGCACGGTGGCGCCGGCACACATCGTGCAGGGTTCGAGGGTGACGACCAGGGTGCAGTCCTCGAGCCGCCACGACTGCCGGCGCTCCGCCGCCGCCCGGATCGCGAGGACCTCGGCATGCGCCGTCGGGTCGTTCCTCGACTCACGTTCGTTGTGTCCGGCGCCGACCACGCCACCCTTGGCGTCGACAACCACGGCGCCCACCGGCACGTCGCCGACCGCGTCGGCTTCGCGCGCTTGCGCCAACGCGAGCCGCATCAGCTCCTCGTCCGCGGCCCGGCGGAAGTCAGCGGCCCGGCTCACGCCAGCCGCAGCGCATCCAAGGCGTCGAGGCAGCCCGCGTTCTCGCAGAGCGTGCTGATGATGTCGGCCGGGAGCTGGCCTTCCTCCGCGCAGAGCGCGATCAACCGGGCGGACGGCGTACCGAGATCGGCGAGGACATCGGGGTCGCCGACCGGGTCGCCGCTCGTCTGGACGCCGTTGTCGTCGTCGTCATCCCCGTCGTCGTCCTCGTTGTCGTCGTCGTCGTCCCGTGGCTCAGCAACCGCCGCAGCCTCGCCGAGCATCGCGCCGAGCTCGCTCGACTCCATCGCCCGCCCGTCGGAGAGGAAGACACGCGGATCTCCGTCCTCACCGACGCGCACGATTGCGAACCACTCGTCGTCCTCCTCGACGAACATCAGCTGGAGGTCGGCGTCGTCGCTGTAGCGGCGCATCTCCTCGATGACACCGTCGAGATCCTCGACGTCTTTGAGGTCGAGTTCCTCACCGCTCCAGCCCGAGGCTCGTCGGGAGAGCGCTGCGGCGAAGTGGGGCACGGTCGTCCTCTCTGGGATCAATACCTAATGAGCCGCTGCCTCGACAGCACGATCGTAAACATCGGCGAAGCCAAGTCGCCCGGCAATCGCGAGGAGCATCTCGTCTGCGTAGGCGTCCAGATCCGCGAGAACCGCCCCGAGTTCCATCTCGTCGAGCCCGAGATCCGAGAACATCGACAGGTCGCCGGCCGGCCAGACGTCCTCGAGGTCGTCCTCGCCCGGAGTGTCCATACCGAGGTGCTTGACCACCTGGCTGGCGAGGTCCCAGGCCACCGCAGCCGTGACATCGGAGAGCAGGAGCCGGACCTCCTCGCCACGCACGCGGACAGCGACGAAGAACTCGTCGGCGACGTTGACCAGCCCGATCGAGCCGTTCTCACCCGGCTGCTGGCGGAGCACCCCGACCAGCCCGTCGAGGTCGTCCGTGACCTTCTCGGGGAGCACGCCGGACTGCCAGATGCCGTCCTCGCGGTAAACGACGACGGCCAGGCTGTCCTCGGCGTCCCTACTCACTGTGCTCCTCCCATTCGCTCGCGATCGTGGCAGATCACGGCGCGGGAGTCAGTAGGGCCGGCGCCTCAGCAGTGCCGGTAGGTGAGCATCCGATGCAGCTGGTTGGCACGAGCCCGACGAGAGCGTCTCGGAGCCACCCGCTCGCGCAGCGCCTTGGCCTCGGCCATCTCGGACAGGAACGCGGCGCGGCGGCGCAGCCGTTCACGAGACCTGTCGTCGGCACTCACGCACTGTCACCTACCCACGACAACCTGTCCGCAATGTCAGATCAGCCTGACTCCGTCAGCTCCTCCGGCGTGCCGGTGCCGAGCAGCTTCAGCGTCCAGGCACGGCGGCAGGACTGGCACCACCACGTGCCATGCGTGTCATTCAGCGGGCGCAGGTCCTCGTCGCCGCAGTAGGGGCAGTAGAACGGCACCGCGCGCGTCGTCGACATGGCGCTAGAGGATGAGTGACTCGTCGGCCCGGCGCACCCAGGTCGCGAACGACTCGCCGTCGCCACGGTCGGTCGTGTAGTTGCGAAGCACGCGCTCGATGTAGTCGGGCAGCTCGGCCGAGGTCACTTTCAACCCGCGCAGCTTGCGGCCGAAGCCGGAATCGTCGCCGCCGATCGACCCGCCCAGGTGCACCTGGAAACCCTCACCGTCCTCGACGATCGACCCCTTCAAGCCGATATCGGCCGTCTGGAAGCGGGCGCAGGAGTTGGGGCAGCCGTTGAGGTTGATCGTGAGCGGGGTGTCGAAGTCCGGGAGGCGGCGTTCGAGTTCCTCGTAGAGCTCGACCGACCGCACCTTGGTCTCGACGATCGCAAGCTTGCAGAACTCGATGCCCGTGCACGCCATCGTTCCGCGCCGGAACACCGACGGCTGCACCCGCAGATCCCGTCGCTCCAGCTCCGCAACCAGGGCCTCGACCTGCGCGTCCGGCACGTCGCGCACGATGATCTTCTGTTCCACCGACATGGCGACGTCACCACTGCCGTGCTGCGCCGCCAGCTCAGCGATCTCCGTGAGCTGCATGCCGCTGGTCCGGCCTGACTGCAAAGCGAACCCGACGTAGTTGCGACCGTCCTTCTGCTTGCGCACACCGACGTGGTCACGCGGACCGGAAGGTGGAAGAGGTGCGGGTCCGTCCTCGAGTGCGTGGCCGAGGTAGTCCTTCTCCAGCACTTCGCGAAACTTCTCCGGCCCCCAGTCGGCAACGAGAAACTTGAGTCGGGCCCGGTTGCGTGACTTGCGATAGCCGTAGTCGCGAAAGACCTTGGTGACGCCGGCCCACACTTCGGGCACCGCGTCGGGTTCGACGAAGACACCAAGCCGTTTGGCGAAGATCGGGTTGGTCGACAACCCGCCGCCGACCCAAAGGTCGAAGCCCACTCTCTGCGAGCCGTTCTTGGCATCGTCGGCTCGCACGCCAACGAACGAGATGTCGTTGATCTCATGGCCGACGCACTGCACGGGGCAGCCGCTCACCGCGGTCTTGTACTTGCGTGGAAGGTTGGAGAACTCCTTGTTGCCCTCAGCCAGCCGGTTTGTTGCGAGCAACGCTTCGGTGCCGTCGAGCACCTCGTCGGCGTCGACGCCGGCAAGTGGGCACCCGAGCATGTTGCGAGGGGTGTCACCGCACGCTTCCGCCGTCGACAGCCCGACGCCTTCGAGCCGCTCCCAGATCTCCGGCACGTCTTCGATGCGGATCCAGTGCAGCTGGATGTTCTGCCGGTCGGTGACGTCGGCGACGTCACGGCCGAACTCGGTGGCGATCGTGGCGATCGTGCGCAGCTGGGTGTTGCTCAGCCGGCCGCCTGGGATCCGCACCCGCAGCATGAAGAACTCGTCGTCGAGCTCCTCCGGCTCGAGGATCGCGGTCTTGCCGCCGTCGATGCCGGGCCGGCGCTGGGTGTAGAGGCCCCACCAGCGGAACCGGCCACGCAGGTCAGCGCCGTCGATCGACGCGAAGCCGAGCTTGGAGTAGATGGTCTCGATCCGCTGGCGGACGTTGAGCCCGTCGTCGTCCTTCTTGGTCCGCTCGTTGGGGTTCAGGGGCTCGAGGTGGCCGAGCGCCCACTGGCCCTGGCCGGCGGTGCGCCGGGAAGGCCGGGGCCGCGCTGGCTGTTCGGACATGGCAGAAGGACCTCTCGTACGGCGAGCAGGAAGCGGGCGCGGTCTCAGATGGCGAGACAGATGGCGCTCGCCACGCGAAGCAGATCCACGTGGCGGCGGCAGAAGAACACCGCTCTGTTGCTCACGCAACGAGTGTGTCACACTGGCTACATGTCCTCGACCGTGCTCCTGGTTGCGCGGCTGCATGTTGACCTGCAGCGCGTCCAGAGCGCGGTTTGTCGTATGCGCTGATCTCTCAGCCCGCATCCGACTTCTTTTTCAGCGAGGACATCATGACATCGGCGCTCGAGCTGTCGTATCTCCACGACGACGCCTCAGCCCTCCACGACCTGTACGACGCCTCCGACGGTCTGCACCACCTGGCCGGGCATGCGGGCGCCGCGCTTGAAGGCGCGACCCCGCAGGAGGTGTTGCGGTGGGCCTACGACCGGTTCGGCGAGCGCTTCGTCGTCGCCACGTCCATGGCGGAGTGCGTGCTCCCGCACATGGCGGCTCAGATCCGCCCCGGTGCGAAGGTCGTCTTCCTCGACACCGGCTACCACTTCGCGGAGACCCTGGGCACCGCGGACGCGGTCGAGTCGACCGTCGACATCCAATTGCTGCGGGTGCGCCCGGAGCAGACGGTGGCGGAGCAGGACGCGACCTACGGCAAGGACCTCTGGTCGCGCGACCCGGACCTCTGCTGCCGGCTGCGCAAGGTGCTGCCGCTGCGTCGCGCGCTCGCGCCGTACGTCGCCTGGGCGTCGGGCATCATGCGCGCCGAGACCGACGCTCGCAGGGGCATCGGCCTGGTGGAGTGGGACGGCACCAACGGTCTGGTCAAGGTCAACCCGCTCGCAGCATGGACGCAGGACGATGTCGACCGTTACGTGCAGGACAACGGGCTGCTGTCCAACCCACTGCTGTCGGAAGGCTACGGCTCGATCGGTTGCGCACCATGCACCCGACGGGGCAACGGTCGAAGTGGCCGCTGGACCGGCACCGGCAAGGTGGAGTGCGGGATCCACGCCTGAACGGGCCGCCATTGGTCGTCGCCGCGCATGGCAGCGCGGATCCGCGCTTCGCTGACGTCGTCGAAGCGATCGCGGCGCAGGTCCGCGCACGGCGACCGGGCATGGACGTACGGGTCGGTTACCTCGAGCACGGCCCGCCGTCCATCGAAGACGTCACCGACAACACCTGCGTCGTCGTTCCGCTGTTGCTCGCGAGCGGTTACCACGTGCGGATCGATGTACCGGCCCAAGCACCGGCGGCGTTGCTCGCGGACGCAGTCGGGCCGGACTCACTTCTTGCCGAAGCGTTGGCGGATCGACTCGGCGAGGTCGGGTACGACGGCCGCTCGCCAGTAGTCATCGCAGCTGCCGGGTCGAGTGACAACCGTGCGCTCGACGACGTACGCCTCATGGCGGGTCACCTCAGCCGTCGGCTCGGAGTCGACGTCACAACGGCATTCGTGTCAGCGGGGTCACCACGACTAACCGAGGTGAGCCCCCGCGTGGTGTCGTCATACCTGCTCGCACCGGGCACGTTCCACGATGCCGTCGTCGCGGCCGGCGCGGGCGTGACCAGCCCCCCGATCGGCGCCCATCAAGCGGTCGCGCAGATCGTCCTCGACCGCTACGACGCGACTCAGGTGCCGGGGCGGATCGCGCCGGCGTAGTCGCTGCGGAAGGCGTAGCTCACGCGAACGTTGGCACCGGTGTAGGGCGCCTCGATCATGTTGCTGTTACCGACGTAGAGCCCGACGTGGTGCAAGTCGCTGCCGAAGAAGACGAGATCGCCGGGCTGTAGCTGATCGCGGCTGACGTGCTGGCCCTCGTTCCACTGCGAACCGGTGTAGTGGTCGAGGTAGACGCCGGCCTTGCCCCAGACGTATTGCGTGAGGCCGGAACAGTCGAAGGAGTCGGGGCCGGCGGCACCCCACTGATAGGGCTTGCCGATTTCCTTGTAAGCCCACTCGACGGCCACGCGCGCGCCGCCGGACCCGGTCACGACCGGCGACGACGTCGGCTGGCTGTAGAGCGCGGACACGGCCGCGGCGGCCGCCGCTCGCTCCGCAGCCAGGCGAGCGACTTCGCGTTCGGCCGCCAGCCGGGCGGCCCGCGCACGTGCAGCCGCGATGATCTGACGCTGCCGCTCCTCGAGCTGTCCCAGGATCTGTTGGGCCTGATGCGCCGCGGCGACAACCGCGTCCCGGTCGGCCTGCATCTGCGTGGTCGAGTCCTGCTGCGCCTGCAGCGCCGCAGTCGCGGTGGCCTGGGCCTGCTCCTCGTCGCGCTGTGCGCCCGCGAGCCCGGCCAGCGTCTGGCTCTGGCTGTTGGCCACGGCCTGCAGGGTCGTCATCTTGTCGAGGAACTCCTGCGGCGAGTCCGCCGTGACGCTCATGGTCGTGTCGAGCGTCTGGCCCTGGTAGGCCGCGACGGCAAAGGCCTGCACCGACTTCTGCATGCGGGCAAGCGTCCGCTGCGACGTCGCGAGCCGGTGCTGCGCCGACGCTGCGGACCGCTGGTCGGTTGCGAGCTGAAGCCGAGCCGCGTTGTAGCGCTCGGACGCGGCTTCGGCCTTGGCGTTGAGGGCGGTCAGCTGGTGATGAGCGGCGGCGATCCGCGCCTTGAGCGAGTCGGCGCTGGCCGGCGCACTGCTGACAACGGCACAGGTCGTCGCGAGTGCCACAAGGGAAACGACTGCGGATGCGAGTCGGAGAGAGCCAGAACGTCGAATGGGGCGGAGTGGCGCCACAGGCCGGCGTGCTCCTTCTTCCGTCACCCCGCCTACCGGGTTAGCTGTCGGGTTCGGGCGCGGAAGAACAGTTTCGCCCTACGGTCCCGTCGCCTACTTCGGCGGCGGCACCGACTCACCCCAAGGGGAACGTGGGTCCCCGGCTCCATCTGATGGACTCGGCGGTTCCGTCCCGCCGCCCGGCCTCGGTTGGCCGGCAGGTCACGAAACGGTTGCGATGACCGTAGCGGTCGGGTGCAGCAGGGACAAGCATCGCCACGATCGGCGCATGTCGCTTTCACCCATGTGGCTCAACCCGATCGGCGTCGTACAGGGCGGGCGGGTGACACCTGAGGACGACCATTGGGCCGGGACGAAAACCGTCATTGAGATCGATCCGGTCGCTTTCGGGACCGACGCGGTGGCCGGTCTCGACGCGTTCTCCCATCTCGAGATCGTCTACGCGTTCCACCTCGCCCGGGCGGAGGACGTGACGACGGGCGCCCGGCACCCGCGCGGGCGATCGGATTGGCCGCTGGTCGGCATCTTCGCGCAGCGCGGAAAAGACCGGCCGAACCATCTCGGGGTCAGTCGCTGCCGGCTGCTGCGGGTCGACGGTCTGCACCTCCATGTCGCCGATCTGGACGCGATCGACGGCACCCCGGTGCTCGACGTGAAGCCGTGGATGGCCGAGTTCGGCCCGCGTGGAGATGTGCGGCAGCCGGAGTGGGCGGGCGAGCTGATGCAGACCTATTACTAGGGTTCGCAATCGTGACCGTCTCGGCCTCCGCGACCGCCCGCTCCGAATACGTCGACCTCGACGGACAGATGCACTATCTCGACTACGGCGGCAACGACCGCGGTCCGCTCGTCGTCTGCGTACACGGGCTGGGTGGCGCGGCGTGGAACTGGTCAGCCCTCGCACCGCTGCTCACCGCCGACGTCCGGATCCTGGCACCGGACCTGGCCGGCCACGGCTACACCGCCGCCGCCGGGCGTCGTACGACGGTCCCGGCCAACCGGCGGCTCCTCGAGCGGTTTCTCCGCGAGGTCGCCGGCGAGCCCGTCGTCCTGGTCGGTAACTCGATGGGTGGCGCGATCAGCGCGCTGCAAGCCGCCGCCACGCCCGAGCTGGTCCGCGGGGTGGTGCTGATCGACCCGGCGCTGCCGCGGCCGTTGCTCTCACCGATCGACGCGCGGGTGGCCGCCAGCTTCGCCATGGTCGCGCTGCCCGGGCTCGGCGAGGCTGTGCTCGCCCGACGGCGTCGCACCGTCACGGCGGAGCGCGTGGTCCAGGAAACGTTGGCCTTGTGCTGCGTCGACCCGAGCCGGGTCCCGGCCGACGTGGTCGCGACGGCCATCGACATGGCAAAGCGTCGCGGCCGCGACCGCGACGCCGGGCCTTCGTTCCTGCTGGCCGCCCGCTCGGTGGTGAAGCTGCTCACCCGACCCCAGCGGTTGAACGCCGCCCTCGACGCGATCGAGGCGCCGGTGCTGCTCATCCATGGCGCCAAGGACCGACTGGTGCCGGTCCGGGTGGCGCGGGCAGTTGCGGCCGCGCACCCGGACTGGCAGCTCGAGGTCGTCCAAGACGTCGGTCACGTCCCGCAGCTGGAGGCTGCGGCATGGACCGCCGACACGGTTCGCGCGTGGTTGCGCGAAAAGGCCCTCGTCAGCTGACGACGAGCCGGCGCCTGCGGCCGAACATCGTGGCGGTCACGCCGATCATCGCCAGGGCGAGCGCGACGACCGCGGAACGCTCGGCATCGGCTCCGGTGAATGGCAACGAAGCCTGCGCCGGGGTTGCCGCCGGCGCGCGAGCGCCACTGGACCGGCCGCCACCGCGATTGGCGGCTTGAGAGGGTGCCGGCAGCTCCGGCGTGCCCGCGGCCCCGCCGGACGACGCCGAGCCACTGATCGTGCCCGTGAGCGAACCGCCACCCACGTCGAAGGTGGCGACGTCGGAGGCCGCGGACGTGACCCCGTTCTTGCCCGTGCCCCCGCTGGCGGTCAAGCAGAGCAGGTTGAGGACGGGCGACAGGTCCAGCTTGCAGGCGCCGTTGGCCTGGTCGCTCGAGCCGATCTCGTTGTCGTTGACCACGAGCAGGTCGGAGTGTCCCTTGCCGGTGCTGTGGGCCTCACTGTGGAGCACCTTGATGTCGAGCATCCCTAGAGCGCTGACCTCGGCGCCGTCGCTCTGGGCGTCGCCGGTCGAGGCGTCGGGAGTCCAGGTCGCATCGGACTGCGAGTGCAGCAGCCAGAGCTCGACGAGGTCCGCCACCTTCGCGTGAGCGAGCGCGGCCTCCGCATGGGACTGGTAGCCACCGCCGGCGTTGGCGACCTTTGCGCTCCAAGGGGCCACCTCGGCATCACCGATCGGTGTGTCACCGGTGCCGATGAGGTTGCCGGTCTTGGAGCCGGTGCCCTGCTGCGAGCCGCCCGAGATCTGGTTGCCGAGGACCGTCAGGGCGTCCGCGTCGGCGCTGCCGCCACCGGAGCCGGCGTGGGCCTTGGTCTTGCCCACGGAGACGACGCCGTCGACCTCGGCGGCGACGGCTGAGGCGTCGCCCGGTGGCGCCGGCGTACTGACTGTCGTGCCGCCGTTGCCCGACGCGCTCGCGAGCGCGGTCGCGGCGAGCCCGGCAGGCATGCCGAGCACGGGGGTGAGGGCGAGCGCGATCGTCGCCCGCCGGATGGTCTTACGCACCTTTTCCTCCTTCGCCCCCGGCCGCGACTCTCTGCGGCCAGCTGAGGACCTGCTTACCCTACGTAATGGTAACAAAACCCTATGTAGGGTGCCAGGCAGGTATTTGGTGCGTATCGGACGTCAGCTACTCGCAGGACGACACACGCTCCCCGGCGCAGGTGTCGCTGCCCGCGCCACCGTCGACGATGTCTACGCCGGCGCCCCCGTCGAGGGTGTCGTCTCCCCCGTTGCCCTGGACGGCGTCGTCACCCGGGCCACCCTGGATGACGTTGGCATTGTCGTCGCCGCGCAGCTGATCCGCGAACGGCGAGCCGACGACGTCCTCGACGGAGATCAGCCGGTCGCCGCCGTCGCGGGCCGCGAAGCCGGAGCGCAGGTCGACGGTGACGGCCCGGGTCGCCGCGGAGAAGTCGACCGTGTCATTGCCCTCGCCGCCGTCGAGCGCGTCCGCGTCCGGACCGCCGATGAGGGTGTCGTCCCCGGCGCCCGCGAGGATGCGGTCGCGGCCACTGCCACCATCAAGCCGGTTGGCGTCGTCGTTGCCGACGAGACTGTCGGCGTACGGCGTCCCGACGAGGTTCTCCACGGACGAGAGCGAGTCGGTGTCGCCGCCTTGTACGGAGCCTTTCGTGAGGTCGGCATCGATGGCTGCCTGAGTGTGGCCGTAGTCGACGGTGTCACTGCCCGCGCCGCCGTGGTAGGAGTCGGTGCCGGGTGACGCGAGCATGTCGTCGTCCCCGTCACCTCCGGCAACCGTGTCGTCGCCGTTGCCGGGGCTGATGAAGTCGTTCCCGGCTCCTCCGTCGAAGACGTCGTTACCGAACTCGTCGAGCAAGGAGTCATTGCCGCCGGCACCGTTCATCGTGTCGTCACCGAAACTGCCGCCGAGCTTGTTGGCGTTGTCGTCACCGGTGATGGTGTCGTCGTGGATCGAGCCGTGCACGTCCTCGACGTTGACGAGCACGTCATTGCCCTCGCCGGTTGCCGTGCCCGCTGACAGATCGACCGTAACTGCTGCCGGTGAACTCTTGAAGTCGACGACGTCCTCGCCGTCGCCGCCGTCGTAGGTGTCGTCGCCGGCGGCCTCCATCAACGTGTCGTTGCCGCCACGACCGTTGACGACGTCATCGCCGACGCGGCCGGACAGTTGGTTGGGTCCGTCGTCGCCGTCGAGGACGTCGTCGTGCAGCGAGCCAGTCGCGTTCTCGACGTGGGTGATGCGGTCGGCGCCGTCGCCGAGTCCGGTGCCGGCGGCAAGGTCGACCGTCACCCCGGTCGGGGCGTCCTCGTAGGTGACCGTGTCGGTTTCGCTGACATCTCGAGCGTCCTGACCACCGGCACCATCGATCAGGTCGTTGCCCGCTCCGCCGTTGAGCAGGTCCCGGCCGTAGTCGCCGCGCAGCGTGTCGTCGCCACCAGCGGCGCGAATCACGTCGTTGCCGCTATAGCCGTCGAGCACGTTCGGCCCGTCATCACCCTCAAGGTCGTCGTCGTTGGGTGAGCCGATGACGTTCTCGATGGAGGAGTAGTCAACGGTAGAGGCGCCGCGAGCGACACCGACCTCAAGGTTGACGAACCAGCCGTCGCGGGAGAACGCGCCGCTCAGGTCGAGCGTGTCGCTGCCGGATCCTCCTTGTAGGTCGTAGCTGCCGTCGCTGCCGACCGAGAAGGTGTCGTCGCCGCCGGCTCCATTCATCGTGTTGTTGCCGGACGGCGCGTAGAACACGTTGTCCGCGCCGTCACCGGTGAAGGTGTGACGACCCGAGCCGAAGACCGACGCCGACTCGACATCTGACAACGTGTCCGATCCCTCGCCATTCGCCGTACCGCCCGGGAGATCGACCGTCACGTCACCGTTGCCGGACAGGCGAATGGTGTCGCGACCTGCACCGCCGTCGACCTTGTCGTCTCCGCCGTTGCCGGCCAAACCGTCGTCGCCGGAGCCGCCGTGCAACGTGTCGTCGCCGTCGTCACCCGAGATGTTGTCGTTGCCATCGCCGCCGCTGAGCACGTCGGAACCAGTGGCGCCGTCGATGTTGTCATCACCGCTGCCACCGTCGACCTTGTCGTCACCACTTGCTGCTTTGATCAGATCGTCACCGGCACTGCCGGCAACGTCGTCGTCGCCGTGACCGGCGTCAATGAAGTCGTTGCCCGCGCCGCCGGTCAAGGTGTCGGCGCCGCTTCCGCCAGTGAGCCGATCGCGGCCGTCTCCGCCATCGATCGTGTCAGCACCCTGGCCGCCGCCGATGGCGTCGTTGTCGTCGCCGCCGTCGATGAGGTCAGCGCCCTGCCCACCCTCGATCTGATCGTCGCCCGCAGCGCCATCGACGTGGTCGCTGCCGGTCCCGGCATCGATCTCGTCGTTGCCATCGCCCGTGCAGATGAGGTCGTCGCCGCCCTCGCCACTCACCGTGTCGTCACCGCCGAAGGTGACGATCACGTCGCTGCCGTCAGTCCCGACGATGTCGTCGTCCTTGGCGGTGCCAACGATCGTGGCGGCCCGGCCGAAGCACTGGGTACTGGTGTCCGCACGTCGATGTCCGGCGGCGAAGGCGGTCGGGGCGACCGACCAACCGATGACGGCGATCGTGATGGCAAAGCCGGGAACAAGGGCAGTGCGCCGGCTCGGCCGGCGGGCGTCGTGAGTCATCAAAACCTTCCACACGTTGAGGTGCCCTTCCAACGCGCCACCGCCGGGCGGCGTTGACATCCGGACGGACGGTCCTCGACCTGGTCATATCGGACTATTCGCGCCTTCGTTCGGCTGATTTGTCGCCGAACGACCGTTTCGCCGGTGGCCGCCACCGAGGATCGTTGTCATGCCCACCAACCGATTTCGCCTCACCGCCGCCGTTGCTGCGGCGTCCTTCGTTGCCATCGCCACCGGACTCGTCTCGACGGCGCCCCAAGCCGCTGCAGCAACCAGTTCGGTCTACCGCGTGACCGCCGGCAAGAGCGCGGTCACCGACTCCGCCGGACAGAGCTGGCAACCCGATGCGACGTACGTCCACGGCGGATCCCTCAGCACGTCGAAGAACACTGTGGCTAATACCGCCACCCCGGCGCTCTACCGCCAACAGCGCACGGGTGACAGCAGCTACGAGTTCCCGGTTTCGGCCACCGGCACTTATGGCGTCGTCATCGACGTCGCCGAGCTCGGCAACAAGTCACCGGGTCAACGGGTCTACGACGTGCTCGCCGAGGGGGCTACGGTCGCCTCCCGCGTCGACGTGGCCGCGAACGCCGGCAAGAACACTGCCTGGCATCTCGTGTTCTCCGTACCGGTCAGTGACGGAGCGCTCGACCTCGATATCCGACACATCACCGGACAGCCGGCGATCGGAGCGATCGCGATCGACGACGTCAAGCCTGGTCTCGCGCCGGCGGTCACATTCGACGACGAGTTCAACGGCGTGTCCGGCAGTGCACCCGATGCCGCGAACTGGTCGCAAGACATCTTCCCTGGCAACAACAACCAACTGCAGTACTGGACCGACCACGATGCGACCGCGGACGGAAACGGATCGATGGTGATCTCCGCGCGCAAGGAGTCCTTTACAGGTGGGGACGGCGTGACGCGCGCCTATACATCGGCACGCTTGACGACGGCTGGTCATTACACGTGGTTCTACGGCGAGGCGGAAGCCCGCATCTTCGTGCCCGCCGGCCAGGGCCTCTGGCCGTCTTTCTGGTCGGTTGGCCAGAAGGGCCCCTGGCCGTCCAACGGCGAGATCGACGGCATGGAGATGAAAGGGCAGGAACCGAAGATCGACCACGGCGCCGTACACGGCCTGAACACGAACTACAGCGAGTGGACCTACCACGCGACGACAACATCGACTACGCCGTTGGCCGGGCAATGGCACACCTACGCGATGTTGTGGCAGCCCGGTGTCGTCGAGACTCTTGTCGATGGCCGGCCGTTCATGGCCGTGACGCCGGCGGACGTTTCAGGGGCCGATATCTGGCCGTTCGACTCGCAGCCCTTCGTACTGCGCATGCAGCTCGCCGTAGGCGGGGACTTCGTCGGTGCGCCTAGCCGGTCGACGGTGTTCCCGGCGAACATGCTCGTCGACTGGGTGCGTGTGACGCAGTAGGGCGGCCGTGGGTCAGGGCTCGAGAAGAACGATCTCGGCCTCGCGGAAAGCGTCGCTCGTCTCTTCGCGCACACCACGGGTTATCCGCGGATGGGTGCGATGCGCGGCGTCGATGATGGCCTTCTTCGACGAGCGGACGTCGTACGGGCACATCAACACCGCGGTGGAGTCGGCGAAGACGATGTTGATGAGCGACTCGTAGCGAATCCAGGCCTTGGTCTCGGCGGCTGCCCGGCCACGCCAGACCGGCTCGCCGAGAATTCGGACTCGGCGCGCGCCGGCCGCAACCTGGTCGTTGAGGTAGTCGCGGTAACCGTTGAGCGCAGCATTCGGCGTGCGATACCAATCGACGGACTCGGCGAACGTCACCGTGTCGGCGTCGGCACCGAGCGCCTGGCGGAGGCGTCGGATTTGTGTCGAGCTGGTCACCGCGAGGGGGCGTTCGTCCCGCACGACACCCTGGTGCAGAAAGGCCGCAGCAGCCGTCGTGTAGTCGTCGGCACTGCCGTAGAACAGCGCGGAGTGCTCGAACCGTTTCCGCTCCGTGGCTTTGCCGTGGACCAGTTCATCGATCGTGATGTCGAGCGCCGTCGCCAGCCGGCTGAGGCTGCTGACCCGCGGGTCGGTGCGGCGCCCGGACTCGATCTGCGCGATGGCCGCCCAGCTGATGCCGGAATGGTGCGCGAGCGTCTCGCGGCTCCACCCGCGCTGTCGCCTTGCGGAACGGAGACGCGCCGCGATCTCGTGGCTCGACACGTGCGAACTCCCCCGTGGAAAGGGACCTTGCTTGCGGATCAAGGCAGGCCGGACATAGTCTGGCATTCTACGTCAATCGACGCTGTCAGACGACCAAAGTCGTCAGGCGACAGAAGTTGGGAGATCGCGCGCGGCTCGCGAGGGGGCGACGGTGATGTCCGACCAGAACTCGACGGCACTGGGCGACGTGGTGGCTAGCCACGAAAGCGCGCTGGGCGCCCGAGACATCCACGCGGTCAAGCCGCAACGCGAGATCCGTGAGGCGCTGAACGACAGCCGGCTCGTTTTGCATTACCAACCCATTCTTCGGCTCGACAACTTCGCGATCACGGGCGTCGAGGCTCTTTTGCGCTGGGACCTTCCCGACGGTGTGTCGCTGACGCCGGACGACTTCCTACCGAGCGTTTCCCAGACGCCGATCATGCGGGAGATAACCCGGCACGTGCTGCGTACCGCGTGCTCGGAAGCGGTCCATTGGTCGGACTGGACCGTCTCGGTCAACGTTGCCGCGAGCGATGTGGTGCATCCCGCCTTCGTCGACGAGGTGACCACCGCCTTGGAGGCGACGCACCTTCCCCCGAATCGCCTCGCCCTGGAGTTGACTGAGCAGTCCGTTCTGCTGGACGTGACACAGGCGATCACCAACCTGGAGCGACTGCGCAGCCTGGGTGTCGGGATCTCGTTGGATGACTTCGGGACCGGCTACTCGTCGCTGCTCTATCTGCGCGCGTTACCGATCACCCAGGTCAAGATCGACCAGCTGTTCATCCAAGCGCTCGGAAAAAGCGAGGACGATGCTGCGATCGTCGAGAGCGTCGTCCGCCTCGCCCACACGATCAACCTGGACGTGACGGCCGAAGGAGTGGAGACACCGGAGCAGGTTGCGTTCCTTCAATCCATCGGCTGCGGCGATGCGCAGGGTTACCTCTTCGGCCGGCCGCGTCCCGCCACATCCCTGTCGTCGACGACGACGTCGGATTGGGTCGGTCCCCCGCCCCGGAAAGCGATACGGCGTCGACGCCCCGAAACGGATGCGTCGACCCTCACCAAGGTGCGCGCGCTCTTGGCCGAAGGCGCCTCTCTGCATACGGTCGCGGCGGCGCTCAACAAGTCCGGCGCCACGACGCATCTTGGCGCCCGCTGGAGCGCACGCAGCGTGGCCCGAATCGTGGCCGACATACCCGACCCGACCTGACGCCCCCGGTGAAATTCCTAACGCGGTGGGCCGCCCGGGGATCGAACCCGGAACCCGCGGATTAAAAGTCCGCTGCTCTGCCAGTTGAGCTAACGGCCCGAGCGCCCATGGTCACACACCGCTGCCACCGCGCCCTTCCCCGCCGGCGAACCGCAGTGCTCCCTGCCGACCCTCTTCGACGACCGCGAGACCGTGCCGCATCTCGACGCGCAGCGCCTCCGCGAGCGGGTGTCCCCAACCGTCGTACATGGAGAGGCGGTCCGAACGCATCGTCGCCTGCGGGTACGACGCCAGCCGGGTGCCGAGCTCGACAGCTGCGCTCACCGGATCGTCGGCCACGGTCGTGACGAGTCCGATGGCCAATGCTTCCCCCGCCTCCACCGGTCGGCCGGTCAGCACCAGGTCCAGAGCGCGGCCCATGCCGACGATGCGCGGAAGCCGCCAGGTGCCGCCGTCGATGAGGGGCACTCCCCAGCGCCGTTCGAAGCAGCCGAACGTCGAGCGCGGCGACGCGACGCGCAGGTCGCACCACAGCGCCAGCTCGAGGCCGCCGGCGACCGCCCAACCGTCAACAGCCGCGACCGTCGGCTTCGACGCCGTCCGGCGGGTGAACCCCAGCGGTCCATCCGGCCCGGCCGCGCGCGGCGACAGCGTCTCGATCGCGGTCAGGTCAGCGCCCGCGCAGAACGACTCGCCGGCGCCGGTGAGCACCATGACTGCCAGGTCTGCGTCGGCTTCAAAGCGCTCGAGTGCCGACACGAGGGCGTCGGCCGTCCGGCCGTCGATCGCGTTGCGCCGGTGCTGCCGGTCGATCGTGACGACCGCCACCGGGCCGCGGACGTCGTACCGGACCTCATCGACGAGATCAGTGCTCATGCCGCCGATCATGGCTGCCGTTGGCGCGCCGCTGTGTCGTGGCCCTAGACTGGCGCGGTCCCCGACGGCGGACGCGAGGGCGCTGCGAGGTGACGCCCCCATCGTCTAGAGGCCCAGGACGCCGCCCTTTCAAGGCGGTAGCACGGGTTCGAATCCCGTTGGGGGCACGCAACACCGGGTCCTGTGGAGCAGTTGGAGTGCTCGCCGCCCTGTCAAGGCGGAGGTCGCGGGTTCAAGTCCCGTCAGGACCGCCCAGTCAATCGCAGAGCCATTCCTCGAGTACGGCGTAGACCCGCGGGTGGTTGAGCAGGTCGAGGTGGTGCAAGCCGCCGAGGTGCCGGCCCCGGTCCACGTCGAGCGCCAGTCGGCGACGTCGGCCGGCACCGGACGCGCTCGCCCACGGCACCAACGCGTCGCCGATCACGCGAGCAGCCACGGTGTCGGTGCGGCGGCCGATCGTCGCGCCGATGTAGTAGTGCGTCGCCGTCTCGAGCAGCGGGGTGCACTCGGCCGGCTCCGCCCGCCAGGCGTCAAGGTCGGCGAGATCCGCCCAGTCCTCGGTTCGGATGTCGCCGAAACGAAGGTCCTTGATGCCGACACTGCGGGTGGCCAGGGCATTCGCCAGCGCACGGGTCTCGGGCAGCTTGCGCAAGACGATGCCGGCGGCGGTTGCGGCCATCTCGAGTGGCGCGCCGAGGTGGGGTGACCCGAGGTAGACGATCCGCTGCACCAGCGGCAGCCACGATGCGTCCTCGATGCTGCCGCGATGACAAGCGGCGCGGACGACGAGACCGCCCATGGAGTGACCGATCAGCGTCAGCCGGGTGACCGGCACCGGCCACTGGTCGACGACCCGAGACAGCAGCGCGGCAAGATCGTCGCCGTTGTCGCAGACGTGCCGCCCGCTGTTGTAGCGGACATATAGCGGCGTGACGCCGCACGCGGCTCGCAGTCGTTTGCCGTGGGTCGAGCGCGGATCGCCGTAATGATCACGCGCGCCGAGGCGCCACGATGCGTCCGTCTCGCAGAGGCCGTGGAGGAACACAGCGATGTCGCCTGTCGCAGCGGGATATCCGCGCGCGAGCTCGTCGCGGTCGACATCGAGATCACGGTCGTCATGACGAAGCGTCATCGAGAATGCGAGCGGACTCGCTGACGCCGCCATTCGGTCGCCCCATGCGCCGTTGAGAGCGCCAAGTGCCACATTGCCGCGCGGTCGGTCGGCAAGGTGTCGTCGAGCATCCAGCGGTGTGGCGGCGATTCTCGTGGCGGAGACCTGCCCGCCCGCGACGCCGACCAGCCGCAAGCCACCGCCGACTGCTGCATAGACCGACTTGCTGATGACGTCGTGCGTCACATGGACGGGTCGAGCCGCGCGACCAGAGAGGGTGAACGCGCGCCGCGCGATCGCGATGTGCGTGTCCCGGACCAGTCCGGTCGCGGCAGCGAGCCCTCGACCGACGATCTCACCCGCAGCTCGAAAGTCGCTTGTGTCGACGGCCGCCATTGTCAAACACCGCTATCGCTTGGCTCGTCGGCTCGACTGCCGGGATTGCGGCGCCGCAGGGCGGTCCGCACGGTCAGGTCGCGATAGCGGCCGGTGTGATCGGAGAACGAGTACCCCGTGCTCGACGACTTGTGGATCACGAACTGGTTGCGCGGCAGAGCCTCGATGGGAGAGTCGACCGCTTCGGCGAAGTATGCAGCGAATGGAAAGACCCCTGACGGCTCGAATGAGGGATCGTGCTGCCGCATCCACGGTGTGAAGTCGTCTCCGCCGAGCATGCCACCGGCGCGGACCTTCGGCCACATGAGGTGCAGGTCAATCGATATGCCACGCAGCGAGTGGTCGCCGTCGAGATAGACAAAATCCAGTGACCCGTCGGCAATCTCGGCGGCGACCTCCTGCGTTGTGCCGCGCAGGACGACCCGCTTCTGCTTCCACCGGTCGGTACGGCGCAGTGCCTCGTTGTAGTGCTGTTCGAAGGTGACGTCGGAGACGTTAGCCGGTTTGTTCCAGTCCTCCAGCCGGCGCCAGGCATCGACCATGCGGTAGCTGGAGATCTTGGGACACCTGGACAGCATTGCTTCGGCGAACTCGCCGCGCCATACGCCGACCTCAGCGACGCTCCGGACGTCACGAGCCGCGAGCACTGCGGCCCAAGTGTCGAAGCGATGCCTCCTCGGCACCACGAACTCGGCCAAACTCTCCGGGAAGTCCATGGCGCCGTGACTGTAGCGCCTCATCCCAGCCGGGGCGCCCCGGTCAGCAGCCGGTGAGGCTCGGCGCGCCGCACAGTTCACCGCTGCGACCATCCGGATGTGTCGCTGACAGCTTCTGCGCCAGCGAAAGCTCAGCGGCGGTCGGTCCGCCGGCCTGCCCGTGCTGGAGCAGGAACGCCAGGTAGTCGTCGACTTCGCTCGGCTCGACCCGCAGGTCGTTGTGGTACTGCCCCGGGTAGGTCATGTTCGCCGCGCCGTCGAGGTGCGGCGACGTCTCGTCGAGCGGAGGATCGAAGAACGGGTCGCCTGCGCCACCGTTGTAGACCGTCATCCAGTTGGTCGGGCCGGGCGACTCGCCGTGACGGTTGAGCGCCGTGAGCCACGGCGATCCGGGCGCGATCTCGTTGCAGCCGTAGTAGGACGACTCGATACCGCGGCACACTGTGGTGCCGTGGTTCGCTCCCGCGACAGCAACGAACGCGGTCACGTCCTTGGCAAGCGTCGGATACTCGAGCATCAACTTCCGAGCGATCGTCACACCCAACGAGTGGGCGACGATGTCCACGTGCCGTGATCCGGTGTATGCCTGGACGGCTTCGACGAACCGACACAGGTCGGGCACCTCGTCATCGTTGGCGGCACCGTGACCACCGTTGGCAAACCCGCTGGGGTTCTGCTGGAAGTAGTCGGAGTCCGGTTGGGTCGGCGATGACGTCGCGGCACCCGCATAGAAGTTGCCCAGCCCGTTGTAGGAGACGGCGTACATCTCCTGCATGGAGTAACCGGCCAGTTGCTGGAGCTGGAGCATCACGGCGAGCCAGTTCTGCGCATCAGCTTGGTTGCCGTGCACGAACACGATCGGCGTGTGCCGCAGGGCCGAGTGCGCCCGGACGCCGCCGACGCCGCCGACCGGGAACCCGAGCCGCGCGTCGGGCACGGTGGGGAAGTCGTGGGCGAAGTAGCTGGGGGCCTGCGGCGGCAAGCTGTTGCCACCGGTGGGCTGGTCCTTGGCAGCGTCCGACGGCTGGCACGTCGGTGCGTGCGCCCTGGTCGGAGCGGCGGCGGCGTACGACGCCGTGACAGCGACCATCGTGGTCGCAATGGCCACGGCCAGGGCGCGTCCCGGCCGGTAGACTCGGCGCGGTCCCCTCGGGGCAGGTAGCTCAGTTGGTACGAGCGTCCGCCTGAAAAGCGGAAGGTCGGCGGTTCGACCCCGCCCCTGCCCACTCACCACGTTCACCGTTGTACCGGCGGATGCGGTTCTCGTCGCCCGAGGTTGCCTCCGGGCTGTCGTGGAGAGCGCGAGCCACGGCCGGGGCCGTCCATCGCTTGTGCTGTGCGGTGAGGAGGCCCTCAGAGTTGAGCGCCGCCGCGATGGTGTGCAAGGACGCACCTTCGGCGACGAGAGTCGCCATCGTCGTGGCCACGACATGCGGCACCGGTTGCCGCGAGTGTTTCGGGTCAGGCGGGCCGGCGTCCCAGTACGGATCGAACAGCGCTGAGCTCAGCTCCACGGGAACGGCGCTAGCGGGGGCAGGTCGGGCGTAGCGATATCCCTGCGCGCACGTGCAGCCGATGCCTTGTAAGTAGCGCGCCTGACCCAGTGTCTCTACGCCTTCGGCGACGACACCCAACCCCACGGCACGGGCCAGCATCACGACGCTGTGCACGATCGCGGCATCGTCCTCTCGGCCCTCCACACCGTTGACGAACGTGCGGTCGATCTTCACCTCTGTCACGGGCAGGTCCCGGAGATAGAGCAACGACGAGTAGCCGGTGCCGAAGTCGTCGAGCGCGACGCCGACACCGCGCTGGCGTAACTCCTGCAGCACATCGGTTGCCGCTGCGAGCCCCTGGACTGCGGCATGCTCGGTGAGTTCGACAGTGAGACGTTCGGGCGGCAGGTTGTGACGCCACAACGATTCGTCCACCGACTCGACGAGCGCGGGCTGCACGACGTCCACCGCCGCAATGTTGACCGACATGGTCCACGAGTCCCAGACAGCCGCTTGTGCGCAGGCGCGGTCGATCACCCAGGCAGTGAGTCGGCGCATGACCGGGGTGTCGGCGACAGCCGGCAGGAAGTCGTCGGGCATGAGGACGATTCCATCGGGCCGGTGCCAGCGAACCAGGGCCTCGACCCCGCGGATGCGGCCGGTGCCCAGAACAACGATGGGCTGGAAGTAGAGCAGGAGTTCGTCCGCGGCTAGCGCGGCAGACATCTCCCGCTGCGGATCGTGCTGGGCGTTCTCCGGGCGGGCCGAGCGCATCGACTGCATCTCGACCACCTCTGAGCGAACTGTATCCCGCCGAACTCATTTTTAACCGCATTAAATCCGGACATTAGCTCCGTTATCGCCAACACTTCCGTCGCTGACGCGCGGCAGGAGCCCGTACCGCGTGTGGCGAAGACCAGATGTCATGGACCAGGCCCGCCGTCTCGCCGCCGGGATGATCGCGACTGCGTGCGGGATAGCGGGTGCCGTCATCGCGCCCGCCACCGCCGGCCCAAGCCGCCCGGCGATTGCTGGGGCCGGCTGCTCCGGAACTCGGGCGGTCGTCGCCTTCCACCCCGGGGCCAAGCTGCTGCGTCCGCAGCCTGCCCACCTGCCCACCGCGTGCGGCGTCAGCACCGGCTACCCGGGTGCCGAGAGCCACCTCGTCGTCCGCAATGACGGGACCGTCGTCTACACGCCGGCGGTCCTGCCGTCCGGTCTCGCCGGCACCGGCACGGCACCCGTCCCGGTCGGCGACCACTCGCAGTCCAACGCGAGCCCGGGGGCGATGGTTGTCACGAGCGACGAGGGCGCGCACTGGCGGCTGGTCAAGCCATCCGGAGTCACCTGGAACCCGACCGACCACAGCGAGTACGTCGATCCCACAAGCGGGCGGACGTTCTTCGAGGACTACGGCCCGATCCCGCTGGCGCCACAGCTCGGCGCGGAACAAGAGGGGCCGGCCTACCTGAACTGGTCCGACGACCTCGAGCACTGGCACCACGTCGTACTCAACGAGGTCTTCCTGCCGGAGAACCCTCGGTTCACGTCAGGCGTCGCGCCGAAGGGGCAACCGAAGCCGCACGGTTATCCGAACGTCCTCTATTTCTGCGCCAACACCAACGTCGGCTTCGTCAGCCCGGTCATCGGTGGTCGGCTCTGCTGGCATTCACTCGACGGCGGCAGCGCGTGGGGTCAGCCGTCGGTGCTGTTCACCGGTGCCGCGCCGCAACATCCGGAATGCAACGGGCAGGGCGAGAACTACTCCGCTATCGACGGCAACTACCCGCAGGCCGCGCCGGACGGACGGCTCTACGTGATGGTGTCCTGCGGCAACGCGACCTACCTCGCGCGCAGCGACGACGAGGCGGTCACCTTCCCGGTGATTCACGCGCAGGGCAAGCCGGTGACCTTGCCGGTCCCACCGACGACAACCGGCACCGTCGGTGGCACACCGGAGCTCCGCATCGGACGCGACGGCACATTCATGCTCGTCTACCAGCAAGGCACCCAGCTGCTCATGCGATTGTCATCGACGCGCGGCGTGACCTGGAGCAAGCCGATCGACCTGACGGCTCCCGGGGTGACGGCCGTCAAGCAGTGGTCGCTGGCCACGACGGGAAACAGCGACTTCGCGATCGCCTTCCTCGGTCACCGCAAAGGTCAGAGCACCTGGGACGGTTACCTGACCACTGGCCGCGACGTGCTCGGCGGCATCCGCTCGGCGGCCGGGCCGGTCTTCTACAGCGGTCAGCTCAATCGGCCTGGACATCCACTGCTGTACGGCGACAGTGTGCAGGGCTCGGGCTATCTGCAGCTGCCGGGCGGCATCAACGCGCCGTATCCGCCGCCGTTCAACAACCAGATGTTCGGCAACGACTTCATCGGCGTGGCCATCGCTCCCGACGGCACGCCCTGGGGCAGCTTCACGCAGGACTGCGGCACGTCACCCGACGACGCGAGCTGCAAGAAGCAGGACGACCAGACCCGCGGCTTCGCCGGCCATCTCGCCCGGCACTAGGACGGCGAACGCCGGAGGCCGAACCGAGAGGCCTCCGGCGTTCGAGTCTTAGATCGCTACCAGCGATACCAGCGCGAACCCTCCGCCGAGCGGACGAAGAAGCCGACGAGCCAGATCGCCAACACGATCAGCGCGATCCACCACAGCACGTGCACCGCAAAGCCCAGCCCGCCGAGGATCAACGCAAGCAGCAGAACAAGAAGCACTGCGCCCATTTGCCAGTCACCTCCCTCGCGACGTTGTCACAGACAGGTGTTCCCCGATTACGGCGAATATTCACTTCGATAGCGTCACGTCATGGCTGAGAATGTCGTGCTTCTCGAGCACATCGGCCATGTCGCGGTCATCGAACTCAATCGCCCGGAAACGTTTAACGCGATCTCCACTCAACTCGCCGTCGAGCTAACCGGCGTCATGCGCGCTGTCGCGGACGACAGTGGTGTCCGTGCAGTTGTCCTGGCCGGCGCAGGAGACCGCGCGTTCTGCGTCGGTGCCGACTTGAAAGAGCGCAACACCCTCGACGACGACGGTTTCCGCGCGCAGCGCACAGTGTTCCGTGCGGCCTTCGACAGTGTTCGTGCGCTTCCCCAACCGGCGGTCGCGGCCGTGCACGGGTTCGCATTGGGCGGCGGATTAGAGCTCGCGCTGTCCTGCGACGTCGTCGTCGCCGACGACACCGCCGTCGTCGGCCTGCCCGAGGTGTCGCTCGGTCTTGTTCCCGGTGGGGGTGGCACCCAACTCGCCCTACGTCGCCTCGGGCCCGGTCGCGCCGCCGACGTCGTACTCACCGGCCGCCGGATCGCGGCTGCCGAGGCGCAGCCCCTCGGGCTGATCGACCGCTTGACGCCCGCCGGCAGCGCACGCGAGTCCGCGATGGAAATCGCCGAGCAGATCGCCCGCAACTCTCCGGTCGCGACGCGCGCCGCAAAGCACGCGTTGCGCGAGGGGTGGTCGCTCGACTACGCCGCGGCGATGGACGTGGAGGACGTCGCGTGGCGCACCGCCGCCTTCTCGGCGGACCGCAAGGAGGGCATCGCCGCGTTCAACGAGAAGCGCCCGCCTGCCTGGCCCGGTTGACCAGCTGCTTGGCGATGACGTTCTTCTGGATCTCGTTGGTGCCTTCACCGAGCACCATCAGCGGCGCATCGCGGTAATACCGCTCGACATCGAACTCCGGTGAGTACCCATAACCGCCGTGCACGCGCATCGCGTCCGTCGTCACCTCGAGACAGACCTCCGACGCGAACAGCTTCGCCATTCCGGCTTCAAGGTCGCACCGGACGCCGGCGTCGTACTGCTCGGCCGCGTAGAGCATCAGGCGGCGCGCCGCCTCCGTCTTCGTCGCCATCGTGGCGAGCAAATGCCCGACGGCTTGGTGCTCCCAGATCGGTTTACCGAAGGACTCGCGTTCTTGCGCGTAGCGCAGTGCGTCGTCGACCGCGGCCTGCGCCACGCCAACCGCGCGCGCCGCCACCTGAATGCGACCGAGTTCGAGCCCGCGCATCATTTGCGCGAACCCCGCACCCTCGACGGCGCCAAGCAACGCGTCCGCCGGTGCGTGATAGCTGTCGAAGACCAGCTCGCAGCTCTCGAGGCCCTTGTAGCCGAGCTTGGGCAGGTCCCGGGACACGCTGAACCCGGGACCAGGCTCGACGAGGAGAAGCGACACGCCCCGGTGTGACGGCTCCGCGTGCGGATTGGTCTTGCACAACAACGCCACCAGACCGGCCCGTCGACCGCTGGTGATCCACGTCTTGCCGCCGGTGACGACATAGGAGCCGTCGTCCTGACGCCGTGCGACGGTCCGCATCGCCTGCAGGTCGGATCCGCCGCCGGGCTCGGTGAGAGCCATCGCCGCGCGGATCTCGCCGGTTGCCAGCCGGGGGAGCCAGCTCTTGCGCTGCTCGTCCGTGCCGAACGCCGTGAGGAGCGAGCTCACCACTGAGTGCGGGCCCATCGCCCCGGCGAGGCTCATCCAGCCGCGGGCGAGCTCCGCCGCGACGAGCGCGAAGCACGACGCGGAGACCGGAGAGCCGCCGTACTGCTCCGGAATGACAAGGCCAAAGACGCCCAGACCGCGCATCCGCTCGATCAAGTCGGCGGGAAAGGTGTTGGTGTGCTCCAGCTCGCGGGCGACCGGGCGGACCTCACGGTCGACAAATGTCGCGATCGTCGCGACGTACTGCTGTTCCTCGGCGCTCAGCGATCCCATGCGGCCAGTGTCGCGGGTGCCGGAGAACGCCGACAGGCCACGTCACCCGGGTGAGGGGACGCGGCCTGTCTGACTGTTCGTTGCGCCGCTGCTGGGCTACGGCGCACCGAAGTGCTGGTGAGTCAGCCTTCGTCGACGCGCTGGCTGGGGATACCGGCGAGCAAGGCGCGGACCTCACTCTCGCGGTAGCGGCGGTGGCCGCCCAGCGTGCGGATCGATGTGAGCTTGCCTGCCTTCGCCCAGCGCGTGACCGTCTTGGGGTCGACACGGAACATCGTGGCGACCTCGGCCGGCGTGAGCAGCGGCTCGGCGTCAGGCGTGCGAGCGCTCATGACTTTTTCTCCTTCTCGGGGGGTCGCAATGCCGGTAGCGACCCGTGCGCTCATGGTGCCTTTTCGGCGGCTTGTCCGATATGGCTAGGTCGGGCCATCTTTCCGGTTGGAAGGACTAGTCCGGCTTAGACCGAAATAGGGCCTGTCCCGAGCGCGTTAGTTGGCGTGCTCGAGCGCGGCGACAATCCGCCAGCGCCCGGTGATCTCCTCGTAACGCGTACCCGCCGATGCCGCGTCGCCCCGGCTGAGGTCGTCGAGCGCGGCAGCGATGTCGCCGACGCTGTCGTCTGCGGACAGCGCCTCGTCGTCCATGAGGTGCACCAAGCCGCCGTAATCGAGCTCGACGAGCGAATGCGGGTGGAACTCCTCCAGCCACCTGCCGAGCTCCTCGAGCGCCTCGACCGCGGGGCCGTCGTCGAAGACCCGCTGTACGACGTGGAGCGCGCGCGCGGCTCGGCGGCGGGCGCGCGACATGGCGGTGAGGTAGACGAGGGCTCGATCGAGCCCGGTTTGGGCCAGCATTCCGGGGAGCTGCGCGCCCGCCCCTCGGCGCTCGCCGAGGACGAGCCGGCGCTCCTCCGGCTCGAACAGTGCGAACCATGGCAACGGGATGCTCCAGGTCGAGCTCCGGATGCCCGGCGAGATGTCCGGGTTGCTGGTCTCCCAGGAGTCTTGCTCGAGCTCGGCGGCGAGCAGCGTCGCCGGCGGCAGGAACGCCTCGGTCAGCTCATCGGGCAGCAGCGAGCGGAAGTCCTCGAGCGCCTGCCAGGCCCGCAGCTGCAAGCGCCACGGGCAGACGTAGGTCAGCCCGTCGACATGGCGCACGTAGGCGTGCTCGCCGTCCGCGCCCACGTCGACCCGCGGCGGCACCGCGCAGGCGGCAGTCAGGGCCTTCTCGTGCTCCAGCGACATGAGCACCGACCGGCTCGGCGGCCCGCCGTCGACGTACGACGTCCACCGGTGACGCTCGTCTTCGTCGAACGCGCCCAGCGGCTCGTAGACGCGCAGGTGCGCCGCGTAGCCGATCACTGGTCCATCCTGTCAGGTGTGAGTCTCTTCGATCGCGGAACCGGCCACGAGCAAGTGACGTTCTGGAACGATCCGCCGTCCGGCTTGCGGGCGATCATCGCGATCTACTCGACGGCCCTGGGGCCGGCGCTCGGGGGCACGCGCTTCTACCCCTATGCGAGCGAGGACGACGCTCTCGCCGACGTGCTCAACCTGTCCAAGGCCATGGCCTACAAAGCCGCGTGCGCCGGGTTGGATCTCGGCGGCGGCAAGGCCGTGATCATCGGTGACCCGGCCGCCGACAAGACCGAGGTGCTGCTGCGGTCCTACGGCCGGTTCGTCGAGTCGCTCGGCGGCCGCTACTACACCGCGTGCGACGTCGGCACCTACGTCGAGGACATGGACGTGATCGCGCGGGAGTCGCGCTTCGTCACCGGCCGATCGCCCGCGCACGGTGGTGCCGGGGACTCGTCGATCTTGACGGCGTACGGCGTCTTCCAGGGCATGCGGGCCGCGGCGCAGGTGGCCTGGGGCACCCCGTCGCTCACCGGGCGGCGGGTCGGCGTCGCCGGCGTGGGCAAGGTCGGCCACCACCTGGTTGAGCACCTGCTCGACGACGGCGCCTCGGTGGTGATCGCCGACGTCAACCGGGACGCGGTCGATCGAGTGCGTGTCATCCACCCGGACGTCGACGTGGTCGACCCGGACGCGCTCGTCGGCCAGCCGATGGACGTCTACGCACCCTGTGCGCTGGGCGGCGCGCTCGCGGACGAGACGTTGCCGGTCCTGCAGGCGCAGGTCGTGTGCGGGGGCGCCAACAACCAGCTGGCTCATCCCGGGATCGAGAAGCAGCTGCAGGAGCGCGGCATCGTCTACGCGCCGGACTACGTGGTCAACTCCGGCGGGCTGATCGCGGTGGCGGACGAGATCGAGGGCTACTCCGAACCGCGGGCACGGGCGACCGCGACGCGGATCTTCGACACGACCTTGCGGATCTTCGCGCTGGCGGCCGAGGAGGGCGTCCCGCCCGCGGTGGCGGCGGATCGGCTGGCCGAGCGGCGGATGAGCGAGATCGGCCGGCTACGCCGGTTCCGGCTGCCGTCCTCGTCGTGATGTGGCGAGCCTGACAGGGAACGCGCAGCAGCGCCTTGCGCACGTTATCCTTGAGGGCGATGCCGGCTCAGCCGGTGATTGAAGCACTAGCTGTTCCACCAACTCTGTCGTGTGATCGCCGGGCTTCCCGGCGCTTGGAGGGGGTCGAGCCATGGGGCGCGGCCGGGCAAAGGCCAAGCAGACGAAGGTCGCCCGTGAGCTGAAATACAGCTCGGGCGGCACCGATCTCGAACGCCTGCAGGCAGAGCTTGCCGCCGAGCGCGGCGATCCGTCCTATGTTGCCGCCGACGCGGAGGCCGACGGCGACGAAGTCGATGC
>DATBDO010000067.1:0-11536 GCA_036269855.1 Mycobacteriales bacterium
TGTCTCGGGTACGTGGCGAGACCTCACCGACTCGGTGAACTCGATGGCCGCCAACCTGACCGGTCAGGTTCGTAACATCGCCCAGGTCACGACCGCGGTGGCAAAGGGTGACCTGACGCAGAAGATCACCGTCGATGCGCAAGGCGAGATCCTGGAGCTGAAGAACACCGTCAACACGATGGTCGACCAGCTGTCGTCGTTCGGTGCCGAGGTGACGCGTGTCGCCCGCGAGGTCGGCACCGAAGGCCGCCTGGGTGGTCAGGCCGAAGTTGCCGGCGTCTCCGGCACCTGGCGCGACCTGACCGAGAACGTGAACCAGCTGGCCGGCAACCTGACGACCCAGGTGCGTGCGATCGCCGAGGTGTCCACCGCGGTGACCCGCGGTGACCTGACCCGGTCGATCGCCGTCGAGGCACAGGGCGAGGTCGCCGAGCTCAAGGACAACATCAACCAGATGATCGCGAACCTGCGCGAGACCACGGACAAGAACGCGCAGACCGACTGGCTGCGCAGCAACCTTGCGCGCATCGGTGGTCGGATGCAGGGTCAGCGCGACCTGCAAGCGCTGTGCGCGATGCTCATGAGCGAGGTCACCAGCGTCGTACAGGCGCAGCAGGGGGCGTTCTTCCTGCTCGCCCAGGACGACGCGGGCGAGCCCTGCCTGCGGCTCACCTCCGCCTACGGCTACAGCGGCGACGAGAGCCTGTTCAAGATCGGTGAAGGTCTCGTCGGTCAGGCCGCGGTCGAGAAGACGCGGCTGCGAGTCGACGGCGCGCCGGCCAGCTATCTCACCATCAAGGGCGGTCTCGGCGAAGCGCCGCCGTCCGACGTCGTCGTGCTCCCGGTGCTGTTCGAGGAGCAGGTGCTCGGCGTCATCGAGCTCGCCTCGTTCCTCAGCTACAGCGAGCAGCACCTGGGTTTCCTCGACCAGCTGGTCGAGACGATCGGGGTTGTCCTCAACACGATCATCGCCAACACCAGGACCGAGGAGCTGCTCGCACAGTCGCAGCGGCTGACGCAGGAGCTGCAGGTGCAGTCCGACGAGCTGCAACGCACCAACGCCGAGCTGCAGGAGAAGGCGCAGCTCCTGACCGAGCAGTCGCAAGACCTGGAAGCGAAGAACCGCGAGATCGAGCTCGCCCGGCTCGGTCTGGAGGAGAAGGCGCTCCAGCTGGAGCTCGCCTCCCAGTACAAGAGCGAGTTCCTCGCCAACATGAGCCACGAGCTCCGTACGCCGCTCAACAGCTTGCTGATCCTTGCCAAGCTGTTGTCCGACAACCCGGACGCCAACCTGACGGACAAGCAGACGGAGTTCGCCCGGACCATTCACCGAGCCGGGTCCGACCTGCTCGAGCTGATCAACGACATCCTCGACCTGTCCAAGGTCGAGGCGGGCAAGATGGACGTTCACACGTCGTCCCTCGAGGTGCGCGCGCTGTGCGACACCGTCGAGCAGACGTTCCTGCCGGTGGCGGAACAAAAGGGCCTCTCGTTCGTCGTCGAGGTCGAGGGCGACACGCCCCCGGCGCTCACCACCGACGAGCAGCGGATGCGTCAGGTGCTCCGTAACCTGTTGTCCAACGCCTTCAAGTTCACCGACTCGGGTGCGGTGACGCTGCACGTGTCGGTGGCCGATCCCTCGATGCGATTCGGCGTCCCGACGCTCGACGACGCTGATTCACCCGTCATCGCGTTCGCGGTCACGGACACCGGCATCGGTGTTGCTGCGGACAAGCTGCGGCACATTTTCGAGGCGTTCCAGCAAGCCGACGGCACCACGAGCCGGCGTTACGGCGGGACCGGTCTGGGCCTGTCGATCAGCCGCGAGATCGCCCGGTTGTTGGGTGGTGCGATCACCGTGGAGAGCGAGGAAGGCGTCGGATCGACGTTCACCCTCTACATCCCGCAGGAGTTCCCCTTCGCGGATCTGGTCCCGTCGCTGCCGATGCAGTCGCCGCGTGACGAGAGCAGTGCGTCCTACGGACGCGGGCCGATCATCTCGGCGATCGGTTCGCTCGATGACGTGACACCGACCGACTACGACGCGACGTCGCTGGCTGGGGCGAGTGTCCTGGTCGTCGATGACGACGTCCGTAACGTGTTCGCGCTGACCAGCGCGCTCGAGATGCACGGAGCGTCGGTGCTCTATGCCGACAACGGCGCCGACGGGCTACGTTTGCTCGAGGACCACGCCGAAATCGATCTCGTTCTGATGGACGTCATGATGCCCGAGATGGACGGCAACGAGACCACCACAGCTATTCGCTTGATGCCGGGCCGCGAACACCTGCCGGTGCTGTTCCTCACGGCCAAGGCGATGCCGGGCGACCGGGAGAAGAGCCTTGCCGCGGGCGCGTCCGACTACATCACCAAGCCGGTCGACCTCGACCGGTTGCTGCAGTCGATGCGGCAGTGGTTGGCCGAGACAGGCGTCACCAGCTCCGATCCCTCGGATTTCCACTGATGCCGGGACACTCACCCGCTCGAATCCTTCTGGTCGACGACCGGGAGGAGAACCTGCTGGCACTCGAGGCGATCCTCGGTGGGCTGGGGCACGACCTGCTCCGCGCGACATCGGGCGCGGAGGCGTTGAAACACCTGCTGATCCACGAAGTGTCGCTGATCCTGCTCGACGTGCAGATGCCGGAGATGGACGGTTACGAAACCGCCGCCCACATCAAGGGCCGGACCCGCACACAGGACATCCCGATCATCTTCCTGACCGCCATCGACCGGGAGGCGCATCAGGCCTATCGCGGCTACGCGGCCGGGGCCGTCGACTTTCTCGCGAAACCCTTCGACCCCTGGGTCCTTCGAGCGAAGGTCGAGGTGTTCGTCGGGCTTCAGCAGGAGCGGGAGCGCCTGCTGCGTCGTACCGAGGATCTCGAGCGGCGCCTCGACGCGGTCAGTGGCGAGAAGCTCGCGGCCACGCTGGCGCGTGTCGAACGGCTGCTCGTGATGTCCGGCGACGACGGCAGCGTCGGCGGACCACTAGCCGAGGCGACCGACCTGCTGCGCGCACTGCGCGACGACCTCGCCGCGCCGGTTACTCCGACTCAGCGCTGACCTCAGCGTCGATCTCGGGCCGCACCGACTCGTCGGGGATCAGCGGGGTGCGCGTCGTGGCGTTGATCTTCCACGCCTGGTCCCGCAGCCGCTGGGTCGCCGATTCCATCTCGGCGACCACCGCCTCGGGCTCCTCCTCGACCCGCCGACGGGCGATGCGACGGAGCCGCGACTGGCGGTCGGATGACATTTTGTGAGCACTCCAAATACGGCCGTCCCCGCAATCGGGGATGCCCTATTTGTCGAACCTCAAACGGGCGAGACCCCGCTCAGCCCGTGAGGGTCGACTTCACCCGCAGAATGCGTCGGCGCAGGGTGACCCGCCGGGTCCCGTCGGGGAACAGCCGTAGCCGGTCCAGCTCCCAGTGCCCGTACTCGGCCGCGTCGGTGAGCAGCCGCTGGGCCGTGCGGCGCGAGATCCCGCGTGGCAGCGTGAGGCGCTGGTACTCGTAGTCGCCCACCCCACCCACCACCAATTAATCGCGCTTCGCGCACATCTGCCCGGCTCACCGTACGCCGGACGGCCTCACCCCGACAGGATCTCCAGCAGACGGGTCCGGCGCGGCCGGGCACCGACCTCGCGAACCCCGCGGGCGAGCACCGCGCCGGCCGCGTGTACGACGGACAGATGCCGCTGGGCTCGCGTCCACGCGGTGTAGACGAGGGGCCGGGACAGCATGCCGCCCGCTTCGGGTGGCAGCACCGAGACCACCGCGGGCCACTCCGAGCCCTGGGCGCGGTGCACGGTGATGGCCCAGCCGTGCACCAGGTCGGACACCGCCCGTCCCGGCACGGTGAGGGGCCCGGCGCCGAAGTCGATCGTGAGAGCGCCGTCCTTGATGTCGGTCACCACGCCGACCTCGCCGTTGGCGAATCCGTCGTCGAGATGGTTGGCGGTCGCGACGACCCGGTCGCCGACGTCGAAGCCGCCGATCGTGCCGTCGCCGCTGTTGAGTTGCTCCTTCAACAACTTGTTGAGGGTGACCGTCCCGGCCGGACCGCGGTGCACCGGCGTCACCACCTGCACGTCGGAGGCGGGGATGCCGAGCGCGCGCGGAATGGAGTCGGTCACCAACTGGACCACTCGACGCGCTGCCTCGTCCGCGGACTTCGCGGGTACGACGACAACCTCGCGGGTCGGGTCGTCGACCGGCGGCAGCTCGCCGGTGCGGACGGCGGCCGCGAGGCGGGCGATCGATCCGCCCTCTGCTTGCCGGTGCAATGTCGTCAACTCGATGTTTGGCACGACGCCGGCGTCGAGGATGTCGCCCAACACGCGTCCCGGCCCGATGGACGGCAGCTGCGCCGGGTCGCCGACGATGAGCAGATGCGTGCCGTCGGCGCACGCGTCGAGCAGCGCGGCGGCCAGCTCCACGTCGAGCATTGAGGCTTCGTCGACGACGACCACGTCGGCGTCGACCGGCCAGGACTCGCCGCGCAAGAACTCGGTGGCGCCGCGGCGTTCCTCGGCGGTCCGGCCACCTTGTGCACCCAGCAACCGGTGCAACGTCGACGCTTCGTGGCCGGCCAGCTCTTCCAGTCGTTTCGCGGCGCGGCCGGTTGGCGCGGCCAACGCGATGCGTTTGCGGAGTGCGGTGGCGAGCTCGACGACAGCGGCGACGGTACGGCTCTTGCCGGTGCCGGGTCCGCCGTGCAGGACGACGACGCCGTGCTCGGCGACAAGTTGCACCGCCGCGCGCTGGTCGGGGTCGAGTCCGCCGGTCACCGAGGTCGTGCCTTCGGGTGTCGCGAGTTGTTCGGCGCTCGATGCGAGCCGGTTGATTCCCTCGGCGATGGCCTCTTCTGCCATGGCGTAGCGGGTCAATCCAAGCAACCGGGTCGGCTGGTCGGCGTCGTACGACGGGAAGTCGGTGACGTCGCCGTCGTCGAGCGCGGCGGCGATGGCCGACTCGGGCGCCGGCACGTCGAGCCCGGCTAGTGCCGACATGACGGTGGTGTCGGGCAGCACGGTGTGGCCGTCGCGCACTGCCCGGCTGAGGACATGGACGGTGAAAGCGCGACCGCGGCGGGGATCGTCCTTCGCGGGACGATCGGGGAGCAACCGCAAGGCGAACGCGTCGACGTCGCGCGGTTGCGCCTGGTTGGCGTGCACGCAGTCGAGCAACCGCCACGGATCGCGGCGCAAAGTGGTCGCGGCGTCGCGACCGAGCAGGTCGACAGCCGCCGCCGAGAGGCGGAGCGGGAGGCCCGACGGCTCCAGCAGCTCCGCCACCCGGTAGCGAGGTTGCGCGTCGCTGAACGTGCGAGTGAGCCGCTCGGCCTTCTTGGCAGAAATGCCCTCGACCTTGGCGAGCGCGTCCGGTGTCACGTCGTCGGGCGTAGTGATGCCCGCGGCTTCGAGCCGACCGGCAGAGGTGCGGCTGAGCTCGGGCCACAGTCCGGCCGCGCAGAACTGCGCGAAGGTCGTGGTCTGCACGGGCCGAATCTAGGTGGCCGGGACGTCGCTACAGACGAACGCCCACGGCTTGTTGACGACGCGGGTGAGTACGACGGTCGCCGGACGCGATCCGCTGGGCCGAAGCCGGCGGCGCAGCTCTTCGACGTCGCCGGCCAGACCGCGCCGACGCAGGTCGATCGCGCCGATGTCGAGGCGCCGCAGCTCCGCCGCGAGCGGCTTCACCGCAAACGGCATCGAGGCGAGCACCTCGAGGCAGCGCCCGAACGGGCTCAGCAGCGGCGTGTCCGCCGACAGGAAGGCGATCATGGGATCGATCTGCCACGCGTCGAGTGCAGCGGCCAGATCGGCCACCGCGCCGGCGCGGGTGACGGCAGGGGACGGGTCGAGCAGATATCGGCCGGGGGGCCGAACCGCTGCTCGAGCCGTCGTCGGATCCGCACGCAGCTCGACCACGTCTTCCCCTGCGCGCGTCGGCAGGACAGTGGCCCGCCGCGCCCCGTCCGCCCACGCCGGCGACCAGAGCACGGCCTCCTTGAGCTCGCGGCCGACGGCCACGAACTCGAGTTCCCAGTCGGCCGGAGCAACTGCGGGGTCGATGCCGGGTGCTGCCTTCACCGAGACGAGCGGGACCGGCAGCGACAGGCACCAGTCGAGTGACGGCTGATAGCCGCCGCGCCGGGCAGGTGCACCGCGGCCGGCTCGGCGGGCTGGGTCGATGAAGATTGCCGAGGTGCTCGCCAGCCGCAGTTCGGTCACGTCCGCGACCACCGTCGTCGCGTCGACACCGTGGACGCGAGCGTTGTGCCGGGCGAGGATCGTGTGCACCTCGTCCCGATCGATACCGATGATGCCCGGCACGACGGCACCAATGGCGAGCAGGTCGCCGCCGATGCCGCAGCACAAGTCGACGGCCGGACGGTGGTCGTCGACCGTTGCGAAGCGGCGGGCGCGATGTCGGGCTACCGGTTCGGCCGTTGCCTGCTCGACGCCGTCGCGGGTGAACAACATCGCTGCCGCGTTGCCGAACTTCTTGGCCGCGCGGTCACGCAGCACCTGCTGCTCGGTCGCGGCGGCGACGAGGTCGGCTGGCCATCGTTTGCGCAGTTGCTCTGCGACCCTGAGGTCGTCCCGTGCATCGGCGAGCAGCTCAGGATTGGCGAGCAGCGCGCGCAACTGGGACGCGTTCAGCGGCGGATGCCGGCCTCGGGATATCCCATCGCGGGAGCCGACACGTCGTCGAGGGCGTCGCGGATCTCGTCCGGCAGGACGACGCCGTCACCGTCGAGCGAGCCCTTGAGCTGACCGACCGTGCGGGCACCGACGATGGGTGCGACGACACCGGGACGGTCGCGCACCCACGCCAGGGCGACGGCGAGGGGGGAGACGCCGAGACCGTCGGCCGCGGTCATCACGGCGCCGACGACGCGGCCCGCGCGGTCGTCGAGATACGGGGCGACGAACCGCTGGTAGTCCGGCGACGCACCCCGCGAGTCGGCTGGCGTGCCTTGCCGGTATTTGCCGGTGAGCACGCCCCGGCCGAGTGGCGACCACGGCAGGATGCCGATCCCCATCTCGACCGCCGCCGGCACGACTTCGCGCTCGACGCCGCGCTGCAGCAACGAGTACTCCATCTGCGTCGACACGATCGGGGCGCGACCGGGCCAGGCGCGTTGCCAGGTCGCGGCCCGTGCGGTCTGCCATCCGTTGTAGTTGGAGACGCCGGCGTAGCGGACCCGGCCGGATGCGACCGCGGTGTCGAGTGCGCCGAGTGTCTCTTCGAGTGGCGTCGCGGGGTCGTAGGCATGCATCTGCCAGAGGTCGACGTGGTCGGTGCCCAGCCGGGCGAGCGACGCGTCGAGAGCGCTGAGCAGGTGTCGGCGCGACGCGTCCCGGTCTCGTTGCTGGCCGCGTCGCGAGACCGCTTTGGTGGCCACGATGATGTCTTCTCGTCGTACGACGCCCTGCAGCATCCGGCCGACGATTGTCTCGCTCTCCCCGTCGACGTAGACGTCGGCGGTGTCGATCAGCGTGCCGCCCACTTCGAGGAACGCTTTGAGCTGACTGGAGGCGTCGTCCTCGTCGGTGTCGCGGCCCCACGACATCGTGCCCAGCGCGAGGCGGGAGACGTAGAGCCCGGTGTTGCCGAGCTGGCGCTGCTCCATGTCCCGACCTTATCCGGGGCCGTGGCATAGTCCCGGGAATGAAACTGGGCTTGAACGTCGGCTACTGGGGGCTCGTCTCGGGCGAGGACAACATCAACCTCGTGCTGGAGGCCGAGCGGCTCGGTTACTCCGTGGCCTGGTGCGCGGAGGCCTATGGCAACGACGCGGCAACCGTCCTGACCTGGATCGCCGCGAAGACCCAGAAGATCGATGTCGGCAGCGCGATCTTCCAGATCCCGGCACGCACGCCGGCGATGACCGCGATGACCGCCGCGACGATCGACACACTGTCCGGCGGCAGGTTCCGGCTCGGGCTCGGCGTTTCCGGACCGCAGGTGTCCGAAGGCTGGCACGGTGCGAAGTTCGACAAGCCACTCGGCCGCACACGCGAATACATCGACATCATCCGCAAAGCGTTTGCGCGCGAGCGCGTGCAGTACGACGGCGAGCACTACAAGTTGCCGTTGCCGGATGGTCCGGGCAAGCCGCTGAAGATGATCATCCATCCGGTACGCGAATACATGCCGATCTATCTGGCGGCGATCGGGCCGAAGAACCTCGAGCTCGCCGGCGAGAAGTGCGACGGCTGGCTCGCCATCTTCTACGACCCCGAGTTCGCGAAGGACCAGGTCGCGTCGATCCGCGCCGGGATGCAACGCGCCGGACGCGCCGACGCGCCGTTCGACATCACCCCGACACTGCCGGTCGTCCTCGGTGACGATGTCAAGGCAGCGGCCGACCCGGTGCGCGGCTATGCCGCGCTCTACATCGGTGGCATGGGCTCGCGCGAGCAGAACTTCTACAACCGGCTCGCGGTGCGGATGGGCTACGAGAAGGAGGCGAAGGAGATCCAGGATCTCTACCTGGACCGCAAGTACGGAGAAGCCGCGGCCGCGGTGCCGTTCGAGTTCATCGACCGCACGGCGCTGATCGGTTCGGTCGATCGGATGGCCGACAAGATGCAACAGCTCGCCGAGGCCGGTGTGACGACGCTCAACATCTCCGGTTACGGCGCGACGCAGGAGGAGCGACTCGCGACCCTGCGTGCGGCTGCCGACGCGTTGGACAAGGCCGGCGTCGGTTAGCGGCCGTTGATCGGCAACACCGCGGCACTCGACGCCTGGCCATCCCCGTTGAGTGCGACGAAATCCGGCGATTGACCCAGGTCGGATGCCGGATTTCGTCCCACTCAACAGTGCGGAAGTGGCGCTAGCCGGCGACGGACTGGCTCATCTCGGCGCGGAGCTGGCGCAGCTGGCAGAGGTTGTGGCGCAGCACGGCCTCCTCGGCCTCGACCTCGGGGCCCGAGAGGAGCTCCTGGAGCCGCGCGATGCGCTCCTCGATCTCCGCCATGTCTGCACCTCCTCACCTCTTGTGACTCCACGAGTGGCGTCGGGGTTACCTGTCGGCGCACTTCGGTCGGAGCCTTAGGGCCGATCGGCCTAGGCTTCTCACCCGATGACCACGCTGCTGCTCGTCCGCCACGGGATGACCTCGATGACCGGGCCGGTCCTGGCCGGGTGGACGCCGGGTGTCCACCTCGACGACCGGGGACGCGAGCAGGCGGTCGCGTTGGCGGAGCGGCTTTCGCCGCTGCCGGTGGCGGCGATCGTCGCCAGCCCGCTCGAGCGGTGCCAGGAGACCGCGGCGGCTCTCGCGGTCGGACGCGACACGCCGGTCAGCACCGATGATCGGCTCGGCGAGTGCAGATACGGCGACTGGACCGGCCAGGAGCTCAAGAAGCTCGCCAAGGATCCGCTGTGGAAGGTCGTGCAGGCTCACCCGAGCGCGGCCGCGTTCCCCAACGGTGAGGCGCTCCGCGACACCCAGGCCCGAGCCGTCGACGCGGTCCGCGAGCACAACGCCGCGCTCGGCGACGATGCGACCTGGATCGCGGTCAGCCACGGTGACGTCATCAAGGCGATCGTTGCGGACGCGCTTGGTGTCCACCTCGACATGTTCCAGCGCATCCAGGTGGACCCGTGCTCGCTCACAGTCATCCGCTACACGACGCTGCGGCCGTTCGTCGTCCGGCTCAATGACGTCGGCGGGACGGTCACCGACCTGTTGCCGCCGAAGCGCCGCGGCCGGCGTCGTACCCCGTCCTCCGATGCCGTCGTCGGCGGTGGCGCCGGTGCCGCGACCTAGGGTGGGCTGATGCCCGGCCAGCTCTTCGAGTTCGTTGACCCCGACCGCTTCGTCGCCGGCACCGTCGGCGAGCCGGGGGAGCGCACCTTCTATCTACAGGCGACCAACGGGGCACGGGTCGTCTCGGTCGCGCTCGAGAAGATCCAGGTCGCCGCGTTGGCGGAGCGTCTCGACGAGCTCCTCGACGAGGTGCGCAAGCGCCAGGGGGCCGAATCCGAGGTGCCGGCCACGACCCCACCTGAACTCGAGGACGTTGCGCCGCTCGGTACGCCGATAGAGGAGGAGTTCCGGGTCGGCGCGTTGGCGTTGGCGTGGGACGACGAGAGCTCGAGCGTGCTGGTCGAGGCGCAGTCGCAGACTGGCGAGGAGGAGGAGGCAGCCGAGCCCGCCGAGGGCACCGAGTTCACCGGCGACTTGTTGCGGGTCCGGATGCAGCCTGCGGCCGCGCGCGCTTTTGCCAAGCGCGCGCTCCGGGTCGTGGCAGCCGGGCGTCCGCCATGCCCCTTGTGTGGCAACCCGTTGGACCCGCGCGGTCACGTCTGCCCGCGCCAGAACGGCCACCGCGCACCGCAGTGAAGGCCACACTGAACCCGTGAGCGAGCCGGCTGTCCTCGACGTCCCCGACGCTCTCCGGCTGCTGCGGGACGGTGCCCTCGATGTCGAAGGCCGGTTGTACGACGCCTCCAACGCAACCCTGTTCTGCACGGTGACGCTCGACGGGATGACTGCGGCCTGCGTGCACAAGCCGATTGCGGGCGAGCGGCCGCTGTGGGATTTCCCGGACGGAACGCTTGCGGCGCGCGAGCTCTCGGCGTACTTGGTCTCGGAAGCGCTCGGTTGGGACATCGTGCCGCCTACGGTGCTGCGGGACGGCCCGTTCGGTGTCGGCATGTGCCAGCTCTGGATCGATGTCGACGAGTCCGTCGACATCGGGATGCTGGCGCGCAGCGATCATCCGCAGCTGCGCCGGATGGCCGTCTACGACGTGGTCGTCAACAATGCCGACCGCAAGGGCGGTCACCTGCTGCCGACTGCCGACGGTCACATCTTCGGCGTCGACCACGGCGTCTGCTTCTCGGTCGACGACAAGCTGCGCACCGTGCTGTGGCGTTGGCGGGGCAAACAGCTGACCGACGAGGCCATCGATGTGCTCTCGGGACTGCGCGCGCAGTTCGAAGGCGCACTCGGCGACGCACTACGCGGCCTCCTTGATCCTGACGAGGTGACCGCCACGATCATCCGCCTCGATCGGCTCCTGGCGACCCGACGTCATCCGCTGCCGAGTGACGAGTGGCCGCCCGTTCCCTGGCCGCCGTTTTAGGTGCATACTCCGGGCCAAGCGGGTGTCCTGACACATGGGGGTTGTCATGGTGCGCAAGCTCTTGGTCGTGCTCTCGGCGGCGACGATGGTGTTGGTCGCCCTACCGGCGGCGGCAAGCAGCGGGTCGATCACGGATCCGAAGGGCGATGAAACCGGGTGCTCGCAGGGGGCCAAGGCCGACTGCGACATCGTCTCCGCCGCCTGGGGCCATCGCTCACACGGTCGCCTCATGCACCAAGTGACCGTCGCCGGCACTGCCGCCACGTTCGCCGCCGGCCCCGAGGTTTTGCCGAGGCTCTACATCGACGTCCCAGGTCAGAAGTTCGACAACCCGACCTGTGACTACTTCGTCGACTCATCCCCGCCTGGCGCTGGGCAGAACACCACTGACCACTTCAAGTACTACGTCAACACATGCCA
>DATBDO010000068.1:0-15025 GCA_036269855.1 Mycobacteriales bacterium
CGAGGACTCTTCGTGCGGTCGCACGAGCCGCTCCGGCGGCTCTCGTTCGTTTCGACGTCGTAACACGACGCCCGGCTACCTACCGTCATTGACATGACGCAGACCGAGGCGTCCGAGCGTGGGGCCGGCGCCGTTCCCCGCGATGACCTGACGCTCGAGCTCGTCCACTCAGAGCACGACGCCCGCGCGGCGGTCGGCGTGCTCGCTGAGGTCTGGCCGCGCGTCGGGGGTAAGGAACCTCTTCCCCCGGAGCTCGCCTGGGTGTTCGCCCACTCCGGAAACTATGTCGCCATCGCGCGCCAGGGTGACGTGCCGATCGGCGCCGCGATCGGCTTCCGCGGCGAGGACGAGCACGGCGCGTTGCTGCACAGTCACATCACCGGCGTTCTGCCCGACCGGCAGAGCCTCGGCGTCGGCTATCGGCTCAAGCAGCACCAGCGCGAGTGGGCTCGCAGCCACGGCCTCGACCGAGTGACCTGGACCTTCGACCCGCTGGTCGCTCGCAACGCTTACTTCAACGTCGTCAAGCTCGGCGCCCGGCTCACGTCTTATTACGTCGACTTCTACGGTCCGATGGACGACGACATCAACAACGGCGACGAGACCGACCGGTGCCTGGTCACCTGGCGGGTGAACAGCCGGGCGGCCGATGCTGCCGCGAGCGGCGTCTTCGCCGCGGCCGACGTCGCCGGCATCCGCGCATCGGGCGGAGTCGAGGTTCTCGGCCCCGACGCCACCGGCGCACCCGTGGTCACGACGTCTTCCGCCGACCTGCGGCTGCTCCACCTGCCGACCGACATCGTCGACGTCCGACACCAGGACCCGACGCTGGCGCGGGCGTGGCGACTCGGACTGCGCGAAGTGCTCGTCCCCGCGTTCGCCGACGGCCTCGAAGTCGTCGGCGTCGACCGGTCCGGCTGGTACGTGCTCGGCCGCCCAACCACCTAATCAGGCCGCTCAGCGAGCACTCGATCTCCGGAGCGCCGCGTGAGACCTGCGTTTGCCGGGGTTGTGAACCTCGAGACCTGCGTTACCGACCGGCCAACGCAGGTCTCACGAGTCACCGCGGCAAGTCGTCGCACTCAACTTTTGTCGGCGATGACCTTCGTCCTCTCAGCCGCGTCGGGCTGCGGCTCGAGCCGACAGCGTCAAGCCGAGTACGCAGTAGGCGCCGACGACCGCGAACGCGAGCCCCGCGTCGACGCCGTACGAACCGGTGAGACCGCCGCGGATGACGTCGGCCATGTAGGTCACCGGCAGCCCGCGGTGCACGTCCTGCAACCACACGGGCAACCGGTCGAGCGGAAAGTTGATGGGCGAGAACAGCAGCAGCGCGATCGACAGGAACGACGACACCTGGCCGGTTGCCGCCGGCGGCAGCGAGACCGCAATCGCATAGCCGACCGCCGCAGCGGTGAGGGAGACGAGGGCAAAGGCCGGTACGACGAGGGCCACGACGTGGAAGTGCACGTCGAACCGCACCGCCGCGAGCACCAACGTGAGAATCGTGCCCGGCAACTGCATGAGCAGCCAGAACGTGACATCGGCGAGCATCGGCGCAAGGCGCGGCACGGGTAGCGCAGAGACGTAAGAGAACCGACCGCTGATCCGCGCTTGCGCGGTTTCCTGCGGCACGAACGTGAGCCCCATGAGGATCAGCGTCAGCGTCGGTGCACCGGTCGCGAAGAACACCGCCACCTGTGGCGTGATGTTCGGCACCAGGTAGCTGAACCCGTAGATGACGCCAACACCCAGCGCGACCTGGATCGTGACCAGGAGCAGCAGCAACTTCCGGTTGCGCATGAGCTGCCAGCGCACCAGCAGCCAGTAGCTACGCCACGCATGCACGCTCACGCCGCGGCTCCTTCGAGTTGCACCCAGTTGGCATAGACGTCTTCAAGCGAGGCCGCAGCAACGCTGAACTCCGCGATGGCGCCCGCGTCCTGGGCATGCTGCGCCCACGCCACGACCTCGGCGATGTCGGCCAGCTGGACGTGCGCGATCAGGCGCCGCCCGGCTTGCCCAGAAAGAGTCGCGGCGACCGGCAGCTGGGGTGTCGCCGCCTCGGGGTCGAGCGTGCACTCCAATCGCAGCGGAGCGCCGAGGTCGTTCTTCAACCGCGCAGGCGCACCCATCGCGCGCACTCGCCCGCCGGCGACGATCGCGAGCCTGTCGACGCAGCGTTCGGCTTCAAGCACGTTGTGAGTCACGAGCAGCACCGCTGCACCGTCATCGGCGAGGCGGCGGATCTGCTCCCATAACGCGCGCCGACGCAACGGGTCGACGTCGTTGGTCGGTTCGTCCAGTACGACGACCCGCCCGGGTACGACGGCCGCCATGCAGAATCCGGTCAGGCGCGCCATGCCACCGGACATCGGCACCGGCCGGTCGGCAATCTCGCTCAGGTCGAGCGCCTCGAGCAGCTCCTGCGACCGCGTCCGGAGGCTCGCCCGGTTGCCGCCGCGGATGGCACCAACGATCTCGATCGCTTGCCGGGCCGACAGCCCGTCGACCGGCGCCGCCGCCTGGGGCTGGAAGCTGCAGAGCCGGCGCGCCTCGGCCGGACGGGCAACGATGTCGACGTCGTCGATGCGGATCGACCCGGAGTCCGGGACGAGCAGCGCGAGCACCTGGTTGACCAGCGTCGTCTTGCCGGCGCCATTCGGCCCCAGCAGTCCGAACACCTCCCCCGCCGCGACGTCGAGGCTGATGTCGTCATTGGCGAGAACGCCGCCGCGGTAGGTCTTCGAGACGTGGTCGACCGACAGCACTGTCATCTCATCGCTCCAAGTTTTCGCTGCCGCGGATGATGCGGTCATCGATGCGCTCGAGCACCTCGGCCGGGCCGCGGACTGCGCCGAAAATGCGGATCCGTTCGATGGCTTCGTCGGCCAGCTCAGGCGTGACGCTGCCCTGGATCCGCAGCACACCGATCACGAAGATCGAGAGCCGCCGATTCAGCGCCCGCGCGGCCGTGAGCTCGGTCTTGGTCAGCAGCTGGTAGCCGATCCGGGAGTCGGCCATCGTGGCCCGCTGGATCGTGTCCTCGTGGTGGGCGATGACGAGCCGGATCCCGTTGCGGATGACGTCGGTCCGGCTGGCGAACAGACCCTCGGCGACCAGCACGTCGATCTTGCCCAGCTCGGCCGCCGGCAGGTTGACGCAGACCTTCTCGGTCTCCACTGAGGTTCCTCCTGGATTCCAAGTGGACTATGCCAGGGGTACGAAGCGGGCGCAAGGCCCTATTTGGTGCGACGGCTCAACCACAGTCGCCGGATTGTGCGGTCCGGACGATTCGGCGGCCGGGCGGCGACACGAGACTGGCGCCATGCGGACCCGGCCGGTTGCTCTCGTCGCCGCAGTTGCCGGGCTCGCCGCCACCGCAGCCCTGGTGCCCGCCGGCGCGCAGCCCGCGCGCTTGCGGTTCAGCGCGCCGGTCACCGCGATCCCGGCGCCGGGCGTCGGCAAGGCGAACACCGGCGAACCCCGGGTGATCGCGCTGCCCTCCGGCCGGCTCTTGCTGTCCGCGCAGTTCCAGCAGTGGGACTGCGCCACCGGCAAGCCCAGCTCCGACACGCTCCAGATGTGCGTGTGGGCCTCCGACGACGGCGGCCGCAGCTGGCACATCAGCGGCGGCGACCCGCAGACCGGCGACGACGCGGACTTCGCCGTTGCGCCCGACGGTTCGGTGCTTCAGATCGGGATGAACGACTTCACCGTCGGATCCGTCACCACCGGCACCGGTCTCGGTGGTACGACGGTCATGCGCAGCGGCGACGACGGGCGGACCTGGAGTCAGGAAGTCGCCGCGAACAAGTCGGTCGTCAACGACCGACCGTTCGTCCTGGCGACTCCCCACGCCGTACTCATGACGTTCACCAACATCGACGGCAACATCGACGTCGTCCGGTCGACCGACGGCGGCAAGACCTGGAGCCTGCCGGCGATGGTCACCACATTCGTGCGCGGACACACGATCGAGGTCAACGGCGGGCCCGTCTACGACGCCGGCCGGCACACAGTGCTCGCGCCGTACTTGTACTCGACGGATCCGTCGTGCGCGAGCGGTGCCGCCGGCTGCTTCAACGTCCTGGCGCTCGCGACGTCAAGCGACGATGGGCAGACCTGGACCACCGAGCCGGTGCTCACGGTGCCGAACGGCGGCATGACGTCGATGCCGCAGGTGAGCGTCGACGCCGCGGGCCATCGCTACATCACGTACGGCGGAGTCGAGGACGGGCACTACCACGTGTTCGTCACCGACTCGACGCCCGGCGGGCACTGGTCCGCAGCTCGGACAGTCGACGGTGCGCAGTCGAGCGGCATGCTGCCATGGGCGATCGCCGGCAGCCGTGGACACCTGGATGTGGCGTTCTACCGATCGGCCTACGGCGACGCCGCGTCGACCAGCCGGGCGTGGGAGTTCGTCGTCGCGGACAGCCGGGACGGCGGCCATCAGTGGCAGAGCTCGGTCGTCGCGCCGGGGGCCTACGTCGGGACCGGCGCCGATCATCAGTTCAAGATCTGGGACCTGGTCGGCATGACCCGCACCCGCAGCGGCCGCCTCGTCGTCGCGTGGACGGACGACCTCGGCAAGAACAGCAATCCGAGCATCGTCCGGGTGGCTCACAGCCTGGGATGACGGGCGCCGCCGCGGCTGCGACCATGATCAGATGCCCGCGACGACGACGCCTCCCGCCGTAGAGGAGGCGGCCCGGCCGACGTTACGGCTGCTCGTCGAACGGCTGCACCCGGCGGTGCTCGACGTCGTCACCGCACCGGACGGGCTGGACGTCGAGGTCGGAGACCCGGTCATCCTCGATCCCGCCGACCCGCCGGAGACGGTACGACGCGCGGTGGTCCTCGCCGTCGGTGTCGACACCGAGCGGGCGCAGGTAGGGCTGCTGCACCGACTCGGCAGCCTCGAGGCGGCAGCGGTTGTCGTCAAACACGTCGGCGCGGTGGAGGAGTCGGTCCGCGAGGCGGCCGCCGACGCCGGCATCGCCCTCTTGCTCACGCCGCCGGCCTTGTCCTGGGGCCAGCTCTACACGCTGCTGCTCACTGCCGGCCGCACCTCGCCGGCCGTCGACACCGCCGTCACCGAGGCGCCGCTCGGCGACCTGTTCGCCCTCGCCAATGCGGTGGCCGCGGCGGTCGGCGGCGCCACGACGATCGAGGACCCGAGCAACCGGGTCCTCGCCTACTCCAACCTCGGGCACCCGATCGACCCGGCGCGGCAGGAGACGATCCTCGGCCGGCAGGTGCCGTCCGACTGGATCCAGCGGTTGCACGACGCGGGCGTCTTCCGTCGGTTGTGGCACACCGACGAGGTCGTGCGGATCGAGGACTTCGTCGCCGCCGACGCCGAGTATCTCCAGCGCATCGCGGTCGCTGTCCGCGCCGGCGGTGAGCTGCTCGGCAGCATCTGGGTCATCGAGGGCACGCAGAAACTCGGCGCCGAGGCCGAGCAGGCGCTGCGCGACGCAGCCGACATCGCGGCGCTGCACCTGCTGCGTCATCGGTCGGCGACAGACGTGGACCGGCAGCGTCGTACGGAGGCCCTCGTCGCGCTCCTCGAGGGCAGCGACCACGGCGAGGTGGCTCGCGACGTCCTCGACATCGACGCAGGGCGTTCGACCGTGGTGGTGGCGTTCGACGTGGGCGAGCTCGACCCGGCCGCCGTCGTGGTTGCGTCGCAACGGCTGGCCGACCTCGTCGCGGTCTACTGCGAGTCCTACCGCCGCCAGGCGACGTGCGCCGCCGACCGCGGCCGGGTCTACGCGCTGGTGCCGGTCGAGGCCGACGCGGACGCCGAGCCCGCGATCGCGCTCGCCACCGCCGTGGTGGAGCGCGCCCGGCAGGCGCTGCGGGTGCAGGTGCGGGCCGGCGTCGGCACAGCGGTGGCCGCCCTCGACGGAGTCCCCGCCTCCCGCCGCGAGGCCGACGAGGTCCTCGACGTGCTCGGGGCGATGCCGGACCGCGCCGTGGCCGCCATCGGCGCCGTGCGCGCGCAGGTGATCCTGCACCGGCTGCGCGCCATAGCCGCCACCAGCCCCGAGCTCAGCGCGGGGCGGGTCACCGCGCTCGCGGAGCAGGACGCGGCCAAGGGGACGGCCTGGGTGCAGACGCTGCGGGCTTACTTCGACGCCTTCGGTGACATGGCGTCCGCCGCCGCGATGGTCAACGTGCATCCCAACACGTTCCGCTACCGGCTGCGCCGCATCACCGAGGTCTGGGGCCTGGACCTGGACGACCCGGACGAGCGGCTCGTCGCCGAGCTCCAGCTGCGCTTCCTCGAGGATCGCACCTGACAGCAACGGGAGGTGCGCCCGCTGCGGCGTCGAACCCCTGACCTGGCTGTGTCCCGCTGCACAGCGAAGGCTGCGTCAGTTGGTTCCCGGGCACGACGACGGCGTCGCGGGTGCCCCGCACGATGGAAGCCCCCGGTCAGTGAGGAGGCGTCGGTGTCGCTCGGTCGCTTCATGCGCGGCGCGGCGCTCCTCGCCGTGTTGCCGCTGACCGGCTGCGGGCTCACCCACCTCCAGGACCTCAACTTCCGGGTCGACAACCGGCTGCACTTCCTCTCGCCGCAGGACCGATCGACGGTCGCCCGCAAGTTCACCGTCAGCTGGACGATGCGCGACTTCACCATCGCGGCGCCCGGCAGTGCGCCCGCGACCCGCGACGCCGGCTACTTCGCCGTGTTCGTCGACAAGACGCCGGTCAAGCCCGGCCAGACGATGAAGTCGCTGGTCAGCAACGACGCTGCCTGCAAGCTCGACCCCAAATGCCCCGACCGCGCCAGGCTCGCCGATCTCGGCGTCTTCACCACGACCAACACATCCTTCCGCGTCACGCAGGTCGCCAACGTCACCGGCGACAAGGAGAAGCTGCAGCACCACTACGTGACGGTCGTCCTCATGGACACGTCCGGGCACCGCATCGGCGAGAGCGCGTGGGAGCTCGACCTCCGGATCCCGAAGGTCGGCTACTGATGACCGCCCCCACCAGGCAGCGGGAGACCGGCGCCGGATCGCGCGAGGAGTCGCTGCACGACATCGAGTCGACCCGCGACTCGCTCCGCGACGAGGCTCGGCGCACGCTCGGTGTCGTCGGGGACGACCACTCACCGAGCTTCCGGGCGGTCGTGCGCAAGTACGGGCTGAGCTACTACCCCGTCGTCGCACTCGGCCTGCTCTTCATCACCGACAGTTTCCAGTCCTATGCGTTCACGGTGCTCACACCCGAGATCAGCCGGTCGCTCGGCATCTCGGTCGCGGGCATCGCCGGGGCAAGGGCGCTCTACCAGCTCTCCTCCACCGCGTCCCCGCTGCCGACAGCAAGACTGAGCCAGTTCAAGGCCCGCCGCGCGATGCTCTGCGTGACCACCGGACTCGCGTGGAGCTTCATCACCCTCTTCACGGGCTTCGTGACCTCGCTGCTCGGGTTGATCGGCATCCTGTGTCTCGACGGCCTGACCACGGGCAGCGTCCTCGCGTTGCACGCGCCGCTCGTCGCCGACAACTACCCGCCCGAGGGGCGGGTCCGGGCCCTGTCCCTCTACAACGCCATCGGGACGTTCGGCCAGGCGCTTTCCCCCTTGCTTGTGGGCCTGTTCGCGGGTCTGCTCGGGTTCACCTGGCGCGGCGTGTTCCTGTGCATGGGCCTCATGTCCATCGGCATCTGCCTGCTGGCAATCGGCCTCCGCGACCCGGGGTTCGGCAAGTGGGACACCCAGTTGCTGCGCGCCAGCGTGCACGAGGCGCACGGCGAAACCGCCGCCGACGTCGGCGGGCTCAGCGAGCGGGAGGTCGCGCTCGGGTTCTGGGAGATCTGCCGCCGGGTGCTGTTGATTCCGACCAACCGCCGCATCTTCGCGGGCTTCGCCGTCATCGGCATCCTCACGGTGCCGCTCGGCACCTTCATCTCGTTCTTCCTCGACCAGCGCTGGAACCTCGGGCCCGGCGGGCGCGGCCTCTTCTTCGCCTACTACTTCGCCGTGGGCATCGTCGCGTTGCTCGTCTACGGCAACCGGGGTGAGAAGCAGTTCCGTGAGTCACCGTCGCGAGTCGTCGTTGCCTCGGGTTTCGCCGTCGGCATCGCCGTCGTCTTCATCGCACTCGGCGGCGTGATGCCGGCGTTCTGGCCGATGATCACCTGCTTCGGCCTGTCCGGCGCGGCGATCGCACTGCTGCAACCGCTGCTCTACACCGCGCTGATGTCGACCATCCCGGCCAACATGCGACCGCACGGGGTCGGTCTGGTCGGCATCTTCCAGTCCGTCGGCGGGCTCGCCGGCGCGCTGCTGCTCGGTGGCATCCAGAACCAGTACGGCGTGACCGGCACGATGGTCGCCATCGCGATCCCCGGCGTGCTCGGCGCGGTCATCATCGGGAGCGCCGGCAAGTTCATCAGCGCGGATCTCGACCGGATGATCGACGAGGTCCTCGAAGACGAGGAGATCAACCGGCTCAGGATGTCCGGTTCGCATCTGCCGATGCTCGCCGCGCGCGGCATCGACTTCTCCTACGGTCAGCTGCAAGTGCTCTTCGACGTCAACTTCACCGTCGACGACGGCGAGATGGTCGCGCTGCTCGGCGTCAACGGCGCCGGCAAGTCGACCCTCCTCAAGGTGATCTCGGGCATCGGCCTGCCGTCGCGCGGCTCGGTGCGCTATCGCGGTCAGGAGATCACTTACCTCGATGCGGAACGCCGGTTACGGCTCGGCATCACCCAGATCCCGGGCGGGCGTGCCGTCTTCGGTCCGATGACTGTCGTCGAGAACCTGCGTAGTTACGGCTACATCCTGGGTTCCGACCGAGGTGCGGTCGACAGCGCGATCGAGCGGACGTTCGCCGCGTTCCCGCGGCTGCACGAGCGCCGTAACTCGCACGCGTCCACGCTCTCCGGTGGCGAACAGCAGATGCTCGGCCTGTCCAAGGCGCTCATGCTGCGGCCGCGGTTGCTGCTCATCGACGAGCTCTCGCTCGGACTCGCGCCGGTGATCGTCGGCCAGCTGCTCGAGATGGTGCGCGAGATCAACGCCGACGGCACCGCGGTCGTCCTCGTCGAGCAGTCCGTCAACATCGCGCTCAACCTCGTCGAGCACGCCTACTTCATGGAGAAGGGCGAGATGCGCTTCGACGGCCGCGCCGACGAGCTGCTCGCCCGTGACGACCTCTTGCGCGCCGTCTTCCTGCAGGGCGCCGGGGCAGCGACGTGAGCCGGCTGCCGCTGCCGTCCCGAACGACGCTGATCGCGGCCGGTGCTTTCGTCGCGGCCGTTGTGGCAGCGAAGATCGGCTCAGCCGCTCTCGATGCGCATCACGTCATCAGCGCATCGACTCCGCTCCCGGTCATCCTGCTCGGCACGATCATCGGCATGACCTACGGCCTGCTCGCCGTCGGTCTCGTGCTCATCTACCGCACCAACCGCATCATCAACTTCGCCCACGGCCAGATCGGGGCGTTCGGCGCCGCGTTCTTCGGCCTCGCCGCCGTCAAGTGGCACATCCCCTACTGGGTGGCCTTCCCGCTCGCGCTCGCCGTGGCAGGTGGCACCGGCGCCGCGGCGGAGGCAGGCGTCGTACGACGGCTTCGTAACGCGCCCCGCCTGATGAGCGTCGTCGCGACCCTGGGTGTCGGGCAGTTCCTCGTCATCTTCGCGTCCGTCATCAACTCCACCGCAGCCGCCGGCTCTCTGTATCCGCTGCCACATCCGTGGATCCCCGCCTTCAACGTCGGCGCGCTGCGCGTCACCGAGGCCTACTCCGGCATGCTCGTGCTGTCGCCGATCGTCGTGCTCGCGATCGCCGCGTTCCTCAAGTTCAGCCGGTTCGGGCTCGGCATACGGGCGGCCGCCGCCAACCCGGAGACGGCGCGGATGTCCGGCATCTTCGCGAGCCGGATGTCGTCATTGGCATGGGCGATCGCAGGGGCGCTTTCAGCATTCACGGCGATCCTCACGGCGCCGACCCAGGGTTTCACGAGCGGTGACAGCTTCGGTCCCGAGCTGCTGCTGCGCGCAATGACAGCGGCAGTCATCGGCCGGATGCAGAGCCTGCCGCTGGCCCTCGCGGGTGGCATCGGCCTCGGCATCCTCGAGCAGATCCTGCTCTGGAACTACCCGAGCGCCAACCTCGTCGAGGACGCGCTGTTCATCATCATTCTCGCCACGCTCCTTCTGCAGCGGCAGCGCGCCGGTCGGGACGAGGAGAAGGGCAGCTGGGCCGCGGTGCAAGGTCTGCGGCCGATCCCGCAGCGGCTCCAGGAGCTCCGGCTCGTCCGGTCGCTCGTGCCCACTCTCGTCGTCGCGTTCGTGGCGGTGCTCGCCGTCCTGCCTCTGTTCATCACCAACAGCTTGTCCGTGCACTTCACCGGCATCATCGGCTTCTCGATCGTCGGGCTGTCCATCGGCATCCTTACCGGCCTCGGCGGTCAGTTGACCCTTGGCCAGTTCGGCGTCGCCGCGATCGGTGCGGTGGTGAGCTTCGAAGTGTCGAGTCGCATCGGCGACTTCCCGTTGGCGTTGCTCTATGCCGGTCTCGGCGCGGCATTGGTGTCGGTCGTCATCGGGCTGCCGGCACTGCGCATTCGCGGGCTGATGCTGACCGTCACAACCCTGGGCTTCGCCCTGGCCCTGCCCGGCTTCCTGAGCGAATCATGGCTGCTGGGCGACGGACGCGATCCCGGCAAGCCGACCGGCTGGCCGCTCGGCGGTCCGCTCGACACCGGTCACCGCTACTACTACTTCGCGCTCGTCCTGTTCGTGCTGTGCATGGTGCTTGCCCGCAACATCCGGCGGAGCGGCTTCGGCCGGCTGCTCGTCGCCATCCGCGACAACGAGGACAACGCGCGCGCGTTCACCGTGCGCGCCAGCATCGTGAAGCTGCAGGGCTATCTGATCGCCGGCTTCATCGCGGGCATCGGCGGCGCCGTCTACGGCCACTCGCTGTCCAACATCAGTACGACGACTTTCCCCGCCTCGGCGAGCATCGACGTCGTCGTCATGACCGTGCTCGGCGGCGTGTCGGTCCTGATCGGGCCCGTCCTTGGCGCGGTCTGGGTGCTCGGCGTTCCACTGCTCAACATCGGCAACCTCGGACTCGCGGCGACCAAGTTCGGCGCGTTGCTACTCATCCTCTGGAAGCCGGGCGGCCTCATCCAGCTCGTCGCGCCCGTCCGCGACCGCATCATCAAGGCGATCGCGCGGATGCACCGCATCGACCCCGAACCGCTCTTCGCCGGTGAGGACCTTGCCGATGCGCCGACCGCGTCGATCGGCGCGCTCGCCACGGTGCGCAGCCACGACACCTCACCCGTACCCATGCAGCGCAAGCCGACCATGGGGACGACGCTGCTCGAGGTCCGTCACCTCAGCAAGCACTTCGGCGGTGTCGTCGCCGTACGGGATGTGTCGTTCGCGGTCCGAGCGGGTGAAACGGTCGGCCTGATCGGCCCCAACGGTGCGGGCAAGACGACGACGTTCGAGCTGCTGGGCGGATTCACCCGGCCGGACACCGGTGTGGTGCAGTTCGACCGGCGGGACATCTCGCTGCTCGGGCCCGAAGCCCGTGCCCATCTCGGCCTGATCCGGTCCTTCCAGGACGCCGCGCTGTTCCCGACGATGACGGTCAAGGAGACCGTCATGCTCGCGTTGGAGCGCACGCAACCGACGCGGTTCCTCGCCTCGACCGCCGGCGTGACGCGCGGTGAACGCACCCGCGAACGTCGTGCCCGCGAGCTGGTCGGCGTGATGGGTCTGGACCGCTACCGGGACAAGCAGATCCAGGAGTTGTCGACGGGCACCCGGCGCATCACCGAGATCGCTTGTCTCGTCGCGCTCGAGCCGGTGTGCCTGCTTCTGGACGAGCCGTCTTCCGGCATCGCGCAGCGGGAGACCGAGGCGCTCGGTCAGTTGCTCGTCGATCTCAAGGCGCAGCTGGAGCTGACGCTTGTCATCATCGAGCACGACATCCCGCTCATCATGGGGATCTCCGACCGGATCATTGCGATGGCCGACGGATCCGTGATCGCGCAAGGCTCACCCGACGTCGTCCGCAACGACCCGCTCGTCATCGACGCCTATCTGGGCGGCAGCATCGAAGCGATTGAACGGTCCGGCAAGGCGCCGGCGCGTTCTGCCCGGTCGGCGACCCCCGACGTCGAGACGGTGCTGCGCGGCATCCGCGGCCTCGGCCCGGCCAGGGCCAAGACCCTCGTGTCGGCATTCGGCCCGAACGGTTCGCTGCATGGCGCGTCGGTCGAGGAGCTGCAGCAGCTTCCTGGCGTCGGACCGGCGCTCGCCAAGAGGATCCGCGCGGCCCTCGATGACTGACACGACCGACCGCGTCACGCGGCTGCTCGAGGCATCACCCGTCGTCGACGGGCACAACGACCTGCCGTGGGCGCTCCGCCTCGCCGATGCAGACCTCGACGAGCTGGATGTGGCGGGGCCACTGCCCCAGTTCCACACGGATCTCGACCGGCTGACGCGCGGTGGGGTCGGCACGCAGTGGTGGTCGGTCTACGTGCCGTCAACGCTGCCGGACGACGAGGCGCTTCGTACGACGATCGAGCAGGTCCATCTCGTCCGGCGCATGGTTGAGCAGCATCCCGACCGTCTCCGGCTCGCCCTCAATGCCGACGACGCGCGCGCGGCAATGGCGTCGGGACGCATCGCCAGCCTCATCGGCGCCGAGGGCGGGCACAGCATCGGCGGCACGCTGTCCGGACTCTGGGCGTTGCACGCACTTGGCGTGCGCTACATGACACTCACCCATAACGACAACACCAGCTGGGCCGACTCCGCGACCGACGAACCGGTCGCCCACGGCCTCACCGACTTCGGTCGGGACGTCGTACGGCGGATGAACGCACTCGGTGTCGTCGTCGATCTCTCGCATGTGTCGCCGGCAACGATGGCAGCGGCGCTCGCAACGACATCGAAGCCGGTGATGTTCTCGCACTCCAGTGCCCGCGGCTTGGTCGACCACCCGCGCAACGTGCCGGACGACATCCTCCGCGAGCTGTCGACGAATGGCGGCCTCTGCATGGTCGCGTTCGTGCCGCAGTTCGTCAGCAAGGAGTTCCGCGAGTGGGATGACGCCGGTCGCGAAGGAACCAAACCGACGGTGACACCGGCCGACGTGGCCGACCACATCGAGCACGTGCGCGACGTCGCCGGTGTGGATGCCGTCGGACTCGGCGGTGACTACGACGGCTGCCCCGACTTCCCGGTCGGGCTCGAGGACGTGTCCGGCTACCCGCGGCTGCTCGACGAGCTGGTCGACCGCAGCTGGTCCGACGACGACCTCATGAAGCTCACCGGCCGAAACGCGATACGAGTGCTGTCCGACAACTAGGCGCGGACGGTTTCGACGGCGGTGGTGAACTCATCGAGGATGTCGGGGAGTACGTCGACACCGATGCCGGGTCCGGTCGGGACGCGGATGTGACCGTCGTCGAGCACGAACGGTTCGACGATGTCGCGGGCATAGAAGCGCCCGGAGGCGGACACGTCGCCCGGCAGCGTGAACTCCGGACATGCGGCGAGTGCGGCATTGGCACCGCGGCCGATCCCGGTCTCGAGCATGCCGCCGCACCAGACCGCCAACCCACTCGCCGCCGCGATGGCGGCGATGCGACGCGCCTCGAGATAGCCGCCGACCCGCCCGGGCTTGATGTTGATGACCTGACACGCACCGAGCGCGATCGCGTCGGCAGCGGCTCGCGCCGACGTCACCGACTCGTCGAGGCACACCGGTGTGGTGATGCGTCGGGCGAGCTCGGCGTGCCCGCGCATGTCGTCTTCAGGCAGCGGCTGCTCGATGAGCAACAGGCCGAACGGGTCGAGCCCGGCGAGATGCCGCGCATCCGCCAGCGTGTAGGCGGTGTTGGCGTCGACCTGCAGCAGCAGGTCGTCGCCGAACCGTTCGCGGACCGCGCGCACCGGCTCGACGTCCCAGCCCGGCTCGATCTTGAGCTTGATGCGGACATAGCCCTCGTCGAGGTAGCCACCCACCACGTCGAGCAGCTGCGGGACCGATTCCATGATGCCGACCGAGACGCCGGACGGCACCCGGTCGCGCACCGCGCCGAAGAACGTCGCGAGGGACTGACCGGCGATGCGCAGCTCGGCGTCGAGCAGCGCCATCTCGACGGCCGCCTTGGCCATCGGATGACCCTTGACCGGTTCGAGCACGGTCCGCACCTGTCCCGCAGTCACGTCGCCGGCGGCGAACAGCCGCGGCAGCAGGAACCGGCGGACCACCTCCTGCGCGGCATCGACGTACTCGTAGGAGTAGAGCGGCTCGTCCATCGCGACGCACTCGCCCCAGCCCTCCCCGTCCGGGGTGACGGCCCGGACCAGCAGGGCGTCCTTGGTCGTCTCGGTGCCGAAGGACGTGCGGAAGGGCGCGACCAACGGGAGCGAGACCCGACGGAGCTCGACGGCGGTCAGCTTCACGTCTGGACCGTAACCCCGCCCGGGGCACTGGGCGTCATCCGCCCGCACGACCCCGGACGTGCCGCTTGGTGCGGGGGGACGATGCCCGGCCCGGCCCCACGGGGCAGCCTGGGGGAGGCCCCGAAAGGCAGGATCGGCAGGTGCGGATGGCGAACACCTCGCGGATGAGGCGAGCAAGCGGGCGGCGCGTGCTGCGCCGGGCTGTCCTCCTGTCCGCGCTCGTCGCGATCCCGCTCGGCTGGCTGCTGACGGCGCCCGCGGAGGCGGTCCCGCAGCAAGGCCAAGCCGGGCCGACCCGCACGGTCGGCGACTCCGCCGAGGCGTGGTACGCGAGCGAACCAGTCGACACCTGCACCACGCCGCTCGGCTGCCCGCCGCAGCAGGCACCGACGTCGCCCTACCCCGCCAACACGCTGCACGTCGGCGTGGCCGGCGGCCGGGAGACGGCCCGCACCTACGTGCTGCCCGACCTCCTCTCGCTCCCGTTCGGGGCGACGCTGACCGGCGGTGTCATGACCTTGCCGGTCGACACGGCGAGCACCGACGGCACGCTGTCCGC
>DATBDO010000069.1:0-6687 GCA_036269855.1 Mycobacteriales bacterium
GTTGCAGAACTTCGCGCGAGTGGTCCAGGTGAACCTCGTCGGCACGTTCAACGTGATCCGGCTCGCGGCCAGCGCGATGCTCCAGAACGAGCCGGTGGATGGTGACCGCGGCGTCATCATCAACACGGCGTCGGTCGCTGCCTTCGACGGTCAGATCGGTCAGGCGGCGTACTCCGCGTCCAAGGGCGGTGTCGCGGGCATGACCTTGCCGATCGCGCGTGACCTCGCCAGCGGCAACATCCGCGTATGCACGATTGCGCCCGGCATCTTCATGACTCCGATGATGGCCGGCCTGCCGGAGCCGGCGCAGCAGTCGCTCGCCAAGCAGGTGCCGCACCCGGCGCGCCTGGGCTCGGCCGACGAGTATGCGGCCCTGGCTCGGCACATCGTCGAGAACGGCTATCTCAACGCCGAGACCATCCGGTTGGACGGCGGCATCCGCATGTCCCCCCGCTAACTGCCCACTGATCTTCGCCGCTAGCGCCGGTTTTCGGCCCTCGGAGGGCCCAAACCGGTCGTAGCGGCGAAGATCTGTCGGGCTGTGGATGGCCGAAGCGGACCGTTCTGCTTTCCGGCACCCTCGCGCGGTGGACCCTTGCCTCGGCTGCACGCCGGTCTCCGTGCTTCGTGACCTACCCGCGCAGCTCGGCCTGGGGCGTCGACGGATAGCAACACTCATCGCGCGAGGCGTGCTGGTGCGCCTGGATCGCTATCTGGTCGTCGGATCGTGTCTGGTCGCTCGCGCGCAGAAGGATCCCCGCGTCGCGCATCGCCTGAAACTTGACCGGCTCCTGCGGACCTACCCGGAGTGCGTCGCCAGCGACGAATCCGCGGCTCTCGTTCACGGTCTGCCCGTGTTCGGGTTGCCGTCGTACGCGATCGCGACGCGGCCGTGGGGCGCGTGGCGAGGCGGAGCTGATGGGCGGGTTCGAATCAAACCGCTACCGGCCCACCACGTGTGCGAGGTGGACGGCGTACCGACGACGACCGTGGCTCGCACGGTCGTCGACCTGGTCCGCAGCGCGACCATGAGAAGTGCGGTCGTTGTCGGCGATGCTGCCATGCGGCAAGGTCTGGGCCGCCCGGCCCTGCTGCAAATGCTGGACGAGGTCTCGGGGTGGACGGATCTCGGTCGAGCCGGGAGCGTCGTCGACTTCCTCGACGGTCGGGCCGAGTCAGCCCTCGAGTCCCTGTCGCGCGTCATCTTCCATGAGTACGACGTCCCGCCACCTGAGCCGCAGTACGAGATCGTCGTCGCAGGTGAGACCTACCGAGTGGACTTCTACTGGAAGGAACAGCGGACGATCGGGGAAGCCGACGGCAAGGTGAAGTACACGGGAGTTCTCGATCCGGACCGATCACCCGAGCAGGTGCTCTGGGACGAGAAGCACCGCGAGGATGCCTTGCGTGACGACGACCATCGGTTCGTGCGATGGACGTACGGTCAGATGCTGGGGCGCACGGAGGAGACCGTGGCGCGCATTCTGCGCCGCCTCGCCTAGCCCCGGAGATCTTCGCGGCTGAGACCGGTTTTCCAGCACGGGGAAGCCGAAACCGGTCGTAGCCGCGAAGATCAGCAGATGGGGGGCGAACCGAATCAGCGCGGCGGGAGTCTCATCACCGTGGACGATCTGGACGCCTGGCTCGCTGAGTCGTATCCGACGGCGTACCGCACCGCCTGCCTCGTGCTGCGCTCACCTGCGGACGCCGAGGACGCGGTCCAGGACGCCTTCCTGCGGGTGTGGCGGTTCCGCGACGCCATCCCTGGCGGTGAGGGTCGGCGCGCGTGGCTCTACCGCGTCGTCGTCAACGCCTGCCTGTCGCGGTTGCGTGGCGACAAGGTCTGGCGCGAGCGGGCGGACGAGGACGTGCTGGCCGGCGTCCCGTCGCCGTCCGATCCGCAACACGACGCGGAGGACGCCGCCCTCGGACGCTGCCTCGCCGGCGCGCTCGAGCGGTTGCCGGAGCACCTTCGCATGCCGGTCGTCCTTCGCTACTACAGCGGCCTGGCCGAGCGCGAGATCGCCGTCGCGATCCAGCGCCGGCCCGGCACCGTGAAGTCCCGGCTGTCCGAGGCCCGCCGCCGGCTGGCCGACGACCCGGCACTCGCCGCCTGGACCGATGTGGAGGTGGCCCGATGATCGCCGAGGACCTGCTCGAGCGCGGGCTCGCTGACCTCGCCAACGACTACGACGTGCCGGACGGCGCGGTTGACCGAGTTCGCGAGCAGCTCGCACCGTCGGTCGAGGACGACGTCACCGCCGGCCCGCGCACCCGGCGGCTGTACCGGCCGACCACTCGCGGCTGGCTGGTCATGGCCGCCGCTGCGCTGGTGATCATCGTGATCGCATCATTCGCCGTGGGTGGCAGCCACACGTCCGCGCCGATCCAACACCTTGCCGCCGCCCCATTAGCCGGCGGTGAACGCGGTCCAACGGGCGATGGTTCCACCGCTGCTGGGTCCGCACCAGTGCCGAATGCGGCCCGACTGACACCGCAAAAGGGAGTAAACGCGGGTGCCGCGCCGGACGTGAATGCCAATGGCGGGGCCGTGGGCACCGGGCTCGCCATTGGCGGATCGACGGGATCGTCCTCGGACTCGACCAACGGCCCGATCACACCGGTGCCGAGTGTGCCGGACAAGATCATCAAGACCGGCGAACTCGACCTCCAGGTGCCGAAAGGTCAGGTGGGTACGACGCTCGACCAGCTGACCGGACTGGCAACGCTCGAACGCGGTTACATCGCGAACAGCCGCACCAGCGAGGGCGGGTTCGCGCCGAGCGGCCAGGTTACGTTGCGGGTGCCGGTCGCCACCTTCGACGACACGGTCAAGCGGGCGCGCACGATCAAGGGCGTCAAGGTGCTCAACCTGCAGACCTCGAGCAAGGATGTCACCAGCAAGTTCGTCGATCTCAAGGCGCGCATCAGTGCGCTCGACAAGACGCGCAAGACCTTCCTGTTGCTGCTGACCAGGGCCACGACGATCGGCGAGACGCTAGCGGTGCAGCAACACATCACCGACGTGCAGACGCAGATCGAGCAGCTGCAAGGACAGAAGAAGGTCCTCGCCAACCAGGCCGCGCTCAGCACGCTGACCATCACCGTCGACCAGAAGGCCATCACCGAGACGGTTCCGGTGCATCACAAGTCGGGGCTGCACAAGGCGCTAGACCGGTCGGTGTCGAGGTTCGTGCACGGCATCGAAGCGATCATCGGGATCCTCGGCCCGGTGCTGCTCGTCCTGCTGATCGTCGGCCTGGGCTGGCTGGCTGCTCGCTTCGGTTACCGGCGGCTGCGCCGGCGCATGGTCTGACGCCAGGTCAGTTGAGGCGGTAGGCGACGAGCGACATCGCGACCAGGAAGCCCGCGATCAGCATCGTCGTCGGCAGCAGCCCGGCCACAAGTCCGGTGGCCTTGGCGCCGTAGCGGAGCTCGAGGGCTATGGCCGCGGCCACGACGGCCACGGCGGCGAGCACCAGCGGCAAGATCGAGTGAGACACCGCCCAAGCCGCGCCGATGGCGGCGTAGGCCACCGTCACGCCGACGGCGAACTCGCCGACCTGGAGCGCGGCGGACCGCACCGGAACACGTGCCATGGCCTGATGATGCGCCTATCAGTCGCCCAGCGGAAGCGCATTTGCCCTGGCGTGTCCGTGAACATCTGCTGACAAAGCGGACTCGCTAGGCTCCGCTGGTGACTGACCGGTTTCGCCTCGATGGCCGCGTCGCCATCGTCACCGGTGCCGGCAAGGGCATCGGCGCAGCGATCGCGATGACGTTCGCGGCAGCCGGCGCCGACGTTGTCCTGATCGCCCGGACCGGCGCAGACATCGAGCGCGTCGCCGCCGAGATCGCCGCGAACGGCGGCCGTGCCTTGATGCACGCGGCCGACGTCAACGACCTCGGCCAGCTGGCCGTTGCGGTCGAGCGTGCGGTCGACGAGTGGGGTGGCGTCGACATCGTCGTCAACAATTCGGGTGGCGCGACGTCGAAGCCGTTCCTGTCCACCCGCGTCGACGACCTCGAGTCGGCGTTCCACTTCAACATCTCGGCGTCGTTCGAGCTCGTTCGGCTGGCGACGCCACCACTGCTCGAGCGCAGCGGGGCGGTGGTCAACATCGGCTCGATGGCAGGACAGAACGCGTCCCGCGGCTCGTTCGCTCACAGTCTCATGAAGTCGAACCTCGGCCAGCTGACCCGACTGCTTGCCGCCGAGCTGGCACCGCGCGTTCGCGTCAATGCGGTGCTGCCCGGCGCGGTGGAGACTGACTCGCTCGGCGCCTGGCTCGAGCAACAGGACCCCACGTTGCGTGAAGGAATGCTCGAACGCATCGCTATGCGCAGGCTCGGTCAACCGCAGGACATCGCCGACGCGGTGCTGTATCTGGCGTCACCCGCCGCCTCGTGGATCACCGGCAAGCTGCTCGAGGTGGACGGTCTGGCTCAGCCTGACTTGATGCCCAACCGTCTGCCCGACCTCTGACGATCAGAGTCCGGCAAGGTTCGAGATGTCGGTGACGACGGACTTCGGCGGGACGATGACGGTGACCGGGTCGCCGAATCCGTAGAAGTGCATCGTCATGGTCATCGTACCCATGCCGGCCAGGTCCATCGTCATCGTCAGCCGGCGCGGCAATCCGGTGTGGTCGACCCACACGTCGAAGTGCAGCTGAGAGTCGGTCACGTCCGCCGGCAGCTTCGAGGTGTCGACGACGTCGTTCACGCCCTCCGCGCGAAGCAGGTCACCGATCGAGCCGGTTGCCGAGTAGCGGGTGGTCGACGCGCCATCGATCGTCTCGGTGCCGGTCTGCTTGATCCCCGTCGCGTCGCTCAACACCCGCAGCATCGAGGCGGGATCCGCTGTCGGGTTGGAGTTCATCAACTTGTTCATGTCGAGCCCCGCCGCCTTGAGCGCGGAAAAGCGAAGCTCCAGCCACGGCTTGCCGCCCGTAGCCATGACGCCCGCCATGCCGTCGGGCATACGCATGAAGATGGCGTGCCGGGTGACGATCTCCTGCATGGTGCCGAGACCGGCCATGTCGAGGTCGACCCGGCCGAGGTGCTTGCGGTAGTCGAAGGCGCCGTCGCCGGTGGCGGAGACGTCGTGACCGTCGATCGACATCGTCATGGTGAGGTCGAGGCTGCTGGTGCCCACCTGGGTGGCGCGCGCCGACGTCCCGTGCACGACCGCAGCGGCATTGACGTACGACGTCCCGTTTGGCGAACCGCCACTGAGCGCGACATAGCCGCCACCGACGGCGGCCAGCACGGCGACGGCGGTCACGGCCGGGAGCCAGGCGCGGCGCCGCGGTGTCCGGGTTTGCGGTGCTTCGGGCAACACGGTGAAGGTCACAAAAGGGAGGATCGGCCACCGGATGCCGTCACCGAATACGCCGAACGGCGCACGTGAGTCTCAGTCGGTGGTGATGTCGACGACCATCTTGCCGGTGTGTTTGCCACCACGCAGCACGTCGAGCAGCGCCTCGAACGCCGACTCGATGCCGTCGCGATGCGTCTCCCCGACCTGCAGCCGGCCCGAGGCGATCAGCGGTGCGACGTGTCGGCGGAAGGCCGGCTCCCGGTCCGCATGGTCGCTGACGATGAACCCGCGCATGGTGAGCTTCTTGCCGACAACGAAGAACAGGTTGTCCGGCCCGGGCACCGACTCGTTGTAGGCCGAGATCATGCCGCAGGCGGCGATCCGGCCGAATGGGTTGATCGACGCCAGCGCCGCGCGCAGATGGTCCCCGCCCACGTTGTCGAAGTAGCAGTCGATGCCTTCCGGAGCCGCCTTCGCGAGCAGCTCCGTGACGTCGCCGTCGTGATAGTCGAAGGCCGCATCGAATCCGATCTCGTGCAGCCACGCGACCTTCTCCGGCGTACCGGCGCTGCCGACGACGCGCAGCCCGGAGATCTTGGCGAGCTGGCCGACGATGCTGCCGACCGCTCCTGCGGCGGCCGAGACGAACAGCGTCTCGCCGGGTCGCACCTCGGCGATGTCGTAGAGACCGACCCAGGCAGTCAGACCCGGCATCCCGAGGACACCGAGGTAGGTGGACGGTGGCACGCCGTCACCGCTCGGGTCCACGACCTCGGCCTGCCGATGCGGCACCAGCGCCCACTCGCGCCAGCCGAGGCCGTGCCGGACGACCGTGCCCGGTGCGATGCCGTCGACGCCCGACTTCTCGACCCGACCGACCGCGCCGCCGTACATCGGCTGGTTCAACGTATACGGCGGGGCGTAGGAGCGCGCGTCGTTCATCCGACCGCGCATGTAGGGGTCGACCGACATCACGAGGTTGCGGACGAGCAATTCGCCGCGTCCCGGGTCGCCGACCTCGGCGGTGACGAGCTCGACGTCGTCGGTGGTCGGCCACCCGTGCGGACGTCGTACCAGATGCCATTCGCGGCTGGTTGTCATGACTCACCTTCCACGACGGCGCGCAGCTCACGCCGCAGAACCTTGCCCGCGGCCGACACCGGGATCTCGTCGATGACACGGATGTCACGCAGCTTCTTGTACGGCGTCACACGTTCGTTCACCCATTGCATGATCTCGCCGGCATCCGCCGAGTCGTCCGACAGCACGACGAAGGCCACCGGCAGCTCACCGGCAGCGAGGTCGCGTTTGCCCACAACCGCGGCGTTGGCGACCGCCGGGTGCTGGAACAGAACTTCCTCGAG
>DATBDO010000070.1:0-2855 GCA_036269855.1 Mycobacteriales bacterium
GTCGGCGTGCACCTCACCGGAGGCATCATCGGGGCGCTGCTGATCGGGTTCTTCGGCACCGTGAAGTCGCCGCAGGGCATCGACGGTCTGTTCCCGAGTGGTGGCGGCGGCCTGTTCTACGGCGGCAACGCCACCCTGCTCTGGCACCAGTTCCTCGGCGTCCTTTTCACGATCGTGTGGTGCGGTGTCGTCACCGCGATCATTGCCCTGCTGATCAAGTACACGATCGGCTGGCGGGTCACATCCGATGCCGAGGTCGAAGGCATCGACGTGAACGAACACGGCGAATCCGCGTACGACTGGGGCTCTACTGCCGGCACGGGTGCTCTTGTCAACCGCATGGAAGGTGCGTCCGTCTGATGAACCTCTCCCTCAAGATTCGAATGACCGGCGTGCCGGCGGAGGTGTCCGCGTGAAGCTCGTGACCGCAGTCCTCAAGCCGTTCAAGCTCGACGACGTCAAGTCGGCGCTGGAGACGTATGGCGTTCACGGGCTGACGGTGGCGGAAGTAAGCGGGTACGGCCGGCAGAAGGGTCACACCGAGGTCTACCGCGGCGCGGAGTACACCGTCGACTTCGTCCCCAAGGTGCGGTTGGACGTCATCGTCCCGGACGAAGACGCGGCCGCAGTGGTCGACGTCATCGTGAAGGCCGCATCCACCGGCCAGATCGGTGACGGCAAGGTCTGGACGACTCCCGTCGAGGAGCTCGTCCGGGTGCGGACCGGAGAGCGCGGACCCGACGCGCTCTAGAGGATCACAAGGACGTGCCGGTGCCTCTCCTATGGGGGCACCGGCATTGTCCGTCTAATGAGAGGGTGCACCCATGAAGTTGGTAACCGCGGTGATCAAGCCGTTCAAGCTGGACGACGTCAAAGAGGCGTTGCACGCACTCGGTGTCGCCGGCATGACGGTGAGCGAGGTGCAGGGTCATGGCCGGCAGCGCGGCCACACCGAGGTCTACCGCGGGGCCGAGTACGTCGTGGACTTCGTACCGAAGGTGCGCATCGAACTAGTCGTCGCCGACGGCGATGTGCAGCGGGTTGTCGATGCGATCGTCGATGCAGCCCGGACCGGTCAGATCGGTGACGGGAAGGTGTGGACCGCCGCCGTCGATGACCTCGTCCGCATCCGGACCGGTGAGCGTGGACCAGACGCACTCTGAGGAACTGCGCGAGGCTCGTCAGGCACTCGTCGACCGCACGACTCTGACGGGGGCTGACCTTCGCACCGCTCTTGTCGACCTCGCCGACAACTGGTTGGCGAAACGGGTCGGTGACGTCGACGGCGTGGCTCTCGTCGCCGTCGGTGGATACGGCCGTCGCGAACCCGCACCCGGCAGTGACTTCGACTTGCTGCTGGTGCACGACGGCCGGGGGGATGACGTGAAGTCGATCGCCGACGGGGTCTGGTATCCGGTGTGGGACGCGGGCGTCGGTCTCGACCATTCGGTGCGAACGGTGGCCGAGGCGTCCGCCGTTGCCGCGGAGGATCTCAAGGCGGCGCTCGGCCTGCTCGATGCGCGTCACATCGCGGGCGACCCGGACCTGACTGCGCAACTGCGCGAGGCCATCTACGCCCGGTGGCGGCGCGACGCCCGCCGACGGCTCGAAGAGCTGGCCGAGGCCACCCGCGACCGCTGGGAAAAGAACGGTGAACTCGCGTTCTTGCTGGAGCCGGATCTCAAAGAGTCACGCGGCGGACTGCGTGACGTGCACGCGCTGCATGCGGTCGCCGCGACCTGGCTGGTCGACGTTCCGTCGGCACGGATCGAGCCGGCGCACACGTTCTTGCTGGACGTCCGCGGCGAGCTGCACCGCCGGTCGGCCCGGGTGACCGATCGACTCGTGCTGCAGGAGCACGCGGCCGTCGCCACGTCGTTGGGCTATGACGACGTCGACGCGTTGATGCGTGATGTCTCGTCGGCGGGCCGGTCGATCTCTTTCGCGGCCGACGAGACCTGGCGCCGCGTGCGCGGCGCGTTGCGTCCGCCCCGCCGATGGCGCCAACGCGCGCCCGTACGACGTCCACTCGCGGACGGGGTCGTCGAGCAGGACGGCGAGGTCGTGCTCGCCCGTGACGCCAGTCCCGCCAACGACCCGGTGCTGGTGTTGCGCGTAGCGGCAGCAGCAGCTCAGCATGCGCTGCCTATCGCGCCGCACACCGTCGACCGTCTCAATGTGGAGTCGGCACCGATGCCGGAGCCGTGGCCGGCTTCTGCGCGTGACTGGCTGCTTGCCTTGCTGGGCGCTGGCGCCGACGCCGTTCCGGTCGTCGAGGCACTCGACCAGGCGGGCCTTTGGGTGCGGCTCATTCCCGAGTGGGAGCGGGTCCGTTGCAAGCCCCAGCGCAATCCCGTGCACCGCTTCACCGTCGACCGGCATCTCATCGAGGCGGCAACGCATGCGGCTGCGTTGACGCGACACGTCGCGCGGCCTGACCTGCTGCTGCTCGGTGCCCTACTGCATGACATCGGCAAGGGCTGGCCCGGTGACCACACGGATGCGGGGGTCGCGGTGGTACCCGCGATCGCGGGGCGGCTGGGCCTACCAACGCACGATGTCGACGTAATCGTCACGCTGGTCCGAAACCACCTGCTGCTTCCTGACACGGCGACACGACGCGACCTCGATGATCCGGCCACGCCGCAGCTCGTCGCCGACGCGGTCGCCGACCGGGGAACACTCGAGCTGCTGCACGCGCTCACCGAGGCCGACGCGCTCGCCACCGGGCCCGCCGCTTGGGGGGACTGGAAGGCTGGCCTGGTCGCCAACCTCGTCCGGCGTGCTGCCGCCGTTCTGGTGGGTGTGCCGGTCGAGGCGAGCGACGGGCTCGACGAGGCGCAGCGTTCGTTGGC
>DATBDO010000071.1:0-14485 GCA_036269855.1 Mycobacteriales bacterium
CGCGAGGTCGAAGGACAGCGCGGTCGCCCCGGCCTGTTGGACGATCGCGACCGGCGGCTCGGCGGCGCAGCAGTGCACGACCACCGGCACGTCCGCCACGGCCACGGTCGCGGCCAAACCGGCGACGAGGTCCGGCGTCTCCCGGGCCGGGAGCTGTCCGAAGCCGCTCTCGGTCGGCACGATGCCGGCGAGCACCCTGGGCAGCGACGGCTCGTCGAGCTGGAGCACCAGCTTGGCCGCCGGAACCCGCCGGCGCACGTCAGCGAGGTGAACGCGCGCGGTTTCCGCGACGGCGGCGACCACGTCCCGGGTCGCCCCCCGATCGGCGAGGACCTTGCCGCCACGGGGCAGCTCGAGCTGAGCCGCCAGCGTCCAGGGGCCGGCAAGCTGGACCTTCAGGGTTCCGTCGAAGTCGCCCATCGGCAGCAACGCGTCGAGGTCACGCTCGAGCGTGGCGGCAGCCGCGCGCTCGTCGAGACCGGGGCGCGAGACGAGACGCCAGCCGGCCGGTTGCAGATCGACGTGCAGCTCGACCAGCGCCGCAGCCGTGCGGCCGATCATGTCGCTGCCGGCCCCACGCGCCGGCAGCTCGGGGAGGTGCGGCAAATCGGGCAGGCTGTCGAAGACGAGCGCGACAGCGCTGTCGATGTCCAGGCCGGGCAGGGAGCCGACACCGGTCGCCACTGTCACCCGATCGAGCCTAGGCGAGAACGGCGGCGCCCTCGTTCACGCGTTGTTTGACGTACGGTCGCAAGGATGCAGCCTCGTCGCATCGAATCCAGCAGTGTGCACCGACTCCTTCGCGGCGGCCTGATCGCTTCCGTCGCCGCTGCGGGTGTCCTCGGCTGTACCGGGGGCGCCACCGGTTCGGGCACCTCCCCCTCGGCGCCGTCTGGCGACCGCGTAGCGGTGGCCACGAGCGCCAACGTCCGACACGTGTTCGTCATCGTGCTCGAGAACGAGAACTACTCGGCGTCGTACGTCGACAACAAGAACCCCTGGCTGGGCCGCAAGCTCCAGAACCAGGGCACGCTGTTGACCCAGTACTACGGGACCGGGCACAACTCGTTGGACAACTACGTCTCGATGATGTCCGGGCAGGCGCCCAATCCGAGCACCTCCGGGGACTGCCCGACCTACTCGGACTTCCAGCCGTCGCCGGCCAACCTCGACAGCAACGACCAGGCCATCGGCATGGGCTGCGTCTATCCGCCCAACGTCAAGACGCTGGCCAACCAGCTCCAGAACCGCAGCATCACCTGGCGCGGCTACATGGACGACATGGGCAACGACCCGAGTCGAGAGCCCGCGCGATGCGGCAACCCGGGCGACCCGTCCGGGGCGGGGGCACAGGACCACACGCAGTCCGCGACCGCCAAGGACCAGTACGCCGCCCGGCACAACCCCTTCGTCTATTTCCACTCGTTGCTCGACACCGGGCTGTGCAAGAAGCACGTCGTCCCGTTGACCGCACTGCAGTCCGACCTCAAGCAGGTGTCGACGACACCGCGGTTCTCGTTCATCACACCCAACCTGTGCAATGACGGCCACGACACCAACTGCGCAGGCAAGGACGCGAAGGGCAGCACTGCGGGCGGGCTGGTTTCGGTCGACCATTTCCTGTCGGTCTGGGTGCCCCGGATCAAGCAGTCACCGGCCTTCCAACGCGACGGCTTGCTCATCATCACGACCGACGAGGCATCGACCAGCGACGCATCCGCCTGCTGCAACGAGCAGCCCGGCCCGAGTGACCCGCAGCCCGGCATCCACGGGCCGGGTGGTGGCCGCACCGGCGCGCTCGTCATCGGTCATTGCGTCGGCGGTGGCCGCAAGGTCAAGACGCCCTACAACCACTATTCGCTGTTGCGCACGCTGGAGGACTTGTTCGGCGTTCACACGGGCGGTCTCGACGGCAAGGGCCACCTCGGCTATGCCGGCGCGTCGGATCTCAAGGCGTTCGGGCGCGACGTGTTCAACAACTGCTCACCGACGTAGAAGGGTTCCAATGTCGCCACTGACCCGCAGGCAGCTTCTCCTCAGCACCGCCACGGTGGCCGCCGGCGCGGCCACCACCAAGGCGGCGGCCGGACGTGGTTTCGTCACCCGGCCGGTGCGGCACAAGCTTCCGAACCCGGCGCACAGTGGCCTCGACCACATCGTTGTCTTGCTGATGGAGAACCGGTCGTTCGACCACTACCTCGGCTGGCTGCCGGGCGCCGCGGGCAAGCAGGCCGGCCTGCACTACCCCGACAACGAAGGCAAGCTGCACCCGACCCACCGCCTGAACGAGCGCCAGGGCTGCGGGTTCAACGACCCCGACCACAGCTGGGACGGTGGCCGGACGCAGCTCGACGGCGGCAAGATGGACGGCTTCCGCAAGGGCACCAACGACGACTTCGCTCTGGGCTACTACACCCGCTCGGATCTGCCGTTCTATTCGTCGTTCGTCGACCAGTCGACGGTCTTCGACCACTGGTTCTGCTCGATCCTCACCTCGACCTATCCCAACCGCTTCTACACACACGCCGCTCGCACCGATCGCGAGTCCAACACGATGACCACGTCCACGATCCCGACGATCTGGGACCGTCTCGGTGACGCCGGCGTGTCGGCGAACTACTACTTCAGCGACCTGCCGTTCCTCGCACTCTGGGGCCAGAAATACGTGCCGATCGCACGGCCGATGGAGACCTGGTTCGCCCAGGCCGCGGCCGGCCAGCTTCCGGCATTCAGCTACCTCGACCCCTACTTCCTCGGCGAGGACCAGGGCGGCTCCAACGACGACCACCCGCACGCCGACATCCTGCGGGGACAGTCGCTGGTCTCCCGGGTCGCGAACGCCCTCGCGAGCTCACCGCAGTGGGAGAACTCGGCACTGGTCGTCACCTACGACGAGTGGGGTGGCTTCTTCGACCACGTCCGGCCACCGGTGCTGCCGGACGACAAGCCGGTCGGTGGACACGACCACGGACAGGCCGGTTTCCGGGTGCCTGCGTTCGTCATGTCGCCGTTCGCACGCCGCGGCGCGATCGACCACCACGTCTACGACCACACCTCGATGCTCAAGATGGTCGAGTGGCGGTTCGGCCTGAAGCCGCTGGCGCCGCGCGACGCCGCGGCACGCAACATGGCCACAGCCCTCGACTTCGCCAACCCGCGCAAGGGCGTTCCGTCACTGCCGACGGTCACTGACCCAGGCCCCCACATCTGCGGTTCGCCGGATTCAGGCATGGCGCTCGAGGACCCGTTCTGGGTCGAGCTGCGCGACAAGGTCCAGCGAGACCGTGCCTGGCGGCACGTGGTCCCGGTCTAGCGGGAGCGCCGCGCCGCCGTCTTGCGAGCGGTCGCCTTGCGCGGGGTGGCGGCGCGCGATGTCGTACGACGTCCGCCCTCGAGCCAGGCAAGGTCGGCGCGCAGCGTCTGGATGAGCTCGGCCCGGTCCGCGGTGCCATGCCGGACGGCGAGGCTGTATCGCGTGATGACGTCGAGCTCGGTCAAGTCGACGCGATCGGAATCGCCTTCGCTGCTGGCCATCACGCCAGCCTAACGGCGTCGTCTCAGCTGGTTGAGCGGATGGTGGCTGAGCCGACGACCGCGTCGCCGTCGTACAGGACCACGGTTTGACCAGGCGCCACGCCACGTGGCCGGTCCGCGAAGGTCACCAGCAATGCCTCGTCGACGACGTCCGCGACGCAGTCATGCACCTCACCATGTGCGCGCAGCTGCGCGTGGCCGGTGAACGGCAGTGAGGGCTGTGGACCACACCAGGTCGGTGTATCCGCGACAAGCTCGGCAACGTCGAGGTCCTCGACATTGCCGACAGTGACGGTCCGGGCCACCGGAGAGATGTCGAGCACGTATCGCGGCCGGCCCCCCGGGGCCGGTACGGACAGTCCCAGACCCCGGCGCTGCCCGACCGTAAACGCATAGGTGCCGGAGTGCGCACCGACAACAGCGCCGGTCTCAGCGTCGACGATGTCGCCGGGTTGCTCTCCCAGTCGTTCCTGAAGCCAGCTGCGGGTGTCGCCGTGCGGGATGAAGCAGATGTCATGACTGTCCGGCTTGGCCGCGACGCCCAGTCCCCATCTCTCCGCCTCGACCCTGACGTCCGACTTGCGGCTGTCGCCGACCGGGAACATCGCGCGACCCAGCTGTTCCGGCCGCAACACCGCGAGCACGTAGGACTGGTCCTTGGCCGGGTCGACCGCCCGGGTCAACCGGCCGTCGACGATGCGCGCGTAGTGGCCGGTGCAGACAGCGTCGAAGCCCAGACCTACGGCGCGATCCAGGACCGCGCTGAACTTGATGCGCTCGTTGCAGCGGACGCACGGGTTAGGCGTGCGTCCAGCTGCATACTCTGCGACGAAGTCGTCGACCACGTCGCGTCCGAACCGCTCGGCGACGTCCCAGACATAGAAGGGAATGTCCAGCATGTCGGCCGCGCGTCGCGCGTCGCGCGAGTCCTCCAGCGAACAGCACCCGCGCGCGCCTTCGCGGTACGACGCCGGTGATGGCGAAAGAGCGAGATGAACACCGGTGACGTCGTGGCCCGCGGCGACGGCACGTGCGGCCGCGACTGCTGAGTCGACCCCGCCGGACATAGCGGCAAGAACCTTCACGGTCGCACCCTCACCGCAGTGCGGTAGCTGCCGACCGCGCCCGTTCGACCGCTGGCGCGATCGCTGACATCAATGCGTCGACGTCGTCCTTCGTCGACGTGTGCCCGAGCGTGAAGCGCAGCGAGCCGCGCGCTCGCTCCTCGTCGTGACCCATCGCTAGCAGGACGTGGCTGGGTCGGGCGACACCTGCGGAGCAGGCCGAGCCGGTCGAGCACTCGATCCCCCGCGCATCCAGGAGCATGAGCAGCGCGTCGCCTTCGCAGCCCGGGAACGAGAAGTGCGCGTTGCCCGGCAACCGAGCGCCGGCGTCGTCGACCGGCACACCGTTGAGAAGCGCGTCCGGGACCTCGGCGCGCATCCGGGCGACCAGGTCGTCGCGCAGGGCGCGCAACCGGTCGGCCCGGACCGGCTGTTCCTTGACCGCCACCTCGGCGGCGACGGCCAGGCCGGCGATGGCCGCCACGTCCAGAGTGCCCGAGCGCACGTCGCGTTCCTGCCCGCCCCCGTGCAGCACCGGGGTGCAGTCGACGTCCCGACCGAGGAGAAGTACACCCGCACCGAGCGGTCCGCCGAACTTGTGGCCGGTGACCGTCATCGCGTCGACTCCCGACGCGGCGAAGTCGACGGCGATCTGACCCACCGCCTGAACGGCGTCGGTATGCATCGGCACGCCGTACGAATGGGCCACCGCAGCCAGGTCCTCGATCGGCTGGACGGTGCCGACCTCGTTGTTGGCCCACATGACCGACACCAGTGCGACGTCGTCGGGGTTTTCCTCGATCGCTGCCCGCAACACGTCCGGTGTCAGTCGACCGGCACCGTCGACCGGCAGCCACGTGATGGCCGCGCCGTCGTGCTCGGTCAGCCACAACGCGGAGTCCAACACCGCGTGGTGCTCAACGGCGCTGAGCAGGAGCCGAGCCCGTCGCGAGTCGCTCTGCCGGCGCGCCCACAACAACCCCTTGATCGCGAGGTTGTCACTCTCGGTCCCGCCGCTGGTGAAGACCACCTCACTCGGGCGCGCCCCGATCGCAGCGGCGATGGTTTCCCGGGACTCCTCGACGATGCGACGCGCCCGGCGGCCGGCCGCATGCAACGACGAAGCGTTGCCCGGCTGAGCAAGTAATGCGGTCATCGCCTCCGCTGCCTGCGGCAGCATCGGCGTCGTCGCCGCATGATCGAGGTAGACCATCGGCAACAAGCCTACGGGGGAGGTCAGCCTCGCAGGAGAATGCGCGGGCTGAGCGGCTCGCCCGGCAACGCCGCCAGATCGTCGGCTGACGCCACCACGAGCTGGGTGGGGAGCAGACCGGCGACGCTGCGGATGTCAGTGGCGGCGGCCACGGCGACCTCTCCAGGGTCGCCGTCCGGCACCAGATGTACGACGACTTGCCCACGGCCGTCCCGGTTGCGGCTGCCAACGGCCAGGCGCCAGTCGGACAGGTCGGTCCGGCCGGACAAGGCACCGGCCACGGTCCGCAGATCGAGGGTGCGGCCGTCGTCGCTGACGAGGACGAGCGCAGCGGCGCGCAGCCCGACGACGCGGGGCACCCGTCGGCCGCAGCCAGGGCATTTCGTGATCTCGACCGGTGCCGATGTGAGGTCACCGGTGCGCCAGCGCAGCAGGGCACTGCCGAACAAGCCGAGCTGGCTCAGCACAATCTCGCCGCCGCCTGCAGCGGGTTCGCCGGTCTCCGGATCGACCAGCTGAACCAGGTCGAGGTCGGGATAGGTGTGGAACCCGGCGGGGGCCCCACCCGAGCGGCATTCCGCCCAGAGCACCCGCGCGCCGGAAGGGGCATGGACGGCGAGAACTGTTGCGCCGGGCACCCGGCCGACGACCGCTGCCCGCTGCTCCGCCGTCGGCGCACCAACCAGCAGGACGGTCCGGACGTGGTCGAGTGCGACACCCGCGTCGGTGAGGACGCCGAGAACCTCGGCGGCGGTCTTCGACGGCGCCGCGATCACGGTCGGAGTTGCCAGCTTGGCCGCCGCGACGAGGGCCGCGGGCTCCGGACCGGGAAAGAGTGCAGGAGCACCGGCAGCAAGAGCGGCGTAGGACAGCGCGATGTGCTCGGCCGTGGACGCCACCGGCACCGCCGACAACAGCGCGTCATGCGCACTCAATCCAGCGATGGACCACAGCCGCGCACCCGCCCGCGCGACCGCATCGAGGTCAGCCCTCGTCGAGGCGATCGGGTAGCGAAAGCCGAGCCCGGACCAGGTGTACGACGTCGGTTTCGTCTCGTGCGCCACGGCCTTGGCGTAGGCGTCACGAGCCGTCAGCCGAAGCCGCAGCGCCCGCCGCATCGTCGGGCCTTTCGCGTGCAGGACAAATCCACCCTCACTGGCTTGGACGACGAGTCGCGCCATGCCGGCTGGGCTGCCATCGGGTGCGACATCACGCTCGCCGGCGGCGGGCAGGGTCTCGAGGGCTGTCGCGGAGCCGATCGATGACGCCCGCCGGCCAAGCTCTGCCAGGCGTGCCTTCCAGTACGGCGAGAACGGCCCAACGACGTGCTGCACCTGATGCGCAACAAGCCGGTCCTGCAGCTTGCGGAGCGCAGATGCACTCAGTCGATCCCAGGAGGTCACGCCGATGAGGTTAGTGCTGCGACTTGCGCTTCTCGATCTCTTCGGTGAGCTGAGGCACCACGTTGAAGAGGTCGCCGACGATGCCGAAGTCGACGAGCTCGAACATCGGTGCTTCCGGATCCTTGTTGACCGCGACGATCGTTTTGGAGGTCTGCATGCCGGCGCGGTGCTGAATAGCGCCGGAGATGCCGATCGCCATGTAGAGCTGCGGCGACACGGTCTTACCGGTCTGACCGACCTGGTTGGTGTGCGGGTACCACCCGGCGTCGGTCGCGGCACGCGACGCACCAACTGCGGCCCCGAGGGTGTCTGCCAGCTTCTCGATGAGCTCGAAGTTCTTGCCCTCACCAAGACCCCGACCACCGGAGACAACGATCGCCGCTTCGGTCAGCTCGGGACGACCGCCCTTCTTCTCCGTCACGCGATCGAGGATCTTCGCTGCCTTTGCGGCCTCAGAAATAGAGGCGGTCACTTGCTCTTCTGCTGGTTGCGTGGGTGACGCCTCGGGTGCCGTGGAGTTGGGCCGGACCGTGATGATCGGCGTGCCCCTGCTCACCTTTGACGAGACGTTGATCGCACCACCGAAAATGCTCTGCTTGGCAACGAACCCGTCGTCGAGACCGACTGCGTCGGTGATGACGCCGGACTCTGTCTTGACTGCGAGCCGACCAGCGATCTCCTTGCCCTCTGGCGTACTGGGAATCAGCACCGCCGCGGGCGATGCGGACGACACGATCTGTGCGAGCACCTCGGCCTTAGGCGCGACGAGATAGCCGTCGAGGTCACCGTCGCCGGCGACATAGATCTTTGTGGCGCCGTACTCCGCGAGCTTGTCCTTGGCGTTGTCGTAACCGTTGCCGATGAACACCGCCGACGGCTCGCCCAGCGAACGGGCCAGCGTCAGCAGCTCATAAGTGACCTTCTTGGGAGCACCATCGACGTGCTCGACCAGTACGAGTACCTCAGCCATCGCTTAGAAATCTCCTCAGATGAACTTCTGGGACGCGAGGAACTCGGCGAGCTTGGCGCCGCCGTCGCCCTCGTCCTTGACGATCTGACCGGCCTGCTTCGGCGGCCGCGCAGAGAACTCCGCGACCTCGGTGCCGGAGCCGCCGAACCCGACCTTGTCGGCCTCGATGCCGGCGTCGGCAAGCGACAACGTGGTGAGTGGCTTCTTCTTGGCCGCCATGATGCCCTTGAACGACGGGTAGCGCGGTTCGTTGATCTTCTCGACCACCGAAACGACGGCGGGCGTCGGAGCCTCGACGACGTCGTAGCCGGTGTCGGTCTGGCGCTCGATCTTGACGGTGCCGCTGCCGACCTCGACCTTGCGCGCGAACGTCAACTGCGAGGCACCGAGTCGTTCGGCCAGCATGGCGGGAAGGACGCTCATCCGCGCATCCGTCGACTCCACCCCGAGGATGACGAGGTCGTGCTCGATCGTTGCCAGCGCCTTGGCCATCGCATAGGACGTGGCGAGCGCGTCGGAGCCATGCAGACCGGGGTCGGTGAGGTGGACCGCCTTGTCGGCGCCCATGGACAAGGCCTTGCGGATCGTCTCGACCGACTTGTCCGGGCCCATCGTGAGCACGGTGACCTCACCGCTGCCTTGCGCTTCCTTGATGCGCAGCGCTTCCTCGACCGCGTATTCGTCGAGTTCGTTCATGACGCCGTCGACGCCCTCGCGGTCGACGGTCTTGTCCTCGGCGGACAGGCGCTTCTCGGCCCAGGTGTCCGGGACCTGCTTGACGCAGACAACGATGTTCATGGCCGGCGGCCGACCTCCTGTACGGGATCCAGATTGGTGCGGAATAGGGTCGCATGGCGACCTCGGGCACTCCGACGAGGGCTATGTTACCCACGAGTAGTAACTGTTATGCGTGCGGGTGCAACTCCACGACGTGGTCGCAACGCTCGGCGACCTCGGGGTCGTGGGTTGCGAGCACCAACGAGCCGTCTCGGTGCCGTACCTCGAAGAGCCGATCGAGGACGAGCTGCCGGGACGCCTTGTCCTGCTCAGCGGTTGGCTCGTCGGCGATCAAGAGCTCCGGCCGCAACGCGAGGGCCCGCGCTACCGCGACCCGCTGTTGCTGCCCGCCGGACAGCTCCTCGATGAGCTGTTCCTCGTGGCCGCCGAGACCCAGCGCGCCGAGTGCATCCGCGGTCGCCTCGGTCGCCTGCGCCGGGTCCCAGCCGGCGGCGCGCAACGCGGCCTCCACGTTCTCCGCAGCGGTGAGCAACGAGACGAGGCCATAACCCTGCAGCACGACCGCGAGGTCGGCATGACTGATCTCCGTGACCGGCCGGCCGTCGACGGACACGGTGCCGGCCGTCGGCTCGGCGAGACCGGCAAGCAGCGCGAGCAGACTCGTCTTCCCGCTGCCCGAGGGCCCGACGACCGCGAGGCACTCCCCCGGCCCGAGGTCGACGTCGACCTGCTCCAGGATCACCCGCCCACCGCGTTCGAACCGCAGGCCCCGCGCTTCGAGGATCGCCATCAGCGTCCCCGCTCGTCGTCGGCATCGTCGCTGGGCCCGGCTTGCGGGTCGTAGACCCGACGCAGGTCGACACCGTTGTCATGGCGCACCGCCCGGGCCAGCGAGCCCGGCGGCAGCGCGTCGAGCAGCTCGGGCGGCAGCTGGACGGTGCCGTCGCGGCCGACGACGACGTAGTCCTCGCCGGAGCGCCCTTCCGCGCCGACCCGCCCGTCGCGGATCGTGACGGTGCGGCCGAGCGCCTCCCCGACTGCTGCGTCGTGGGTGACCGCGACAACCGTCGTACCCGCCTCGATGTTGGCCTGCGTGATCAGGTCCAGAACCGCGTCGGCGGAGACGGGGTCAAGCTGACTCGTCGGCTCGTCGGCGAGGAGGAGCAACGGTGAGTTGGCCAGCGCAACCGCGACGGCCAGTCGCTGCTGCTCTCCGCCGGATAGCCGGCCGGCGACGCGGTTGGCCGCACCGGCCAGGCCGACCGAGTCGAGGAGGGCCATCGCCCGCCGACGCTTCGAGGCGGCAGACCGTCGGCCCGGCCGTTGGGCAAACAGCACGTTGCCGAGCGCGGTGTCGTAGCCGAGCAGGTTGCGACCGGGGTTCTGGAGTACGACGCCGATCTGCCGCAAGCGCGCATCGGCGAGTTCGCGTTGCGTCAGCCCGGACAGTCGCCGGCCGGCGACCTCCACCGTCCCGGCGGTCGGTTGTAACAGTCCGGCCAGGTGCCAGAGCAGAGTCGTCTTGCCCGCACCCGACGGACCGAGCAACGCGACCGTCTCGCCCTCACGGACAAGGAAGTCGACGCCGCGGAGCGCCGCAACCTCCGCCCCCGGCGTGCCGTAGACGTGTACGAGGTTGTCGCACCGCACCATGGCCTCGCTCATGACGGTGCCTCGCGCAGTTGTTCCGGATTGACCGAGCGCAGTAGTGCTGCGGCCGCACCGGCAGCGGCCGCGACCAACAGGACGAAGCCGGCACCCAGAGTGAGGCCGAGGAAGAGCGGATCGGGCCGATAGCGGAGGAGCTCAGCAGCCGGGGCCACCACGAACTCCGGCACGCTGTGACCCGCGAGCAGCGTCGCGAGCAGTCCGGCCAGCACGCCGGTCACCGTCCCGAAGCCGACGACGACCAGCTGTTCGATGGCAAGCGCGCCGTACAGCGATCGTGTCGTCGCACCGGTCGCGGCAAGAGCTGCGTATTCGTAACGTCGCCGTCGCGCCGCGGCCGAAAGACTGAGCACGGCGGCCAACGCTGCCAGGATCGCCGCCGCACCCGCGTCTGCGAGGAAGAGCACACTCGCAAGGCCAGGACCCTGGCGGCCGAACTCGTCGGATAGTCGCGTGCTCGACTGCTCGTCGAGAACGACGACGCGATCAGCAGTGAGGGCACGTCGGACCGGGTCGGCCGGTCCGCGCACCCATACCTGCGCCGTCGACGGGGCGAGGTTGCCGGCCGCCGCACGCGCTGCATATGTGAGGTCCACGACGATGCCGGTCGACGGAGCGCCGGGGACGTTCGCCGCCCGGCCGTCAACGGCCACGGTGATGCCCGCTCCGTTGAGTCCGGTGGTGCCGACTGTCGCGCTGGATCCGGCGAGCTTGCTCGACACGACAGCAGGCAACGGGTCCGGCCGGTCGTGCACGCCGATCCGGCCGGGGGCACCGGCCACGGCGACGAACGTCCACTGCACATGAGCGCCGTCGGACGTGAGCGTGACGCGCTGATCCTGCGCGTCCGCCCACTGCCCTGGTGCCATCGCGCCGCCAAGTGGATGCCAGCCGGACGAGTCACGCACCTCGAGGTCCGACAACGTCAGCTGTCCGTGCACCTGAGCCGGGCGACCGCCCGGCGGAGAGACCTCGAGATCGCTGACGGAGCAGGGTGAACATCCGGGCAGCTCGCCGGTCACCTGACGACTTCCCGTTCCGTGGAGGACGCCGAGACTGACAGGTGTCGGTGCGGTGGCGCCGGCGGCCACGACGTCGAGCACGAGCTCATCGCCGGTCGGTGCGAGGGCGCGGACGTCGACCCGCAGTCGCACCAGGTCACCGGTCAACAGGATGGGATCGGGGGCCGGCGGGTGCAGATGGGCGAGGAGGCCGGCCGCATCGTGGACGAAACTCGACGACCAGTTGGCGACCGCTGCAAAGCGCTGCGGCTGCACGGCGAGAAGCGTGGTCCCGGAACTCGTGAAGTTCTCGACCGCGGCAACCGAATGGCCATTCGGGTCGATGTGCTGGACGACCTTCGCGAGGTCGACACCGGGCTTCGGCACAACGGTGAACACCGTCGGTGCACCGACGGTCAAGTCCGCGACGCGGCTGCGGTTGCTGCTGCCGACCGACCATGACGCGAGGCTGAACGTCGCGAGCGCCACCGCAGTCGCGAGGATCATCGTCGTACGCGTCCCACCCGGTCGTCGCGCCAAGTGCCGGACGGCGAGGAACGGACCGAGCCCGCCGGCGCGACGAGTTCGTCCGAACGTCGCGCGACAGGCAAGTGGCAGCAGTCGCGACGCGACGACGGCGATGGCAATGCCGAGCAGTCCGGGCACAAGGAGTGCCAGCGCGCTGTGTCTCGTCGAGTTGAACGTGCCGCTGACTGCGAGCTGCACGAGACCAGCCACGGCGCCGGTGAGAACGACCGCGTCGAACGCCCAGCCACGGTCGGTGGAGCGGCGGCCGGTCCGGCGCCACTGTTCGACGACGGGGCGGGTGACCGTGCGACGGGCCGCGACAACGATCGCGGCGATACCGCCGACGGATGCGACGACCGCTCCGAGCCAGCCCAGGCCAGGCAGTACGACGGGCGTTCCATGCCTGAGCAGCACGTGGCTGAGGCCGCCGGTCAGCAGCCATCCGAGGAGCGCGCCGGCGGGCAGCGCCATGGCGAGAAGAACGGCGGGTTCGCCCAGACCGAAGGCGAGCGCCCGACCGGCGCCGTACCCGCGCAGCTTCGCGAGCGCGATCTCGGTGCCGCGCGCCTCGACCGCGTCAGTGACGACGAGGAACAACAACAGCCAGGTGAGTACCAGCAGCTCAGCAGTGACGACGAACACGGGCACGGACAACGCCGACCAGCTCGACTTGACCGTCGCCACGGTGTTGCCGATGCCGGTGGTCACCGTCGCCTGCGAACGGGCGAGCAGACCGCTCGTCGTGAGTCGCGTGGCGATCCGCGTGAGCGTCGCCACGTCGCCCGGCTGAATCGCGCCGGCCGTGAGCGGCCGGGCGACGACAACGGTGCCCTGCGGATCCCCGTGCAGAGCAGCGATCGTCGTGGTCGGAGTGAACAACGCGTCGTACGGCGCCACCACCCGGGTCGGGTTCTCCGCCGGGAAGTACGACGTGCTCCGGGCCAGCCAGTAGTTGTCGTCGGCGCCCGGCGGGACATAGATGCCGGTGATCGCGAACGGTGGTCGTCCCGCGGCGTGAATCTGCTGCCCGACGGTCCAGCGGTTCCCGACGGCGAGCGACGTGCTGATCGCGACGCTGTTGGCGGCGGTTGGGCAGGAGCCCTTCGCGAAGTGCAGATGCGCGCAGACATTTGTGCGCGCGACCAGTGGGGGGTTCTCCGCCTGGGCCGCAAAGAAAGCGGACGTCTCGATCGCCGCCACCGGCGGCCCGAAGAGACGGCGAACAGTGGCCGGGCTGCCGGCGGCCGCCACCAGCTCGTGCTGCGTACGGGTTGCGACGTCGGGCAGGCTGTTCTGCACCGGCCCTTGTTGCACGACCTGGAAGCTGCGGCCGATCACGTCGGCGTCGGACAGCGTGTCCTGCAGGATCGAGTGCTTCGCAGCGGCGTAATACGTCGGACCGACGGTCGCGGCAGCGCTGGCGCACAAGGCGACGAGCAGAATGACGACGGTTGTGCCGAGTCGGTGGACGAGCGCACGAACCAGGGTCAAGACGCCGGTCACGCGGTCATGACTAGCGCATGTCGACGGCCCACCCAGGTCGGCGTTGCCACATCGTGACCGGCGCGTGCGGTCGCGTTGACCTCACCGCCGACGAGCGGCAACCGCCTGCAACAGCTCCTCGGCCCGGGCGAGATCGGCTACGACGTCTGACGCCGGTCGCTCGCCGGGGACCAGTCCGGCGGCCTGCCCGGCCCAGACGGTGAGCTCGTCGATCCGTTCGCCACTGGCGACGAGTTCGTCTGCCCGGCCGTGCCAGCGCTCGGCAAACGCGTTGCGGATGGCCCGGCCACCGAACTCGGAAGGCCACGGCACCCTCCGGCCGATGTCGAGCACGGTCGTGTAGATCGTGTCGGTCTCGTCCGCCGCGACCACGGCCGCGCGCGAGTCCGCCGACGAATCCGACTCGAGGCAGGCAGCAAACGCGGTGCCGACCCAAGCGCCGGCCGCGCCGGCCGCCAGTACCGCGGCGAGTCCGCGGGCAGTGGCGATACCGCCGGCGGCGAGGACGGGCACGTTCACGGCGTCGAGAACGCCTTGGAGCAGCGGCAGCGTGGCCACCGCGTCCCTGCCGTGCCCTCCGCCTTCCCCACCGCGAGCCACGATGAGGTCGATCCCGGCGCCTTCGGCCTCGCGCGCCTCGCGCACGGTGCCCACCTGGGTCACGGCGAGGACTCCGGCGTCATGAATGCGGTCCACGTAGCCGGCAACGTCGCCGAACGACACGGAGAGCAGCGCCGGCTTGGCCGCCAGGGCCGTGTCGAGCAGTTCCGGCGACCGGTCGAGGACCCAGGCCATGAGACCGACGCCATAGGGCCGGCCCCCGCCGCGGCCTGCTCGATCTCCGCGCCGAGAGTGGCGGCTTC
>DATBDO010000072.1:0-23278 GCA_036269855.1 Mycobacteriales bacterium
CGGCTTTGGCCGCGAAGGTCAGCGCTAGGAGGCTTTGCGGGTGCCGATGAGGGCGCGGTCGTCGGCGACCAGCGCCTCCCGCGCGGCCGCACGGGCATCAGCGATGTCTTCCTTGGCCTTCGTCGCGTAGCAGTCGACGTATTCCTGGCCGGACAGCTGCATCAGCTCGTACATGATCTCGTCGGTGATCGAACGCAGCACGAACCGGTCGCCCTCCATCCCGGCGTAGCGGGAGAAGTCGAGCGGCTCGCCGATCCGGATCCCGACCTGCATGATCCGCGGCATGACCTGGCCGGGCGGTTGGATGTCGAACGTGTTGATCATGGCCACAGGGATGACGGGAACGCCCGCCTCCAACGCCATCCGGGCGATCCCGGTCTTGCCGCGGTAGAGCCGGCCGTCCGGCGACCGGGTGCCTTCCGGGTAGATGCCGAGCACGTCGCCGTTGCCGAGGATCTCGAGGCCCTTGCGCAGCGCGCCCTCGGAGGCCCGGCCGCCGGACCGGTCGACCGGCACCTGTCCGATGCTCTTGAAGAAGCCGGCGGTCAGCCAGCCCTTGAGCCCGCGGCCGGTGAAGTAGTCGGCCTTGGCGAGGAACGTGACCCGGCGCGGCACCTTCAGCGGCAGGAAGAACGAGTCGGAAAACGACAGGTGGTTGCTCGCCAGGATGGCCGGGCCCTTGGACGGAAGGTTCTCCGCGCCCTCGACCCACGGCCGGAACAGCGTTTTGAGGATGGGGCCGAGGACGATGTATTTCAGGAACTGGTAGACCACCAGTCCTTCACCGCCCTCCCGCTCGCTGTTGGCTCAGCGCGACCCCACCCTAGGGAAGCCCGGGTAACGCGTGCAATGGCCCAAGACGGCCACCCTGATGTCACCTTTGCCCGGATTCTAGCGGGCAGGGTGACCGGTTCCTAGCCCGTGCGACGATCGAAGTGTGTCCCTGCGCCCCGAAGCGGAACCGTACGACGCCCCCGGCGGCCCCGTGGGCGCCGTGCTCTGCCATGGGCTGACCGGCATGCCCGGCAGTCTGCGCGCCTGGGGCGAGCAACTCGCCGGCGCCGGGCTCACCGTGCGCGTGCCGAGGCTCCCGGGCCACGGCACCCGCTGGCAGGACGCCAACCGCACCACCTGGCAGGACTGGTACGCCGAGCTTGAACGCACCTTCGACGACGTGCGGAGCCGCTGCGACAAGGCGTTCGTGATGGGCCTGTCGATGGGCGCGACGCTGGTCCTGCGGCTCGCCGAGCGGCGGGGTGCCGACATCGCCGGCGTCGTCGTGGTCAACCCGTCGCTGTTCACCACCCGCAAGGACGCCAAAGTCCTCCCGTTGTTGCGTTTCCTCGTGCCGTCGATGCCACCCGTCGGCAACGACGTGAAGAAACCGGGCGTCACCGAACCCGCCTATGAGCGGCTGCCCGTGAAGGCGGCCTACCAGCTTTCCCAGCTCTGGAAGGTAACTCTCACCGACTTGCCACGTCTCACCCAGCCGCTGCTCGTCCTGACCAGCCGCGACGACCATGTGGTCGAACCCATCAACAGCGAGCGCCTGATGCGCGAAGCGGGTACGACGGACAAGCGTCAGGTCATGCTCGAGGACAGCTACCACGTCGCCACCATGGACAACGACCTGCCGCGGATCGTTGCCGAGTCGCTGTCGTTCATCGAGGCACACTGAATCCGATGGACAACGACGGCCCGCGGCGCGGCACGAGGGACAACGGTCTGCGCTGCGCCAACTACACGCCCGTCGCCGACCTGGACCCGCGGATCGTCGACGCATTGCTCGCCGCGCTGCGCGAGGAGGGCATCGCGGCCTATGCGGCCCCGACGCCCGCCGCGACCGGAGGTGCGATGGAGCTGCGACTGCCGTCCCGACCGATCGACCGACTATGGGTCGACGACAGCCAGGTGGCCCGGGCCAAGGATCTCGTCGACCGCGAGTCCGCCGAGCAACATGCGCCGGAGGACATCGACTTCGAGTCCGCCTGGCAGGGGGTGTTGGCGTCCCTGCATGCGACTCCCGGTCCGGCGGCGCCCAGTTGGCCGGAAGAGGAACCGCCGGCCGAGATCGGCGAGTCCTACGACCCCGCCGACGAGGACCACTTCGAGCCGCCCGCACCTCCGCCGCTGCCCCGGCTGCGCCGCGCGACTTTGGGCGCGCTCGCGGTCATGGCGTTCGGTGTGCTGCTCATCGTGACGAACGTCGACGGCGGTGCCTTCCGCATCGTGGGGCTGCTGGCCCTCCTCGGCGGAGGTGCGAGCCTGGTGTGGAACATGCGTAAGGGTCCGCCGACCGATTCCGGTTGGGACGACGGCGCCGTCGTCTAGTGCCCTAATGTGTCGCCGTGCAGGTCACCGAGACGGTCGAGATCACCGGTCACCTCATGGACACCGGGGTCCTGGCAAAGATCCTCGACGACGTGCTCGATTACGGCGGCGACTACACGATCGAGAGCTTCGAGGTCGGCAAGACGCACGAAGACGAGTCCTACGCGCGGATCGTCGTTCTCGCCGATAGCAACGAGGACCTCCAACGGCTGCTCATGCGTCTGCAGACGCACGGGGTCAACCAGGTCGACCCCGGGGCCGCTCTCACCCGTCCGGCGCCTGGCGACGGCGTCTTCCCCGACGACTTCTACTCGACGACCAACCTGGAGACGGTCGTCCGGTTCGAGACCGGGTGGGTGCCGGTCGAATACCCCGAGATGGACTGCGGTCTCCTCGTCGAGCGCGGCCGGGTGCGCACTGTGCCGGTCAGCGACGTGCGCGCCGGTGATCAGATCGTGTGCGGCGCCGGCGGCGTGAAAGTCGTGCTGCCGCCGCGCGAGCACAAGGCGCTGGGCGACGACTTCGAGTTCATGTCCTCCACGGTCTCGAGCGAGAAGCCTCAGGCGCTGCTCGTCCGGCAGATCGCCCAACGCATGCGCGATGTCAAGCACGAGGGAGGTCGGGTCTTGTGGGTCGCGGGGCCCGCAGTGGTGCACACCGGCGCCTCGGCACCGATGGCCGCACTCGTCGAACACGGCTGGGTCGATGTGCTGTTCTCCGGCAACGCACTAGCGACACACGACATCGAGTCAGCGCTGTTCGGCACCTCACTCGGCGTGGACCTCTCTCACGGCCAGGGCGTCGAGCACGGGCATGAGCACCACATCCGCGCGATCAACACGGTCCGCGCCGCCGGGTCGATCGCTGCCGCGGTCGAATCCGGGGTGCTGACCTCCGGTGTGATGCACGCGATGGTGAAGTCCGGCAAGCCCTACGTGCTTGTCGGCTCGGTGCGCGACGACGGGCCGCTTCCGGACGTCTACACGGACGTGATCGAAGGTCAGCGCGCGATGCGCGCGCAGCTGAGAAACGTGGGCTTCGCGATCATGGTGGCGACGATGTTGCACTCGATCGCCACCGGCAACCTCCTGCCCGCCTCGGTCCCCCTCGTCGCCGTCGACATCAATCCCGCAACCGTGACCAAGCTGGCGGACCGCGGCAGCGCCCAGGCCATCGGCATCGTCACCGACATCGGCCTGTTCCTCGAACAGCTCGCCTACGAGCTGGTCCCCGACTACCGCCGGCCCTGAACTACTGGCGCAGTACGGCGAGCACCGGCAGGTGGTCGCTCGCCGCAACGAGCAGGTCGCGAGTGAGGCCGGGCGCCCCGGCCGAGGCCACACCGTCGACGGCGTGGCAGGCGACCACCTCGACAGAGGGTTCTGCGAAGACTGCGTCGATTCTCCGTCGAGGGTTCCGCGCCGTGAAGGTCTCCGCCGGCCCGTCCGGCGCGACCGCGTATGCGTCCTGGAACCGGGTGGCGAGCGACTGCCACACCGGCCCGTCCGGCTCTTCGTTGAGGTCGCCCGCGAGGACGAGCGGGGCCGCAGCAGCACCGGCCACAGCGTCCAACAGCGGCTCGAGGTGACGGCTGCGTTCGTCGGGATCGAGGGAGAAGTGCACCGACGCAACGGTCCACCGGCCGCCACGCAACTCAACGTCTGCGGCGGCAACCGCGCGTTGATGGAGCTTCGGCGCTTTCGGAAGTAATGCGAACCGAGTCGACACGACCCCGACGGCCATGGAGGTCATGACAAACAGACCGCCGGGCCGGTCTGCAGTCGCGACAACGAGCCCGGACTTGCGCGCCAGCGCGGCCCGCTTGGATCGCCAGCGCATCATGCGCGGAGCCTCTTGCACGGCGACCACGTCGGGTTCGCACGCGCGGATCACTGCAGCGACCGCGTCGGCGTCGTCATGCAACGACCGCACGTTGTAGGTCAGCAACCGCAGCTCAGCCACCGGCGGAACCTTCGATGCTCGTGCCCGCCGTGCCGAAGACTGCGTCGACGACCCGAGCAAGCGACGTGATGACCGCGCGGTCACCGCCCGCGTCGACGAAGTCCACACAGGCCTCGATCTTCGGACCCATCGAGCCTTCCGGAAACTCGCCCGCCGCCAGCAGTCCGCGTGCCTCTTCCACCGAGAGATGATCCAGCGCGCGCTGCGCCGGCGTGCCAAAACCGACGTAGACCTTGTCGACAGCAGTCAGGATGAGCAGCAAGTCGGCGTGCACCAGCATCGCGAGCCGCGCCGCCGTCAGGTCCTTGTCGACGACGGCCTCCACGCCACGCAGCTCGCGCCGGTGCTCGACGACCGGCACTCCCCCGCCACCCGCCGCAACGACCACGTGCCCCGCCTCGATCACCTGGATCAGCGGCGCCTCCTCGACGAACCGCACCGGCTTGGGAGAGGGCACGACCCGGCGCCATTGCTTGTCCGGCTGGATCGTGAAGACATAACCGGTCTCATTCGCGATGCGCTGCGCCTCAGGACGCGGGTACGACGGGCCGACGGGCTTTGTCGGGCGCCGGAAAGCGGGGTCGCGGCCGTCAACGACGACCTGCGTCACCAGGCACAACGCGCGGGTGTCGACGCCGCGCCGGCGCAGGGCGCTGTCGAGTGCCTGAACGAGGAGATAACCGATCTGGCCCTGGCTCTGCGCTCCGCAGACGTCCATCGGCATCGGCGGCACATAGGCAGCGGCGTACTCCTGCTGCAACAGGATGCGTCCTACCTGGGGACCGTTGCCGTGCGAGATGACGAGGTTCACGCCTCGTTCGACGAGCTCGGCGAGGAGCTCGGCAGTCTTTCGCAGCGCGGAGCGCATCTCGGCCGCGGTGCCGCTGGCGCCGGGCGGGCTCAAGGCGTTGCCGCCGAGTGCGACGACCGCGCGCATCAGTGCAGCCGAGCGAGGTCCGCGGCCCCGATGAGACCGGCCTCGGCGCCCAGCCGGGCGGCGACGATGTCGGCCATCGGTCGGTGACCGCGGCCGGTCAACGCGGCGGCATAGGTGTCCCGGGCCGGGCCGAGCAGCAACTCGCCGGCGTCGGAGACGCCACCACCGATCACGAATCGACCGGGATCGAGCACCGCGGCGAGATCCGCCATCCCTTGGCCGAGCCAACGCCCGACCTCAGTGAAGCAGTCGACAGCGGCCGGGTCGCCTTCCTGCGCGGCACGCGTCACAACCGGCCCGTCGATGCCTTCGACGCCGTCAGCCATCTCGAGCAAGCGGCGCCCGTCGTCGGGGCGTTCGGTGGCGATCTCCTGCGCGGCACGGACAAGCGCGGTGCCGCTGCAGTACTGCTCCCAGCAACCCAGGTTGCCGCAGCCACACTGCCGACCGCCCGGTACGACGCGGACATGGCCCGGCTCGCCGGCGATGCCGAAGCCGCCTCGATAGAGATTGCCGTTGAGGATGAGCCCGGCGCCGATGCCGGTGCCGATCGTGAGGACGACGACCTGCGGATGCTGCTCGCCCGCACCAAAGCGGTATTCCCCCCAGGCCGCGGCGTTGGCGTCGTTCTCGACGACCACCGGCAGGTCGATGCGTGCAGCGATCTCGTCCCGCAAGGGTGTGTCGCGCCACGCGAGGTTGGGCGCGAACAGGACTGTCGTGCGCGCGGCATCGACGAACCCGGCCGCACCGACACCGACGGCCGCGACCTCGTGCTCACTCAGCAGCTGGCGGACGATCTCACTGACGACGTCGACGAGATGCTCCGGATCACGGCTCGGCGTACGACGTCGGGCGCGTGCCAGAACCTTTCCACCGTCGTCGACAACCCCCGCCGCGACCTTGGTGCCGCCGATGTCGATACCGATCGTGTTCACAGTGTCGAGTCCGCGAACCCGTCGTCATCAATATCGATGCGTTCCATGCTGCCATGCGTCGAGTGCGCCGGATGCGCCTCGACGACGGAACGCAATGCCGCGGTCAGCGCCGCGGAGGCGTCGAGTAGATGCGCGAAAGTTTCCGGCTTGGCATGCCGCACCAGCGAGAGCATCTGGCAGATAGGACAGAGCGAGCACTCGGCCGAATTGCCGACGGCACCCGCCGACGGGCCGATGCGGCCGCGCGCCCAGTCGGACAGTGCCTCGACGAGCCGGGTCGCCTCTTCCGACAACGGCCCGACGTCACTCGGCGCACTCACGTTCGCATCCAAACCTCAGGGTCGGGTCGGAATCGCACCCGCAGCCGACCGTCGCGCAGCGCGGCACCGTCGACAAGGCATCGGGTGAGCACGCTGGGCAGTGCGATGACGCGCCGATGTGATCCGACCGTGAGGACGAGCTCGTCGCCTTTCCGAACCAGGTCGATCGCACGCTTGTCGGCGAGCGGTAGCGCGACGCTGAGAACGAACTCGTCGGCCGAGAGTCGCTCCACCGTCATCGGCTCGGGCGTCTCCGTGACCGCGAGCGGATCGTCCTCGCCGTAGATCTCGTCGGCCAGCTCCGCGAGCGAATCCGGGCCGACCGGTTCCCCGAACCGGTAGGGCGCGCGCCACAGCGGCAACGTCCCGAACGACGCGGCGATGCCGGCGAGCTGCTCCTCCTGCGCCGACACCCAGCCCGCCACGAATTCGTCGTCCCGGCGGGGGAACACCCGGTTGGCCACGACGCCGTCGACGCGATAACCGTGCATCGCCAGCGACGTGAAGGTGCGGCGCGCCTCGGCGACGACGACTGCCTCCGGCGTCAGCACCAGCCGCACCGACGTTACGGCGGGGTCGATGAGCAGGCGTCGTACCTCGCTGAGATCGGCGTGCAGCCGCTCAACGGCGGCGAAGACGCGGTCCGGCGGCATCGGAACACCGGCAAGATGTGACAGCACCGGCCGCAGCGAGCGGACCACCCGACGTTCGACCGGGAAGACCCGGTCCATGTACCAGTTGAGCGCCTCGGGCAGGGCCAGCAGCCGGAGCGTCTCGGCGGTAGGCGCGCAGTCGACGACGACGACGTCCCAGCGCCCGACCTGGCGCCGCAACTCCAAGAGCGCGAGCACCTCTTCGGCGCCGGGCAGGACGGTGAGCTCCTCGGCCTCGATGGGGTCGACGCCGCCGGACTCGAGCACCTCGCGCAGGTAGTGCTGAACCTCTCGCCAGGACGCCTCGAACGCGCGCTGGGTGTCCACCTGCTGGCCGTAGAGGCTGCCGAGCGCGCCGCCACCGATCTCGGTGGGTTCATCGCCGAGCGCGACGCCGAACGCGTCCGCGAGCGAGTGCGCCGGATCGGTCGACAGGACGAGCGTCTTGTGGCCACGCAGCGCAGCACGGGTAGCGGTCGCGGCTGACGTGGTCGTCTTGCCGACGCCGCCTTTACCCGTGAACAGCAGGACGCGCACCCGGAGAGGCTATCCGGGTCAGGATCCTTCGACGCGCTTCTTGAGGCCCTTGAGGGCCGTATCGATGATGACCTTCTCGGCCTTGCGTTTGAACATGCCGAGCATCGGGATCGTGAGGTCCACGGCGAGGCGGTAGGTGACCCGGGTGCCGTCGTCCGCGTCCTCGAGCACGTAGGAGCCCTCCTGGCTCTTGAGGGCCTTGCCCTTGACGAGGTGCCAGTCGACCCGGTCGTCGCCCTGCCAGTCGTAGGCGAGCGTGTATTCGTCCTTCAGCACGCCGGCGTCGAGCACGAACGACACCTGGCTGCCCCGGCCGTTCGCGCCGGTCTCGTCGACCGTGGCTGTGCGGATCATGGACGCCCACTCGGGATAGGCCTCGAAGTCGGCGATCACCGCCATGATCGCGGCCTTGTCCGCGTTGATGGTGAGGGACGAGCTCGCCTGGTCAGCCATGAGCGGACCTTATTACCACTCGAGAACGTAGGGGGTCCCGCGGCCGCGGAAGTGGCCGACGTTGACGCACTCCGTCCGGCCGATGCGGACCCGTCGCACCAACGGGTTGTGTACGTGCCCGAACAGCACAACCTCCGGCTGGGTGTCCCGGATCGCGTCGAGCAACGCGGTGCTCCCGCGCTCGAGCCGGCGCGCCTCGACGTCGTAGAGGAGCTGCGGCAGGTCGGGCGGGATGTGCGCGCACAGCACATCGACCGCACCCACCGCGGCGACCTTCGCGGCGAACTCCTCGTCAGAGATCTCGTACGGCGTCCGCATCGGAGTGCGCAGACCGCCACCGATGAAGCCGAACGTGCGGTCGCCGATCGTTGTGGTCTGACCGTCGAGGACCGTGATGCCCTCGCGCAGGTAGTCGTCGTACAGATGCGGCACGTCGACGTTGCCATACGTCACGTAGGCCGGCGTCGGCATCGCGCTGAACAGGTCGGCGTACTGGTGCCGGATGGCGCGCTCGATGTGGTCGCGCGGTGTGCCCTCCCCCAAGCCGGCCCATAGCGCGCCGGAGAACTCGCGTGCCTCGTCGAACCGGCGCTGGGTACGCAGCTCGATGAGGCGCACCGCGGCTTCCGCGCCGAACATGTCCGCGAAGATGCCGCCGCCGGGTTCGTCGTAGTCGAGAAAAAGGACAAGGTCGCCGAGACAGATCAACGCGTCGGCGCCGTCACCGGCCTTGGCCAACGCGTCCGCGCGGGCATGGACGTCCGAGACCACATGCACGCGCACAAATGGACCGTACCCGCGCCGCGGGTGCCGCAGGCGGCGGCCGTGCTCAACGATCGCCGCGGCAGGCGGCTTCGCCGGGCAACAGATGCCGGTAGCGCGACACCAGCAGGTAGCCCAGCGCCGCCGGCCCGTGCATCACCCTGCTCGCGATGACCCACCCCGCGAGCCGACGCCAGCCGCTTGCCTGCATCAAGGCGTGCGCGACAGCGAGGTGGCCGCGCCACCGCCGACCGTCAGTGCCGACCCACCATGCGGCCGAAGCTGCCTCGCTTCCGGTCAGGCCGAGGTCAGCGAGCCCGGAGTCACCGAGTTCCTGGTAGGCCCGCATATCGGCCGGTCGCGACCATCGCTCGGCAATCCATCTGGCCGAGGAGGAGCAGAAGCCACACTCGCCGTCGTAGACGAGCACGGGTTGCCGTGCTGGGCCGGGCATGTGCCCACGGTAGGTGGGCGCCGGTCTAGAAGATGTGACCCAGCACAAGGGCGACGAGCAGGAGCAGCGCGGCGAACACCGTTGCACCGCCGGCCATCACACCGAACCGGCCGCCCGGCGACATCGAGACAAGGTCACCGACGCCGGGCACCTTCAACGACACGGTGGGAGTGACCCCGCCCATGAACGCGGTGCCGCAGCGGGGGCACGCCATCTCCTCCAGCGGGACCTGCTCGTCACACCCGGAGCACGGCCAGGTCGGAGCCGGGGCTTCGACCACGGCTGTCGCCGTCGGCACGGTCGCGCTCAGCGGGATCACCGGCGCGACGGGAGCCGCCGGGACGGGAACAGGAGGCGAGGGCAGGGGTGCGGGCGCAGGCGCAGGCGCCACAGGCGTCACAGCCGCCTGGGACCGCAAGCGGGCGAAGCAGAGCGTGCACCACGCGGCGTCAGCCGGAACCGCGGCGTCGCAAGATGGGCAGCGCACAGTCGTCACGAACGATATTTCGGCAGGTCCGCGCCCTTTCTGAACAAAGGGCTGACCGCCCAACCGGTCTTATCATGGCTGGCTCGGCTGACTACGGTTGGTGACGACGCACACATTCCTCAGGGAGACCAGGTGGCCGAATTCTCCGTCCCAGCGAACTTTCAGGTTCGAGAGGACGCGAACCTCACCGATGCGGTGTTCGGAAACGCCTCGGACTTTCCCGACAACGTCTCGTTCGACCGCAAGGTCGACGGCGAGTGGCAGCCGGTCACGGCGAAGCACTTCGCCGAGGAGGTCAAGGCCCTCGCCGCCGGATTGATCGCCGCGGGCGTCCAGTCCGGCGATCGGGTCGGTCTGATGTCTGCAACCCGCTACGAGTGGACGCTCATCGACTACGCGATCTGGACGGCCGGCGCGGTCACGGTCCCGATCTACGAGACGTCCTCGGCCGAGCAGATCGAGTGGATCCTGTCCGACTCCGGCGCCGTCGGCTTCTTCTACGAGACCGATGCGCACAAGGCCGCCTATGACAGCGTCTCGATCCCCGGCGTCAAGAACGCCTGGCAGATCGGCGACAAGAGCATCGAGTCGCTGACCGCAGATGGCAAAGGCGTCCGCGAGGACGAGATCGAGCAGCGTCGCCGTACCCTCACGCCCGACAGCCTGGCGACGATCATCTACACCTCGGGCACGACCGGCCGGCCCAAGGGCTGCGAGCTGTCCCACCGCAATTTCCTGTACGACGCGACCGCAACCACCGAGGGGCTCGACGAGCTGTTCGGCCCGGACCAGTCGACGCTGCTGTTCCTGCCGCTGGCGCACGTGTTCGCGCGCATCATCCAGGTCGGCTGCGTACAAAACCGCGTGCGCATGGGCCACAGCGCTGACATCAAGAACCTGATGGCCGACCTTGCCGTCTTCAAGCCCACGTTCATCCTGTCCGTCCCGCGCGTGTTCGAGAAGGTCTACAACACCGCGAAGCAGCGAGCGCATGCCGACGGAAAGGGCGCGATCTTCGATCTCGCCGAGCGCGTCGCGATTTCCTACAGCCAGGCGCAGGACAGCAACCCGGCGCTGCGGCTCGCACTCGAAGTTCCGCATCGGGCGTTCGACACGCTCGTCTACTCCAAGCTGCGTGGTGCGCTCGGCGGGCGCGCGCATTCGGCGATCAGCGGCGGCGCGCCGCTCGGCGCCCGCCTGGGTCACTTCTTCCGCGGCGTCGGCCTACCCATCTACGAGGGCTACGGCCTCACCGAGACGACCGCAGGCGCGACCTGCAACGGTCCGGGAGCGATGAAGGTCGGCACCGTCGGGCGGCCGATCCCCGGCGTCAGTATCAAGATCGCCGATGACGGCGAGATTCTCATGAAAGGCGACAACGTCTTCGTCGGCTACTACAACAACAAGGCCGCAACCAAGGAAGCGCTCGCCGGTGGTTGGTTCCACACGGGCGACATCGGCGAGCTCGACAAGGACGGCTACCTGCGCATCACCGGCCGCAAGAAGGAGCTCATCGTCACCGCTGGCGGCAAGAACGTCGCCCCGGCCGTTCTCGAGGATCGACTGCGTGCCAATCCGTTGATCAGCCAGTGCATGGTCGTCGGCGACCAGAAGCCGTTCATCGCCTGCCTCGTCACCATCGACGAAGATGCGTTCCCGGACTGGAAGTCCAAGAACGGTAAGAGCAAGGACGCGACCGTCGCCGACCTCGTCGATGACGACGATCTGCGCGCGGCGGTTCAGGCCGCGATCGACGACGCCAACAAGGCCGTCTCGCACGCCGAGGCCATCAAGGCGTTCCGCATCCTGGCGACCGACTGGTCCGTGGACAGCGGGCATCTCACGCCGTCACTCAAGGTCAAGCGCAACGTCGTGCTCGCCGACCACAAGGCCGACGTCGACGCGCTATACGCGAAACCCAAGGGGGGGTGACGGGAAGGGTGCGGCTCCCGAGGCTCACCCGACCGATCGATCCTTCACCCCAGACGTGGGAGTCCGAGCGGGTCGCCAACATCGTCCGAGTCCTCGTGCTCGTGCTGTGTGTGGCGCTGACGGCGCTGTCGCCCGACCGGCACCGCAGCCTTCCGTGGTTCCCGCTGCTCATCGCTGCCGGCACGATCGGAAGCGTCCGCCAGCAACCGGGACTGACCGGACGGATCGGACGCATCGTCGAAGCGGTGATCTGCGCGGTCGCCGTCCTCGGATCCGATGACCCGACCAGCCCGCTGTTCCCCTACCTGATCGCGCCGGCGTTCGCGGGCGGACTGCTGGCGGGCATCACCGGCGCCTTCACCTCGCCGGGTTTCGCCGCACTGGCCCTCATCGCCGGGATGCCGTTCGTCGACGAGTCTCCGCACGACTGGGGAGTGTCGATCGCAGAGTGGGTGCTGCTGGCAGTCGCGGCCGGCCTGCTCGCGTCATGGATCCGGCGGCTGCTCGTTCCGGGGCTTGAGCACCGGCCACAGATCAGCGACTCGTCCTACGCCGCTGCCTATCGACTGCTGTCGCAGCTGCGTCCGGTCGCCCGACAGCTTTCGGTGGGGCTCGACCCGGGCACCATCGCGCAGGGACTGTTGCAGTCGTTGAAGGACGTGCACGACTTCGAACGCGGTGCCGTCTATGTACGCACGGGCGCCGGTCGACTCGTGCCGCTCGCATTCATCGGCGCATCGCGCATCGACTGGTCCGTCGACGTCACCGGCGATGGACCGTTCGCCGAAGCGTGGCTCAGCCAGCGACCACAACGACTGTCCCGACAGCTCTCCGGGCCACCCGGCAGCGCGCTGGTCATCCCGCTCGTGATCGGGCTGCGCACGTTCGGCCTCGTCGGCTTCGAAACGGTGCGCCGGGCACTCGGTCCGCACGACGCCGAGCAGGCCGCGCGGCTCGCCGAGGACACCGCATTGCGGTTGGAAACCGCAATGCTGTTCGACGACGTTCGCGGCATGGCCACGGCCGAAGAACGGCGTCGGGTCGCTCGCGAGATTCATGACGGCATCGCCCAAGAGCTCTCCTACATCGGCTACTTCGTCGACGGCCTCGCGGCAGAAGCGCGCGGCAAAGACGACTCGACGGAACAGCAGCTGTTGCAACTGCGGACCGAGATCACCCGCATCGTGAGCGAGCTACGGATGTCAATCTTCGACTTGCGTAGTGAGGTCGACGTACACGGTGGTCTTGGTGCCGCGCTCTCGGAATACGTCCGTTCGGTCGGCCGCCAGTCAGGGTTAACCGTGCACATGTCCCTGGCGGAGACACCCAATCGACTGCCGGCAGAGACCGAAGCCGAGCTGCTGCGCATCGCCCAAGAGGCCATCACCAACGCCCGTAAGCACGCCGAGGCGGAGAACCTGTGGGTGTCGTTGTCGGTCGACCCGCCATCGGCCTTGCTCCGGATCGAGGACGACGGGCGGGGGCTGGGCAGCGCGCGTGCCGACAGCTACGGCATCCAGATCATGCGCGAACGGGCGAAACGGCTGCGCACGACCGTTGACGTCCTCCCACGAGACCCGCGCGGAACGGTCGTCGCGGTGAGGTTGGGTGGCGAGGCGGCTAGTCTTGCCCCGTCGGACGACGCCGTCCCCACTCGGGTTGAGGAGTCCCAACCGCGATGAAGAAGGTCCTGCTGGTCGACGACCACGACCTGATCCGTCAGGGGCTTCGGCACGCCTTCGAGCGGGCGGACGACTTCACCGTCGTCGGCGAAGCGTCGTCAGTCGCTGAGGGGCTCGCCGTCGCGGCCCAGGCCAACCCCGACGTCGTCATCATGGATGTCCGGCTGCCCGATGGCAGCGGTCTCGACGCGGTCAAGAAGCTACGCGCCATGGATCCGCAGCTCGGCATCGTTGTCCTGACGATGTACGCCGGTGACGAGCACCTGTTCGGTGCACTCGAGGCCGGTGCGTCGGCGTTCGTGCCGAAGGACGCCCCGGCGGACGACGTCGTCTCAGCGGCCCGGCATGCGGCCGCGTCACCAGATGCCTTCTCTGCCGCGGACCTGGCGTCGGCGATGAAACGTCGGCTGACTCCACAAGGGCCGCAGGTCTCCCCCCGCGAGCGCGAGGTGCTCGGGTTACTGGCCGATGGCCTGGCCGTCGCCCAGATCGCCCGGACCCTCTACATCTCCGAGTCGACTGCCAAAACGCACATCTCCAAGCTCTACGAGAAGCTCGGCGCCGGCAACCGGGCGCAGGCCATCATGGCCGCGATGCGGATGGGGCTCATCAAGCCCCAGACCGCGGACGACAACCTGCCCTAGCCGGCGACGTCAATAGGGCGAAGCGGTCAAATTTCCACGCTCATCGCCGATGCCACATGCCGTGAGTTGCCGACAAGATGACGACGGCGCTGGGCACGAGGGGGGTCCAGGGACACTTCGCAGGCGGCTGGTCGGTTTTCCGAGCGGCCGCCTTCGTCGTTCCGCCAGGTAGCGCTAGTTCGGTCGACTGTCAATCCTCTGCCCGGCCGACGCCTCACGCTGCGCGTCGCAGAAGGCAACCCTGACGCCCGATGACCGCGGCGCCCGCATGCACGTTCACTGTGGGTGTCCACTGTGAGGGATGAGGCGTAGTCGTGACCGTACCCGGCCACATGCGGCGGCGCTTGCTACCGCGCCTCGATGTCGAGCGCGTGCTCATCCTTGTCGGTGCGCTCGGCGTGCTCGCGACCGTCGCTGTGGCGCTGTGGGGACGGTTGTAGCCGTGACCGCGGCCAAGAAGCCGGCCGAAACGCGCGTCTCGAGTCTGCTCAAGAACCTCTGGGAGCTCAACGCTACCGACCTTCTCCTGACAGTCGGCGCCCCGCCGCTGATGCGCAGGGACGGGCAGCTCCAGCCGTTCAACGGCGACCTGGCGCTGACCTCCAAGGACACCGAGTCGATGCTCGACGCGATCCTCAAGAGCGCCGGTCGCGAACCCTTCACCGACGACGTGCACGAGTTGGACTTCTCCCTCACCTACCAGGACAAGGCACGGATCCGCGGCAACGCCTACCGCCAGCGCGGCAACGTCGCCGTCGCGCTCCGCCTCATCCCGCACGAGATCCCGACGTACGAATGGCTCGGCGTTCCGCTAGCCGTGCAGAAGTGGGCGGAACTGCGTCGCGGTCTGGTGTTCGTGAGCGGGCCGACAGGTGGCGGTAAGAGCACGACGCTCGCGAGCCTCATCGAGTGGATCAACCAGAACCGACCGTGTCACATCATTACGATCGAAGACCCGATCGAGTATGTGCACGACCACGCGTTGTCAGCCGTCGACCAGCGCGAGGTTGGCGACGACACGCTGAGCTTCAACGACGCACTGCGCAGTGCGCTGCGCGAGGATCCGGACGTGTTGCTGGTCGGCGAGATGCGCGACCTCGAGTCGATCCGGTTCGCGCTGACGATTGCCGAGACCGGGCATCTTGTGTTCGCAACCCTGCACACCAACGACGTCGCACAGGCACTCGACCGCATCGTCGATGTCTTCCCTGGCGAGCAGCAGACGCAGATCCGGGTGCAGCTCGCCAACACGCTGTCCGGCATCTGTTACCAGCGACTGCTACCGCGAGTCGACGGCGGCCTGGTCGCGGCGTTCGAGGTGATGGTGGCAACACCAGCGGTGCGCAACCTCATCCGCGAAGGCAAGACCAACCAGCTGCGCAACGTGCTGCTCACCGGTCAAGCCGATGGCATGCAGACGTTGGAGATGGCGCTGTCGACGCTTGTACACGAAGGCATGGTGTCGTACGACGAAGCGGTCTCGGTCAGCCTCTATCCGAAAGAGATCGGCCGGCAAGGATCGATCAGGCTGCCGGACGTCCCGACCCCGCGAAGGCCGGTCAGCGCGCACTCGGGTCGAGCATCGCACCCAGTCTCTTGACGGACGCTTCCCACGACCATTCCTGCTGCACCCACGCTCGCCCCTTCTCTCCCATCGCTGCCGCACGGCTGCGTTCCGCGAGAAGTCCGGCGAGGGCCGACGCCACCGCTGGTACTGATCTGCCGTCGACCACTTCACCCGTGACGCCGTTGTCCACGGCATCCGCGGCTCCGCCGCTGTCACCGGCTACGACCGGCAGCCCACAGGCGGCGGCTTCGAGGAACACGATGCCGAGGCCCTCCACGTCGAGACCGCCGAGCCGAGTGCGACAGGGCATCGCAAAGACGTCGCCGGCGCCGTAGTAGGCCGGCAGCAACGGCCACGCCACCGAGCCGGTGAACACCACCGCGTCGGCCACTCCGAGCGACTGCGCGAGCCGGACGAGCCGGTCGCGGGAAGGTCCGCCACCGACGAGCAGCAAGGCGGCATCCGGCACCTGCTGCTGCACGAGCGGCCAAGCGCGGATCAACACGTCCTGACCCTTGCGCGGCATCAACCGGGACACGCAAACGGTCACCGGCCGATCCGTCAACGCGAGTGCGGCACGAACCTCGGCGCCGAGACCCGGGCGGAACGTGGCCGCGTCAACGCCGGGAGCCAACCGCTGCAACTTACCGGCCTCGGAGCGACCCAGCGCGTCCGCGAGCTTGGTGCGGGTGTAGTCACCGAGGTAGGTCACGACATCGACGGCACCGGCGATGCGTCGCAACAACTGTCGCGCCCCGGGCGAGACCGCCCAGCCGGCTTCGTGGCCATGGGTCGTGGCGAGGATGCGCTGGGCGCCCGCACGGCGCAGTGCAGGTGCGAGCAATCCCAGCGGCGCCGCTGCGCCGAACCAGACCGCCGCACACTCGTGCTCGCGCATCAGCCTGATGGCTCGACGTCGTACCCGTGGCGTCGGCAGCAGCACCGACGTGGGCTCGCGGATGACGGTGAACGGCTGCTCGGCATCCCACTCCTCCCAGCCGCGCCACCGCGAGGTGTAGACGACGACCTCGTCATGAGGCAACCGGGCGACCAGTCCGTGCAGGAAGGACTGGATTCCGCCCGGACGGGGCGGAAAGTCGTTCGTGACCAGGAGGACGCGCGACACGGTGTCAGTCGAGCTCGCTGCGGACGAAACCGCGCCAGCGGGCCGTGAATGCGGGTATCGACACATGAAGCAACCGGCGCATGGTCAGGTCGACCGCCGTTGCCGGATCAAGCCGCGAGCGGCCGACCGCCGCATAGAGACGCACGAGTGCGGACTGCCCCCACCGGTCGGCGATCATCCGGCACGCCATCCATGCGCTTTCGTAGGCGACGGAGAGCCGGGCGTTGGCACCGTCGAACGCCGGTGTCAGTGGGAGGTGACGCGGCGCCCGTCCCGCCCGGATCGCCGCGCCTAGATCCTGCGCGACGAACGCGGTCGGAACGCCGCTGCCCAAGTAGCCGACGTAGTCGGCGAAGCCTTCCGCGAGCCACGTGGGAGTAGCTGCGCTTGTCGCGGCCCGAGTTGCCACGTGTGTCAACTCATGCGTCAGCACGATCCGCTGCCCGAGCGGGCTGAGCTTCGGCCAGTTAGCCGGGTTGATGCCGATGCGGTCGCCGACCGGATCGGGACGCCCGGACCCTATCTGCACCTCTGCGGTCGCCACGGCCGCGATGTTGTCCAGATCGCCGTAGTCGTCGACGACCCGACCCAGCTCTGGCTGCGTCGTCGGCAGGAGGACGACAGCGCGTTCCGGCCACCCGTCCCCCCAGACCGCGCTCACCCGAGGGATGTCGCTGGCGACTTCCGTTGCGATCGCTCGCATGAGCGGTCGCGAACCGGGATGCCCGAGAACGAGCACATGCGCAGTGCGTACGACGATGACCGGCCCGTAGTCCCACAAGTCGGTCGACGAACGGTCGCCGCGCGATCGGTAGTCGGTCAACGACGTGAGGTACCAACCACTGGCTCGATGCACGAACGTCGGGTACTGCTGCAGGCTCGTCGCCCGTCGATCGAAGCCCCGCAAGCGATAGGCGAGCGAGAAGTCGGCCGGTGTCCAGGTGGGATCGCGATAGCGCGATGCGTTTGCCGCCGGACGGTGCGACCGTTGTGCGTCGAAGTCGTAGGACCAGGACGCGAACGAGACGTGTTGAAGGTTGTCGAACACCTGCAGCTGTCGGCGCACGAAAGACGGATGCTGCGGATCGAGTGTGGCGCGCCATTCGGTCGCGTCGTGCGTCATGACGGCATCGCCGCGACGGTCGAGCAAGCTACGGATCGCGGTCACGCGCGCCGCCGCGCCAGCAGCTGCGGCTGCGCGGCGGTCGGCGACCGTGCTGCGGTCGTGTCCGGGCGCGGCACTCGGAACGGGCTTGGCCCGACTCGCGCTGTGCCGCCCCAGGACGGCGGCGCCGTCGACGACGGCGACCGCCAACAGCGGGATGGCGGCGAGCATCACGGCGATCCGCCGCGGCGGTCGCGCCGGCCGCGTTGTCTGCTCTGACAGGGCTCAGCCGCTCTTGCGCCGGCGCCTCGTCGGCTCGCGCGTCGACTCGGGCGGCGCCACCCCGAGGAGGACGTCGGACCATGACGGCAGCGGCACCCGCTGGCCTGCGCGGCGCGCGACGATCGGCTCGGGTTGAGCCTCGGGCTCGGGCTCGGGCTGCGGGCGAATGACGACGACCGGGGTGGGCGCTTCGGTGACGACCGGGTCCGGCACCACCGTCGGGCGGACGCCGATCACGGTCTCGTCCGCCGGCTTGCGGACCTTGCGGGGGCCGCCCGTCCGCACCGGCTTGACGGCCGCAAGCTTCTTGGCCGCCGGCTTCGACGCGGGTGTCGCCCTCTTGACGGGCGCCGCCTTCTTGGCTGCGGGCTTGCTGACTGGGGCTGCCTTACGGACGGCGGCTGCCTTACGTACCGGGGCTGCCTTACGGACGGCGGCTGCCTTACGGACGGGGGCCGCCTTGCGCACCGGCCTGGCCTTCGCCGCGGCGGTCTTGCGAGCCGGCGGCTTCGCCTTGGTCCGGACCGGCTTCGCCGGCTTCCTGGACTCAGGTCGCCGGGCAGCCTTCTTTGTCGCGCGCGCGCCGGCCGAACGCTTCGCCGGGGCACGCTTGGGAGCCGCTTTGCGCCGCGGGCTCGCTGACTCCTCCGCTGCGAGCCGGGTGGCGCTGGAGTCCAACGCAGTCAGGTCGCGCTCGACGGGCCGCCACAGCCACGACGCCGCGCGTCGACCACCGCGGGCGGCGTAGGACAGCAGCACAACCCACGCGCCGTCCCGACGGCGGCGGGCGGTCCATTCGACGGTTTCCTCCTTGAGACCCGCGGCCTCGCCGAGATGCGCGTCGACGACCTCACCGAGCGGGCGCTGCCCGTTGGCGCCACGCGCGCGATGCAGGACCGCGGCCCGCGCCTGCTCGACGATCCGTGCCCGCTCGGCGATGACGGGGGCGGCGTACGGAAGCACGCGCGCAACGGGCACCTGGGCCTCTTTGGCGACCTCGTCCGGGGTCGCGCCTTCGCGCATCCGCGCCTGCATCTCCTTGGGCGTCAGCGCGCTCTCGGCCCGCTCGACGCCGACGGCGCTGAGCTGACCGCGCACCGCGGCCCGCAGCTTCTCGTCGAGGTGCAGCCGATGGCTGGCCTTGCCGGCCGACGGGCCAAGCAGGAGCGCCTGGCCGTCATCGCTCACGCCGAGAACGTGCAGCTGACGCACCGGCCCTCCAACCGTCCCCGGGTCGCATCCGGACCCAACCGGGGCCGAGTCTCCCGTTATAGCCGCTTGTCGACAAGCGGAACGGGCCAGTCAATCTCCGGCTTACGGCCGACCGTAGCCGGAGACCCCGCTGTAGACCGCCTGGATCTGGACGACCGTCCCGGTATGAGGCGCGGCAATCATGCGTCCACCGCCGATGTAGACGGCGACGTGGTAGGCCGGGCTCCCGAAGAAAACGAGGTCACCGGGCTGCGCATCGGCGGCCGACACCGCCCGGACCTGCGACTGCTGCATGGCGGCGTTGTGTGGCAGCGCGACTCCCGCGGCACCCCACGACGCCATCGTCAGACCGGAGCAGTCATAGGAGTAGGGACCGGCGCCGCCGTACTGGTAGGGCTTGCCGAGCTGGGAGTAGGCGAACCGCACGGCGACGGCGGCCTGCCCGCTCGCCGGACCGTTGTAGCTGCCGCGGAGCGACGCCTGCTGGGCGGCGGTTTGGGCCGAAGCAGCCTCGAGCCGCGCGCGGGCAGCGGCCTGCAGCGAGTCGAGGACGGACTTGGCCTGCGCCAGCAGCGCCTCGATGTGGGCCCGCTGGGCGGAGATGCCGCTCAGCGACGTGCGGACCGCGGCAGCCTGAGCGTTGTACGTCGCCTGGGCAACCTGGACCGCGTGGCCGGCGGCATCGGCGCTGGCGAACTGCTGAGCCTGGCTGCGGGACAAAGCGTCGAGCAGCGCAGCCTGGTCGAGGAACTCCTGCGGGTCGGTCGCGACCCCGAGGACGTACTGGCCGAAGCCACCAGTGCGGTAGGTCGCGTCGGCAGTTGCCGAGATGCTGGTCCGCACCGCCGCGAGCCGGCGCTGGTCGGCCTGCAGCGCCCGGGCGGCGACGCCCTGCTGGCGCTTCAGCGTCGCGAGTCGCTCACGTGCGGCGTCGTAGGCCTCGGTGACCTTCTCCGCCTGCGCGTTGAGCGCATTGATGCGGGCCTGGGCCTGCGAGATCGACAGCTGTGGCTCGGCGTGGCCGGCGGTGACCGGGCCGACCAACGCGGCAATCGCAGCCGTGACCGCGGCGATGGCCACGGTGACGGGACGTAGGTGACGGGTACGGGGGTGCTGGGCGCTCGTAAGCGCGCGAGCAGTCGCCACGATCGGCGGCTCTCCTTCTTCCTCGCCCGCCTACCGGGTGAGCTGACGGGTTCGGGCGGGAAGATCGCCCTACGGCGGCGCCGGGGATAGAACGCCACCGATTCACCCCAGGGAACGTGGGTCCCCGGCTCGCAGCCGCGGCGGCTTGCCGCCCCGACCAACGACTCGGCGGTGGCCACGCGCCGCTGCCCGGGTGGGCAGCTGGCCGAACGCGCAGCCTCGGAGACCTTAGCGACTCGGCGGTAACCGCCTCAACGTAGGTAGGGGTGTTTCGCCCTGCGTGTTGTGGTTTGCCCCTGGTCGCGACCCGGGTGCTCAGCCCGAGGCCGCCTCGGGCCACTGCATCCGCAGCGGCGGCACGAGACCCCCGTCAGCCAGGACCCGGAGTGCGTCGACGGTCTCCCCACCGATCTCCTCCGCCGGGCCGGCGCCCAGCAGCGCCGTCACCACACAGTCGTCACACGCCACGTCGCGCATCTCACACTGATCACAGTCGATGATCACGCCGACCTCCTCATCTCTGGCGCAGACGCTAGAGATGAGGTCCGACAAGTTCCTACGGACGTGCGACGAGCTCGACGGTGTTGACGCCGTTGCACCACCGACACGTCACCTGCTCGACAACCTCGGCCAGAACTTCGCTCTCCTCGACCTGCTGTTCACCGGACAGGTCGGCATGCACGAAGTCGCGGCGCCGTACCGAACGGACCACGTCGAAGCGTGTGAGGTTGCCGCACGCGGTGCACCGCCACCGGGTGTCCTTCGTGGGGGCAGCCGTCGGCATGGCGACGAGCCTACGGGCGGCGCGCCGTCCGAGTTTCGTCGGTGGTCAGCCCTACCGTCCGGTTCATGGAGCAGTCGAGCGTCCCTCGCCAAGGGACGTTCGATGAGCTCGGCACTCCGCTCGCAGAGGTCACATTCGTCGTCGTCGACCTCGAGACGACCGGCGGCTCGCCCAACTCGTCAGCCATCACCGAGATCGGCGCGGTCAAGGTACGCGGCGGCGGCGTGCTCGGTGAGTTCCAGACGCTGGTCAACCCATGCCACGAGATCCCACCGTTCATCGCCGTGCTCACCGGCATCACCGATGCCATGGTCGCCGGCGCACCGACGGTCGCTGCGGTGCTGCCCGCGTTCCTCGAATGGTCGCGCGGTGCCGTTCTCGTCGCGCACAACGCGCCGTTCGACCTCGGCTTCCTGCGAAGCAACTGTCAGTCGCTCGGCCTGCCGTGGCCGTCCTTCGAGTCACTCGACACCGCCCGGCTCGCCCGCCGGGTGCTGACCCGCGACGAAGCGCCCGACTGCAAACTGTCCAGCCTTGCTCGCATCTTCCGTGCGTCGACGACACCGTCACACCGAGCATTGGCGGACGCGCGCGCGACGACCGATGTCCTGCACGGGCTGCTCGAGCGGGTCGGCAATCTGGGTGTGCGATCCCTCGAAGAACTGCACATGTTCAACGGCTTGGTGCCTGCGTCTGTACGACGAAAGCGTCATCTCGCTGAAGGCCTGCCGGAGGGGCCGGGCGTTTACACCTTCCGCGACGCGCGCGGCCGACCGCTCTACATCGGTCGCTCGCGCAATGTGCGGTCCCGCGTCCGGCAATACTTCGTCGCCTCCGAACCACGCGCGCGGATGGCGGAGATGGTCGGCATCGCCGAAACCGTCGACGCCATCGCGTGTGCGCATCCCCTCGAAGCCGAGGTGCGCGAGCTGCGTCTGATCGCCGAACACAAACCGCGCTACAACCGCCGGTCCCGGTTTCCCGAGAAGGCACTGTGGCTCAAGCTGACCGATGAGCCGTTTCCCCGGTTGGCCGTCGTACGCAAGGTTCTCGACGACGAGGCTGTCTACTTCGGCCCGTTCGGCTCCGCACGCGCAGCGCAAGCCGCGATGGCGGCCGTGCACGAGGCGGTTCCGTTGCGTCAGTGCATCCAACGGCTCTCACCGCGCCGAACCTCGCCGGCGTGCGTGCTCGCGGGGATGGGTCGCTGTCCGGCGCCGTGCGAAGGCGGGCTGAGTGTCGCCGACTATGCGCCGGTCGTCGCCGCGGCACGCGCGGTGTTGGAGTCCGATCCGCGACCGGTGCTCGACGCGGCGCGACGGCGGATGGCAACGATGTCGGCGCAGCAACGGTTTGAGGAAGCGGCGGCGCATCGCGACCGCGCCAGCGTTTTCATCCGCACCGCCGCCCGGCTGCAGCGGCTCGCTGCGTTGTCGGCATGTCCGGAGCTCGTCGCGGCACGTCCACGCTTCGACGGCGGCTGGGATCTCTCGGTTGTCCGTCGGGGGCGTCTCGCCGGCGCCGCGGTCGCGCCCACCGGTGCCGCGGTGCGGCCTTACATCGATGCGCTGGTCGCGACGGCCGAGACCGTCCAGCCGGGACCGGGGCCGGCTCCTGCCGCAACCGCGGAGGAGACCGACTGCATCCTGCGGTGGCTTGCCGAGCCAGGCACTCGACTCGTTGAGCTCGAGGGCAGTTGGTGCTCGCCCGCGCGTGGTGCCGGTGGGCTCGGCGACTGGCTGGCCACGGTCGATGCCGGCCGGGAAGCAGCCCGGCCCTTCGACGACCGCCGCGGCTTGCGCCCGGTCCATCAACCGCACCGCGCCGCTATGTAGGTCGCACCCAAGCCGACGTCCTGGCGTCCTCCCCCAAGGATCGCCAGGACGTCGCGTTCGGCTCTAGTGCTGCTGACTGCAGAGCGTGTTGACCTCGGTCTGGACCATGGTGATCCAGTCGTTGTCGCT
>DATBDO010000073.1:0-5034 GCA_036269855.1 Mycobacteriales bacterium
GTGAGCAAGGTCAGCGAGGACCAGCTCTTCTACCTGATGAGTCGCGGCCTGTCCGAGGACGAGGCGATGGCGATGATCGTCCGCGGCTTCGTCGAGCCGATCGCACGGGAACTGCCGATGGAATACGCGCTCGAGCTCAACCGGCTCATCGAGCTCCAGATGGAAGGCGCGGTCGGATAACGACATGACCGACTTTCCAGTCCCGACCGGCCGCGAGGAGGCCTGGCGGTTCACTCCGACGCGGCGGCTGCGCGGCCTGTTCGAGCCGCTGCCCGACGGCGGTGACGGCAAGGTCGTCGTCGACGTCGACGCGCCTGAGGGCGTCACCGTCGAGCGCGTCGATCCACGGCAGGATCCGCGCGTCGGCAAGACATTTCGGCCGACCGAGCGCATCTCTGCGCTGGCGTTCGAGGGCACCAAGCAGGCGCTCGTCATCGACGTCCCGGCCGAGGCGCGCCCGGCCGAGCCGATCTCGATCGCGATCCGCGGCGAGGGTGGTTCGTCCTACGGACACATGACCATCAACGTCGGCGCCTACGCCGAAGCGACCGTGGTCATCGATCACATCGGTACGGCGACGCGCGCCGCCAACCTCGAGCTGACCATCGGCGACGGTGCGAAGCTGACTCTCGTCAGTCTGCAGAACTGGGACGACGATGCCGTGCATCTGTCGCATCACGTGGCGTGTGTCGGCCGCGACGCGTCGTACAAGTCCGTCATCGTCACTCTCGGCGGCGACCTAGTCCGCATCAACCCGCTCGTGCGCTTCGCCGGACCCGGCGGCGAGGCCGAGTTGCTGGGCCTGTTCTTCGCTGACGACGGCCAGCATCTCGAGCACCGGCTGCTCGTCGACCACGACCAGCCGCACTGCAAGAGCCGCGTCACCTACAAGGGCGCGTTGCAGGGTGACAAGGCACACACGGTCTGGATCGGCGACGTCATCATCCGCGCGAACGCGGTAGGCACCGACACCTACGAGCTCAATCGCAACCTGCTGCTCACCGACGGCGCGCGCGCCGACTCCGTACCCAACCTCGAGATCGAGACCGGCGAGGTGGTCGGGGCCGGACACGCCAGCGCGACCGGCCGGTTCGACGACGAGCAGCTCTTCTACCTGATGTCGCGGGGCATCGACGAGACGTCCGCCCGTCGTCTCGTCGTACGCGGTTTCTTCGCCGACATCGTCGAGCGCATCGGCATTCCCGAGGTCGAGCAGCGGCTCATGTCCGCCGTCGAGGACGAGCTGGCGAGGACGGCGCGATGAGCGACTACGTCCGCGCGTGCTCCGTGACAGCCCTTCGCGACGAGTCCGCGATTGGAGTCGAGATCCCGCGTGCCAATGGCGAAGGAATCAGCGTCTGCATCGCCAAGTCGCAGGGTGAGGTCTTCGCGCTCTCCGACATCTGCTCCCACGCCGACGTCAACCTCTCCGACGGTGACGTGGACAAGGGCACCGTCGAGTGCTGGCTGCACGGATCACGTTTCGACCTGCGCACCGGCCGCCCGACCGGACTTCCGGCCAATCGTCCCGTCCCGACCTATCCCGTGAAGATCGACGGCAACGACATACTCGTTGCCATCAAGGAGTAATTGCAGTGGCCACGCTGGAGATCAAGGACCTGCACGTCAGCGTTCGGCATCCCAATGGAAGCGAACAGAGCATCCTCAAAGGTGTCGACCTCACCCTCAAGCAGGGTGAGACGCACGCGATCATGGGCCCCAACGGCTCCGGCAAGTCCACCCTTGCTTATTCGATTGCCGGCCACCCGCGCTACACGGTCACCAAGGGCAGTGTGACGCTCGACGGCGAGGACGTGCTCGCGATGAAGGTCGACGAGCGCGCCCGGGCCGGCCTCTTCCTCGCAATGCAATACCCGGTCGAGGTGCCCGGCGTCAGCGTCTCCAACTTCCTTCGTACGGCGGTCACGTCCATCCAGGGCGAGGCGCCGAAGCTCCGGACCTGGGTCAAGGATCTCAACGCCGCGTTCGAGAACCTCGCCATCGACCCGTCGTTCAAGGAGCGCAGTGTCAACGAGGGCTTCTCCGGCGGTGAGAAGAAGCGTTTCGAGGTTCTCCAGCTCGAGCTGCTCAAGCCCAAGATTGCGATCCTCGACGAGACCGACTCCGGCCTCGATGTCGACGCCCTCAAGGTCGTGTCCGCGGGCGTCAACCGAGTCCGCGAGACCGGCACCACCGGCACGCTGCTCATCACCCACTACACGCGAATCCTGCGCTACATCAAGCCCGACTATGTCCACGTGTTCGTCGGCGGCCGGTTCGTCGAGGAGGGCGGCGCGGAGCTGGCCGACACCCTCGAGGCCGAGGGCTACGACAAGTGGGTCAAGGGCGCCGGCCCGGCAAAGGTCGACGCCGCCGAAGGCCACATATGACCTACGACGTCGCGCGCATCAGGAAGGACTTCCCGATCCTGGACCGGGAAGTCCGCCCCGGCGTGCCTCTCGTCTACCTCGACAACGCCGCGACCTCGCAGAAGCCGCAGCAGGTGCTCGACGCGATGCGCGACTACTACGAGCAGCACAACGCCAACGTGCACCGAGGCATCCACACGCTGGCCGAAGAGGCGACCGCGCTCTACGAGGGCGCTCGCGACAAGGTCGCGACCTTCATCAACGCAGCGGATCGGCGCGAGGTCGTCTTCACCAAGAACTCGACCGAGGCGCTCAACCTGCTCGCCCGCACAGTCGCGCTCCAGCCGGGTGACGAGGTCGTCGTCACCGAGATGGAGCACCACTCCAACCTCGTCCCGTGGCAGCTCGCGACCGAGCGCGCCGGCGCAACGCTGAAATGGGTCGGGCTGACGGACGACGGTCGGCTCGATCTCGGCGACCTCGACCGCGTCATCACTTCGAAGACGAAGGTGGTCGCCTTCGTCCACCAGTCCAACCTGCTCGGCACGGTCAACCCGGTCGACGTCGTCGCGGCGAAGGCGCGTGAGGTCGGCGCGCTGGTCATCCTCGACGCGTCCCAGTCCGTGCCGCACATGGGCATCGACGTGCAGGCGCTCGACGTCGACGCGGTCGCGTTCACCGGCCACAAGATGTGCGGGCCGACCGGCATCGGCGTGCTGTGGGGCCGCTATGACCTGCTCGACGCGCTCCCGCCGTTCCTCGGCGGCGGCGAGATGATCGACGAGGTCACCATGGCCGGCTCGACCTGGGCCGTGCTGCCGCACAAGTTCGAAGCCGGTACGCCGATGATCGCCGAAGCCGTCGGCCTCGGCGCGGCCGTCGACTACCTCACCGACCTCGGCATGGACAACGTCAGCGCCCACGAGCACGAGCTCACTGCTTACGCGCTCGACAAGCTCCAGCAGGTCGACGGCCTGCGCATCATCGGACCGAGCGGCACCGATGACCGCGGCGGCGCTATCTCGTTCGCCCTCGCCGGCATCCACCCGCACGATGTCGGACAGCTGCTCGACGAGCGTGGCGTCGCGGTCCGGGTCGGCCATCACTGCGCGCGCCCGGCCTGCCTTCGTTACGGCGTCCCGGCCACCACCCGGGCATCCGTGCACCTCTACAGCACCACCGCAGACATCGACGCGCTGGTGGAAGGTTTGGACCACGTGAGGCGTTTCTTCCAGCGATGACTGTCGACAGCCTGTACCAGGAGATCATCCTGGACCACTACAAGAACCCGCACCATCGTGGGCTGCGGGAGCCGTACGACGCCCAAGTGCGCCACCTCAACCCGACCTGCGGCGACGAGATCACCCTTCGGGTTCAGCTCGACGGCGACCAGGTGGTCGACGTCTCCTACGACAGCGAGGGCTGCTCGATCAGCCAGGCATCGGCATCGGTGATGACCGACCTGGTCATCGGCAAGGACCTCGACACCGCGACGGCGACGTACGACGAGTTCCTCACCCTCATGCAGTCCAAGGGTCAGCTCGAGCCGGACGAAGAGGTGCTCGAGGATGCGATCGCCTTCGCCGGTGTGTCGAAGTATCCGGCCCGGGTGAAGTGCGCACTGCTCGCCTGGATGGCCTGGCGAGACGCCGTCGGCCAGGCTCGCGGAGAAGTGGGAGAATCAACGGCATGACCGAGACGACAGCACCGACCGTCGACGATGTGGTCGAGGCGATGAAGGACGTCGTCGACCCCGAGCTGGGCATCAACGTCGTCGACCTAGGCCTGGTTTACGGCGTCAGCATCGATGACGACAACAAGGCCGTCATCGACATGACGCTGACCTCGGCGGCCTGCCCGCTGACCGACGTCATCGAGGACCAGACGGCAAGCGCCCTCGACGGCATCAGCGAGGGTTACGCGATCAACTGGGTCTGGATGCCGCCGTGGGGCCCCGACAAGATCACCGACGACGGCCGCGAACAACTGCGAGCACTCGGCTTCAACGTCTGACCGGCTGATCTTCGCCGCTACGACCGCTTTTGCGGCTGTTGGGGGCCCAAACCGGTCGCAGCGGCGAAGATCAGCGCCGTACAGAGTGCCGTGCCCGCAGACGGCTGCCAAGGAGTCTCCCGATGTTGACCGCCACCGGTCTCGAGGTGCGCGCCGGCGCGCGCCTACTGCTCGACGAGGCCACGTTCCGCGTCGGACCCGGCGACCGGGTCGGTCTCGTCGGCCGCAACGGTGCCGGTAAGACCACGCTGTGCCGGATCCTCGCCGGCGAGAGCGCCGCCGCCGCGGGGGTTGTCGACCGTACGGCGACTGTCGGCTATCTGCCGCAGGATCCGCGCACCGGCGACCTCGACACCATCGCCCGCGACCGGGTCCTGTCGGCGCGTGGCATCGACGCGTTGATGCGCGACATGGAGAAGGCTCAGATCGAGCTTGCCGAACGCCCGGACGACGACGCGCTGATCCGCCGCTACGGACGGCTGGAGGAACAGTTCACGGCACTCGGCGGCTACAGCGCTGAGGCAGAAGCCGATCGGATCTGCTCCAACCTCGGCCTTCCGGAGCGCGTGCTGGGTCAGCCGCTGCGCACGCTCTCCGGCGGTCAGCGTCGTCGCGTCGAGCTATCCCGCATCCTCTTCTCCGACGCGCGCAC
>DATBDO010000074.1:0-3786 GCA_036269855.1 Mycobacteriales bacterium
CGCGCTCGCCGGCGACCGCATCGTCCGTCCCGGCCGCGACATCTTCACCCTCGCCGAGGTCGCCGAACAGATCGGCTGCCCGGTCGAGGAGATCCGCGCTGTGTGGCGCGCGCTCGGCCTCGTCCTCGCCGACCCGGAGCTGGCGGTCGCCTCGGTGGCCGACGTCGACATGCTCCGAACGGCGATCGGCATGACCGGCGTTCTCGGTCGAGAGGCGACGCTCGGCCTGGCTCGGGTGATGGGCTCCTCGATGGCTCGTGTCGGCGATGCCGCGTCGACCTCGGTCCGCGGCAACATGCCGTCCATGTCGGTGGCGGTGTCCGGCAGTGAGCTCGAGACCGCCAGGGCGTTCGCCGGCATCGCCGGCGCAGTGCCCGCCCTCGGCCGCGTTCTCGACACCCTGTTCCGTCATCACCTCGAGTCGGCCCGCATGCACTTCGAGCGCACCGACAGCTGGGACGTCGTCGGCCAGGGCGGCATTCGTGTCGGCGTCGGCTTCACCGATCTCTGCGGGTTCACCGGGCTGACCCAGCGACTCGGCATGGAAAGCCTGTCCCAGCTGCTGAGCCAGTTCGAGGAGATTGCCACCGACGTCGTCAACGACCATGGCGGCCGACTGGTGAAGTTCATCGGTGACGCCGTCATGTACGTCGCGGTCGACGCAGCGACGGCGGTGTCCGTGGCCGAGGCGCTGGTCGAGGCGGCGCGCGTGCGCGGTCTCACCGCCCGCGCCGGCGTCACCGTGGGCACGGTGCTCGCTCTCGACGGCGACTACTTCGGCCCGGTCGTCAACCTTGCCGCCCGGCTGGTGACGCTCGCCGAGCCCGGCGCCGTACTCCTCTCCGACGAGGTGGCCGCGCGCGTGCAGGACACCCGGTCGTCGATCTCCTTGGGGCCGCAACAGATCCGCGGCTTCGACGATCCGGTCGGGGTCTCTCGGCTGGAGGCCGTCGGGTAACGTCCCAGCCATGCCGCTCAACCGCGCCTTCATCGGTCGTGAGTACGCCTCCGATCAGACCTACGAAGTCGGCCGCGAGATGATCCGCAAGTTCGCTGATGCCATCGGCGACAGCAACCCGGCCTATCGCGACGTCGAGGCCGCCAAGGCTCTCGGTCATCCGGACGTCATCGCGCCGCCGACGTTCCTCACCGTGCTCGGCTTCCGCCTCGGCGTCGGTCCGGTCGGTGACCCGGACCTCGGCCTCAACTACGCGCTCGTCGTGCACGGCGAGCAGCGCTACGTCCACCACCGCCCCGTGCGCGCCGGCGACGTGCTGACCGCGACGAGTGTGGTCGAAGACATCCGCGACGCCGGCAAGAACGAGCTCATGACGATCCGGCAGGAGATCCGCACGACCGAGGGCGAAGCCGTCGCTAGTGCCTACAACACGATCGTGTCGCGCGGCACGGCCGAAGGAGCGAGCGGATGACCGCCAACGTGAACTACGACGACGTCGAGGTCGGCACCGCGCTGCCGGCGCAGACGTTCCAGGTGCAGCGCATCAACCTCGTGCAGTATTGCGGCGCCTCCGGTGACTACAACGTCATTCACTGGAACGAGCGCATCGCCACTGCCGTGGGCCTTCCCAACGTCATCGCGCACGGCATGTTCACCATGGCCGAGGCCGGCCGGGTCGTCACCGACTGGGCTGGTGACCCCGGTGCCGTCATCGAATACGGCGTGCGGTTCTCCTCGCCCGTGGTCGTCGCCGATGACGACAAGGGCGCGACTCTTCAGGTGAGTGGCACGGTCGCGGAAAAGCTCGACGGCAACCGCGTTGCCGTCGACCTCGACGCACGAGTCGGCGACTCGAAGGTCCTCGCCAAGGCCCGCGCCATCGTCGAGCTCGCCTGATAGTTGGCTTCACCGCCGCCTGACATCCACGCGCTCGCCGACGAGCGCGCACGTGCGCGGGATGCCCGCGACTTCGCCGCCGCCGACGCGTTGCGTGATCGCATTTCCGAGGCGGGCTGGCTGGTCGTCGACCGTCCTGACGGTTATGAGCTCAAGCCCAAACCGCCGTACGACGTCCTCGACCGGCTCACCGACCTGACAGACAACTCGGCCGCGGCGGACGAGCGACGCGCGACCGTCAGCCTCGTCGTCGACGGCTGGCCGGACGATGTGCGCACGTGCATCGATGCGCTGCTGGCAAACACGTCCGATGATGTCGTCGTCCAAGCCCTCGACCTCGGCAACGTCGATGGCGCGGGCGACGCGTTGCACGATTTCGCCGGCCCGCGACTGCAGGCTTGGCATCTCGCCGGGCCGGCCGGTTGGTCCGCGGCACGGACCGCACTGTTGCGTGCGGACACTGCACGCACCCATGTCTGGTGCGACTTGTCGACGGTCTTCACCGGCGATGCGCTCACGCCACTTCTCGATGTGATCGACACGTCGGACGACGTGGTCGGTGCCGGCTGGCGCGGGGTGAATGTCGATCTCGCCGACGAGTGGCGCTCGCTCGCCGATGCGCCGGCCGGTGCTGTCGACGCGGTCCTCGGCTACCTGTTCGCGATGCGCCGATCGGCGGCGCTGGCCGCGGGCGGACCACATCCGAAGGCCCGCTTCTACCGCAACGCCGACATCGAGTTCTCGTTTGCGCTGCGCGAGGCGGCCGGCCCCGGCGCTCGGCTCGTCGTAGCGCCGGGAGAGCTGCCGGTGCGACAGGACCGGCACCGTGGCTACCACGACAGCGACCCGGAAGTCCGGGACAAGGAGTCGGCCAGGACCTACAACCGTTTCCTGCAGCGCTTCCGCGGCCGTGCCGACCTCCTGGCGCCGCGCGACGAGAATTGATCATGAGCTTCACGGAGAGACATGCCGGCGTGTCGCGTCGTTTTGCTCATGATCAACAACTGGGCGCTTGACAAGTAGTGAGTGGTCACTCACTATGGCCGTGTGACGCCCGTGGCCATGCGCATGACTGCCGAGGAACGGCGGGCCGACGTGCTGCGGACGGCGGTTGCCGAGTTCGCGAAGACCGGCTTTCAGGGCACCTCGACCGAGGACGTGGCCCGGGCCGCGGGCATCAGCCAGCCCTACCTGTTCAAGATGTTCCCGACCAAGAAGGCCCTGTTCCTCGCCCTGGTCGAACACGGTTTCGCACGCGTCCGGCAGGCCTTCGTCGAGGCCGTTGGCGACGCGACCGGTGATGCGGCACTCGATCGGATGGGTGAGCGCTACGGCGAACTCCTGCGCGACCGGGACGAGTTGCTGCTCCAGCTGCAGGCCTACGCCGCGTGTGACGACCCCGAGATCGGTGCGGTCACTCGCGACGAGTTCGGCAAGCTCTGGCGGGAGGTGCAGCGGCTGTCCGGACTGGGGGATGAGCGGCTGCAGGGCTTCTTCGCGATGGGGATGCTCATGAACGTCGTGGCCGCCATGGATGCGACCAACCACCCGTCTCAATGGGTCAAGGCCTGCATCCCGCCGGCCTGGCTGGCACCCGAGCTGGCCCGTCGAGGCTGACGACAAATTTTTTTGCGGTGAGTAGTGAGTGAGTACTCACTAAAGCAGAGAGAGGACCTACCGCGATGACTGCGAAGTCGCGCACGATCTGGACGTTCGTGGTGACGAGCGTCGCCCTGTTCATGGCGCAGCTCGACAACCTCGTCGTCACGACCGCCTTGCCGGTCATTCGCACCGACCTGCACGCGTCGCTCTCGTCGCTCGAGTGGACGGTCAACGCCTACACGTTGACGTTCGCCGTGCTGCTCCTCACCGGTGCGGCACTCGGTGAACGCTTCGGTCGCCGGCGGATGCTCGTGGCCGGTCTGGTGGTG
>DATBDO010000075.1:0-3651 GCA_036269855.1 Mycobacteriales bacterium
GACCGGCTGGCCGCCCAGTTCGCGGCGCTCGCCGACCCGGTGCGACTGCGACTGCTGAGCCTGCTCGCGACGTCTGCCGAGGGCGCGGTCTGCGCCTGCGACCTGGTCGAGCCGGTCGGTCGCAGCCAGCCGACCGTCAGCCACCACCTCAAGGTGCTCACCGGAGCGGGCCTCGTCACCGGAACCCGTCAGGGCCGCAACATCTGGTACGCCGCCGAGCCGACCGCGCTGGACGTACTGCGCGTCGCGTTGGGTGGCGAGACACGGCGCAGCGAGTGAGCGGGGCGGGATGACGGACGTGATCGACGGCATCGGCCATGGACTTGCCGACGGCTGGTGGATGCTCTGGCAGACGCTGTGGGCGCTCATCCTCGGCTTCACGCTCTCGGGTGCGGTGCAGGCTTTCGTGTCGCGCGCGCAGATGCAACGAGCGCTGGGCGACCATCGGCCGGGCACACTCGTGCGGGCGGGTTTCTTCGGAGCCGTGTCCTCGTCGTGCTCCTACGCCGCGACCGCACTCGCCAAGACCTTGTTCGCCCGTGGCGCCGACTTCACCGCCGCGCAGGCGTTCATGTTTGCGTCGACCAACCTGGTCGTCGAGCTGGGCATCGTGTTGTGGCTGCTGATCGGGTGGCAGTTCGCGGTGGCTGAATTCGTCGGCGGCGCACTGATGGTTGCGTTGATCGGCGCGATCGTGCCGCGCGTCGTACCCGCGGCTGAAGCCGACCGGCTTCGGCAAGGGCTCGATTCGATGGACGTCATGCACGACGGCGACAATCGCTCTCGCGGCGGCTGGTCAGCCGCGGTCGGCTACACGATCAGCGACCTCACGATGCTGCGGCGCGAGCTCGTCATCGGCTTTGCAGTGGCCGGCTTCGCCGATGCGCTCGTGCCGGTCTCGGCGTGGCGGTCCTTGTTCGCGACCGGCCACGGCGTCTGGTCCTCGATCGAGAACGTGATCCTCGGTCCGTTTCTCGCGGTCATCAGCTTCGTGTGCTCGATCGGCAACGTGCCACTCGCTGCCGCGCTGTGGTCCGGGGGCATCAGTTTCGGTGGCGTCATCGCGTTTGTCTTCGCGGACCTGATCACGCTGCCGTTGCTGTTCATATACCGCAAGTACTACGGGACCCGCGTGACGCTTCGGTTGTTGGCGGTGTTCTGGCTCACGATGTCGATCGCCGGGCTGGTGACCGAGGGCCTGTTCCACCTGGCCCGGCTCACTCCCGCTACGCCGAACGGTGACCGGACAGTCGGCGTCGACGACTTCGGACTCAACGCGACAACAGTGCTCGATGTCGTGGCCCTGGTCGCGTTCGCCGCGCTCTACCTGTTCTATCGACGGTCACGCTCGCACACCGATGGTGGCTATGCGAAGGATCCGGTCTGCGGCATGCAGGTCGAGAAGCAGCATCCCGGCGCGTTTGCCGTCAGCGACGGCACGACGACGTACTTCTGCTCCGATCATTGCAAGCACAAGTGGGCGTCGTCAGTCGCAGCGGCTCAAGCCCGGCGGTAGCACGACACCGGTTTGGGAGTTGTGCGAATTCGTGTTGGTGCCGGCCGTACCACCGCCGTTACCAACGCCGCTTCCACTGTTGGACCCGCAACGCCCGGCAGTCGCGGCCGCCGTCGTCGTGACGTTCTTCGTGACGTTCTTGGTGACGCCGGTCGCGGCGTTGTGATGGCGGGCTTGGCCGTGGTGACGCTTCGTCGCCGCCGTCTCGCTTCGGTGCGTCGTCCCCCCTACCCGACCGACGAGCCCGTGCGCGGCGCCTTTGCCCTGACTCTGCGCGGCAGCCTGGCCGCGGTGCTTCGCATTCGCCGTGCCGTGGGCGTTGGCGTTGGCCTTGCCGTGCGGCTTCGCGGGAGCGACGGTCTGCGGCGCGTTCGAGCGATGACCGGTCAGGGCCAGGACGGCGGCGAGCGGACCGACCGTTGCCGAACTGCTCTGTACGACGGGCGCCGGATGGTTGTGCACCGCTTCGTGGACGTGAGTGTGCGTCGCCGCGGCGGGGACCGTGCTCACGGCAACCACGCCGATGGCACCGCCCGCACCCGCGGCGGCCTGCTGGCCACCCTGGATCAGCGCCGCGGACAGTCGGGGCATGCTCGCGAGAAGCGGCACCTGGCTGAACCATGCGATCGCGCCCATGGACTTCCGCAGCCGACCGAGGGAGATGTTCAGCAACGCGCGCACGACCTGCGGGTCGAAGTGGGTTCCGGCGCAGGACGCGAGCTCCTCCCGGGCCGCGGCCGCACTCACCGGCTTGCTGTAAGGCCGCGGCGAGGTCATGACCTCGAACGCGTCCGCGACGCCGACGATGCGCGCACCGAGAGAGATCTGGTTGCCGGCGAGGCCGTGCGGATAACCCGTGCCGTCCCAGTGTTCGTGGTGCTGGGCGATGGCGAGCGACCACGGCCCGAGCCACTCGGCCAGAGGCGCGGCGATCTCGGCGCCGCGCTCCGGGTGGGCGCGCAGCTGTTCCCATTCGCGCGCGGTGGGCTTGCCCGGCTTGTTGAGCACGCGCTTGGACACGTCGAGCTTGCCGATGTCATGGATCAGCGCGGCCCAGCGCAACCGGTCCCGGTCCGACTCGGGCAAGCCGAGCTCTTCGGCGATCAAGTCGTTGTAGGCGCGCACTCGTTCGCAGTGCCCGCGGGTACGACGGTCGTGCGCAGCAAGACTGGCGAGCAACCCGATGATCTGCTTAGCCGCGTCCATCGGCGCCGTCGTCGAGTCGGTCGTCTGCTCACGGGCCATCTGGTCGCGGACCCGGCGGGTGCTCCATGACCGGGCGGCGATGCGGAACCGCCGCGGCGCCTGGTCCGGGAACAGCAGCGACAGGCGGAGCAGGAGCGCCAGCGGCAGCAGCCGGCGGGCCAGCCGGTCGACGGCGACAAGGGTGACGGTCGAACAGGCCAGGACGATCGCCCACCAGCCGAGGGCGCCGCTGAGGTGATGGGCGTGCGGCAGGGCCGCACTGACCACAGCCGCACAGCCGACCGACGCCGCGATGGGCACCGCCAGCACGACGAGCTGCACCGCCCGGGCGGCCATGGGCCGGGGCTTCCAGCGCACTCCGATGGCGGGCTCGGGGGCCGGTGGGACAGTCGGAACGACCGCGCCCCGACGGGCACGTGCCGCTTCGCTGGACCGTACTGGCGACATGGGAAGCCCTCCCGAACAACTGCTCCCGTCGGTAGAGTGAATCACTCAGCGGCACTAGTCAATCACTCGCTGTCACAAACCGGGGCGAGTCAGGACTCATCGGACCTGGCGGCCGCCGTTTTTCCCCGGGCCACCCCGAACGGGCCATGCGCCCTGGTCATGCCGCGCCCTCCCCAGTTCCTGCGGATGGCTGGTACGGCGCCGTACATTTGGAGGTGTGGACACCGTCCGGGCGTTGCCACGCGGCAGGAGCGGCTTGCCGGCCGACGAGGTCCGGGCGGCGCAACGCGAACGGCTGCTGGCGGCGATCACGGCCGCGGTGGCCGCCGGCGGCTACCCCGCCGTCACGGTCGCGGACGTGGTGGCTGATGCGCGGGTGTCGCGCACCTCTTTCTATGCGCAGTTCACCGATCGCGAGGACTGCTTCCTCGCCGCGACCGCAGCGGGGCGCCGTCGAATGTTCGCGCACATCGGCGACACGG
>DATBDO010000076.1:0-3192 GCA_036269855.1 Mycobacteriales bacterium
CATTCGCAGTGCTCTTTCATCTCGTCAACCTCGCTGAGGAACGGCATCGGGTCCGGGTGCTGCGCTCGCGTGACCGGTCGCAATCGTCGCCGGCAGAGGACTCCCTCGCCGGAGCCGTTGCCACCGTCGGCGCGGACCGCATCGCCGAAGCGTTCGCCGACCTCGAGATCCATCCGGTTCTCACGGCTCATCCGACCGAGGCGCGCCGCCGTGCGGTGGTTACCGCGGTCGGGCGGATCGCGACGGAGATGGATCGCTTCGACGACCCGCGAGCCGGCGACAGCGAGCGAGAGGACGCGCGCCGCCGGCTGCTCGAGGAGATCACCGTGTTGTGGCGCACGGCGCTCGTGCGATCGCGCCGACTCGAGCCCCTCGACGAGGTGCGCTCGATGACGGCTGTGTTCGACGAGACGCTCTTCCGGCTCGCGCCGACGCTCTACCGCGTGGCCCAGACAGCCCTCGACGGTGCAGCTGAGAGGTCGCAGAAGCCGACCGTTCCGCCGTTCCTGCGGCTGGGGAGCTGGGTCGGCGGCGATCGCGACGGCAACCCGCTGGTGACGGCCGACGTGACTCGGCAGACGGTGGACATTCATGCCGACCATGCGCTTCGGGCGCTGGAGAATGCCGCTCGCCGGATCGGCTCGTCGCTCAGTCTCGACGAGGCGCTCACCCCGCCGAGTCCGGCGCTCGTCGCCGCGCTCGACGACGACCGGGACGCGCACCCCGAGCTGATGACGCGGTTGGCCCGCTCGGCGGACCGCCAGCCGCACCGGCAGAAGGTCAGCTTTGCGGCACACCGGCTCGCCGCGACCCGGGAGCGCAACGCCGACCTCGGCTATCCGAGCGTCGACGGCTTGATCGCCGACCTGACCCTGGTGCAGCACTCGTTGGCCGGTGCCGGTGCGCCCCGTGCCGCCTACGGGGAACTGCAGCACCTCATCTGGCAAGCCGAGACGTTCGGCTTTCATCTGGCCGAGCTCGAGATCCGGCAACACAGTGCGGTCCACGCTGCCGCGCTGCGCGACCTGCTCGACACCGACGACCTACCGGGTGCGGCCGAGCTCGACAAGCTCGCCTCCGGCGGGTGGACCGCGGCGACGCCGCGCGAGGACATGACAGCCGAGGTGCTGGCCACGTTGCGGGTCATGGCGCTCGTGCAAGAGCGGTGGGGGCCGCGTGCCTGCAGCCGTTACGTCGTGAGCTTCTGCTCGTCGGCGGCCGATCTCGCGGCGGTCCCTGTTCTTGCGGCCGCCGCCGTTGGTGACAAACAGTTGCAGCTGGACGTCGTACCTCTCTTCGAGACCGGTGCCGATCTCCAGCGCTGCACCGACGTGCTCGACGACTGGCTCGCTCTTCCCGGCACTGCGGCGGTGCTTGACCGGCGACAACGCCAGGTCGAGGTCATGCTCGGCTACTCCGACTCGGCGAAGGACGTCGGACCTCTCTCGGCGACGCTGCTGTTGTACGACGCGCAGGCCGCCCTCGCCGACTGGGCGGCACGCAACGACATCTCCCTGACGCTGTTCCACGGCCGCGGTGGCTCGCTCGGACGCGGCGGCGGTCCCGTCAACCGGGCGATCCTCGCCCAGCCGCCGCGATCGGTGAACCACCGGTTCAAGGTGACCGAGCAGGGCGAGGTCGTGTTCGCGCGATACGGCAACCGACGCATCGCGGTGCGCCACCTCGAGCAGGTGACGTCAGCCGTGCTCGCCGCAGGGACGCCCGCGGTGGAGCGCCGCAACGCCGAAGCGGCGCAGCGGTTCGCCGACCTCGCGGCGACGATGGAAGGCGCCGCGCGCACCGCCTACCGTGCACTGGTCGAGACGGACGGTTTCGCCGACTTCTTCGCGCAGGTCAGCCCACTCGAAGAGCTGTCCGCGCTGGCCCTCGGCTCCCGACCGGCCCGCCGGCCCGGCGCCGGGCCGCGGTCGCTCGCCGACCTACGCGCCATCCCGTGGGTGTTCGCCTGGTCGCAGACCCGGTGCAACCTGACCGGCTGGTACGGACTGGGCAGCGGTCTGGCCGCCGTCGCGGACGTCGACGTCTTGCGTGCCGCCTATCGGGACTGGCCGCTGTTCACCGCACTCATCGACAATGCGGAGATGAGCCTCGCGAAGACCGATCGTGGTGTCGCCGAGGGCTACCTGGCGCTGGGGGAGCGGCCGGATCTGGCCGGACGCATCCTCGCCGAGCTCGATCTGTCCTGCGGGCTGGTGCTTTCCGTGCTCGAGCAGGAGCGATTGCTGCAACGCCGTCGCGTCCTCGGTGCAGCGGTGGACTTGCGGAATCCCTACGTCGACGCACTGTCGCACTTGCAGTTGCGGGCACTAACCGCGCTGCGCGCCGGCGGAGCCGACGAGCGTGAGGAGCAACGGTTGCGCGACCTCTTGCTGCTGACCGTCAACGGCGTTGCCGCCGGATTGCAGAACACGGGTTAGATGGCCGGATGCGCGACTACGTCTATCCGCCGGTCATCCGCGTTGCTCTGACGCTCTTCCGCGTCCTCGGCTTCCGGTTCGACATGCGCGGCATCGAGAACCTCCCGGCCGACGGCGGGGCGGTGCTCGCGTCCAACCACGTGAGCTACTTCGACTTCATGTTCGTGGGCCTGACCGGCTTTCGCCGCGGCAAGCGGTTGGTGCGGTTCATGGCGAAGGATGCCGTGTTCCGCCATCGTGTCAGCGGTCCGTTGATGCGCGGCATGCACCACATCCCGGTCGACCGAGCCGCCGGCGCGGCCGCCTACAAGCACGCGGTCGCGGCGCTGCAACGCGGTGAGATCGTCGGCGTCTTTCCGGAATCGACCATCTCGCGCTCATTCGTCCCCCGCCCGCTGAAGAGCGGCGCGGCGCGGATGGCGCTGGAGGCCGGCGTGCCGCTGATCCCCGTTGTCGTCTGGGGCGGTCAGCGGGTCTGGACGGTCGGGCGCCGCCCGAAGTTGCGGCGCCGGATTCCCGTCAGCATCTGGGTGGACGAGCCGTTGCCCGCCGTCGCGGGCGAATCGCCGGCCGAGCTCACGGCCCGACTGGCGGTGCGCCTGCGCGAGCTGGTCGATGCGGTGCTGGCCGAATATCCGGTCGACCGCGGCGATGCGGAGTTGTGGTGGCTGCCCGCGCACGTGGGCGGCATTGCTCCGACACCCGAGGAGGCAGCAGCGGCTGAGCGCACGTCCGGCACGGGTCGGAAGAGTGC
>DATBDO010000077.1:0-4775 GCA_036269855.1 Mycobacteriales bacterium
CGCTCAATCAGGGCAATGCGGTCGGCAGGTTGACGCCGGCCGACGGAATCACCCTGCGCGAATTGCCCACTGCCGGAGCCGGTCCTGTGGGCATCGCCGCGACGCACGACGACGCGGTGTGGTTCACCGAGATCCTCGCCGACAAGCTCGGCCGCATCCCGATGGACGAGGCGATCCAGGAAATGGAGTTGCCGGGCAAACCGCACGCCGTGGTCGCCGATCCCGACGACGGCGTATGGGTGAGCCTGTGGGGGGCGAACCAGATCGCGCGCGTCAGCGGTGACGGCTCGGACGTCGTCACGATCGACCTTCCGCCCGGCAGCGAGCCGCATGGCTTGGCGATCGGGCCCGAAGGCGCGCTGTGGGTCGCGCTGGAGTCGGGGTTTGTGCTCCGTATGCCCAGCTGACGCAGCACGTGGCCGGTGACAACGTAATCGGCATGGTCACACTCGGATAAAGAGTCGTGCACACGCGGGGCCTTCGCGGCAAGGGGCTCGATCGTCGGGTAATGATCCTTGGCGGTATGTGTTCCGGCCAACGAGGGCTGCGTTGTGCTGGTTCGTCCCTTTGCCGTGCTCACTGTCTGCGTGCTGACGTGCGCATTTGTCGCTCCATTGGCGTCCGCAGACCCCGAGACGGAGGCCGTTTCTGCCGACGTGCCTGCTCCTGAGGCGGCGCCGGCGGTTGACGGCTGGGTGGAGTCGTCGCCGCCGGCTAGCACCCATACGCCGGACGGCTGGACGCAGACGCTGTCGGCCAAGGACGAACTGCAGCAGGTGATTGCGCCGCTGACGACGGCGGTGTCGTCGCGTGAATATCGGGTCGGCGGCACATACAACGGGTCGCTTACCGGTCCCGAAGAAGAGGGACCGCCGCAGGGCACGCTCGAGGTCGGCTATCAGATCGGCTGTGGCATCGACATGAGCACCTCTAACGGCGTCACGCTGACCGGCAGCGTCGGCATGACGCCGTCGCTGGGTCTCGGCGGAGTCGACGTCGTCTCGCCATTGCCCGAAGGGCTGATTCCGGTGGTGTCGACGCCTGTGACCGGCGGTATGGCGATCGCGATGAAGCCGGGCATCGTCAACGTCGTCCCGGTGTCCAAGAAGCAATTCAGGGGCTTCGACCCATGGATTCTTGTCGACGGATTCCGGATCAAGATCGACGGCTGCGTCGGCGAATCATTCATTCGCTCGTATGCGTTCCTGACCCGTTCGACGGATGTGTCCGACGCGGTCACGGCGTGGTACGGCGTCACGAAGAAGGTCTAGCGCCACCCCGTCTCCGCGAAGCTGCGGACAGATCGCGAAAATGTCCAAAGAGTGCGATCTGTGAGCAGTTTCGAGGACGGCGAGTTACGGGAAGCGCTTGAAGCAGCGGTCCTGGTCGCCGAGCACGCCGACGCGGAACGCGTCGATCCGAGAAAAGCCGGACGGCACCGATTCGCCGTTGACGTCGCTGGCGGCCAGGCCGTTGGTCAAGATGCCCGATACCGCCTCGTCGACGTCACCTGCGGTCAGCTCGATGGTGTTGCCGTCGGGTGTGGTGACGTTCTTCGACATCTTGACGGTGGCCACGCCGGTGAGGCAGGCAGTGCGCAGCGCGGCCTCTGCGTTGTCGAGCAGCACGCCACCGCGTGCGTGCTGGATGGCTTGCATGTACCGGGACACCAGCACCGAATAGGCGGTGTTGTCGCCGCTGGCCAGGCTCGCACCGTCCTCGCTGTCGGATTGGGTGCCCATCATCGCGAGCTCTTTCAGGTCGACGACGATCGTGTTGGTGGCCGGGCAGTACGACGCGGGCGGGCTCGGTCTGGCGTCCGGGCAACCCTCGGCGTCAGACGCCTTGAAGCTCAGCTGCGGCGGCTTGGCCGGCGAGAACAGGATGCCCATCGCGTCGATGATCGACCGCACCGACTCCTCGGTGACCGGCAGTTCGCCGGTCTGGTCCTCGGGCAGCAGCACAGGAAGGTCGCCTCGCCGCTGGCCGATCTCCCGCAGGTCGATCGCCGCACACGCCGAAGGCCCGTCGGTGAAGCCGAACTGGAACGCCGAGAGCCGTTCGAACGCCGAGCCGTGTTCGTCGATGCCGACCTCGGGATCACCTTCGGCCAGCAGCGGATCACGGAACGCGATCACCGCCGCGAGCACGTTGTTCAGGCCTTCACCCGTGGACAGCGTGAACCGCGGCGAGTTGTCCTCGGCGACCCAGCGCATGTACCCACCGGCGAAGCAGTCGGCCTGTTGTTCGGCCACCAACGTCGGGGTGTTCTTGTTGTTCAGCCCGGCCTGATGCTGCACGGCATGGCCGTACTCGTGGGCGAGCACCATCGTCACGCCCATGTCCCCGTACGCCTTTCGCAGCGCGGGCAGCAGCTCGCCGCGATCCCAGCCGATGGTGTTGTCGTCGTAGCAGAACGCGGCGTTGACGAGTCCGTACGTGTCCTCGTCGCAGAACCGCGTGTCATCGAAACCGTTTGCGTCCCACGAGATCAGCGACTTCACGGGCGTGAACTGGCCGTCGAACGTGCCGCTGTAGGCGCCGCGCCAGTAGTCCTCGATGTCGCTGACCGCGCTTGCGGCCAGTTCGTCGACCTTTCCGTTGTCGGTGCCCTGCACCTCGCGGACTGGGCCGTGGGCGTCGGACCGCAGGCCAGTGGGTCCGTCGGTGGCCGGCATCCCGGCGACGTGGAAGGGGTCGTCGAACACCGAAACCGCTTTGCCCTGAAGGGTTGTACTACACGCCGCGACGAGCAGCGCCGAGCAGGTCGCGATTACGGCAACTACCAGGTGGCGTCGGCTCATGGAGGCAGGATAGTTAACCGGATCCACCGGTGCGCAGGCGTTCGAGCGCTTCCCGCACGCGAGTTGAGTCCGTCGTCGCCCAGAACGGCGGCAGCGACGCGCGCAAATATCCGCCGTAGCGCGCCGTGGCCATCCGCGAGTCCAGCACCGCGACCACACCGCGGTCGTCTACGCGGCGCAGCAGGCGCCCGGCGCCCTGCGCCAACAGCAGCGCGGCGTGGCTGGCGGCGACGGCCATGAACCCGTTGCCGCCGCGGGCCGCGACCGCACGCTGTCGCGCGGTCAGCAGCGGGTCGTCGGGCCGGGGGAACGGGATGCGGTCGATGAGCACCAGCGACAGCGACGGGCCGGGCACATCAACCCCCTGCCAGAGCGAGAGCGTGCCGAACAGCGACGTCTCGGCGTCGTCGGCGAACCGCTGCACCAACGTCGACGTCGTGTCGTCGCCCTGGCACAGCACCGGGGTATCGAGCCGTTCGCGCATGATCTCGGCGGCGGCCTTGGCGGCGCGCATCGACGAGAACAGGCCGAGCGTTCGCCCACCCGCGGCGGTGATCAGCGCGGCTATCTCGTCGAGCTGCTCGGCCGAGCCGGTGCCGTCGCGCCCCGGTGGCGGCAGGTGCGTGGCAACGTAGAGAATGCCCGACTTCGCGTGCTCGAACGGCGAACCGACGTCGAGACCGCGCCACTTGACCTTGTCCTCACCGGCCAGGCCCCATGCCGACGCCATCGCGTCGAACGTGCCGCCGATGGTCAGCGTCGCTGACGTCAGCACCGTCGTCGTGTGCTCAAACAGCCTGCTGCGCAACAACCCTGACACCGAAAGGGGTGCTACTCGTAGCACCGCTCGGATGCTGCCGCGGTTGTCCTCATGGTCGAGCCATACCACTTCGGTGCGGTCCGGGATGGCCGGGACGAACGACGACAGGATGCGGGTCGCGGTGTCGCTGATATCGCTCAGCGCCGTCACCGCCTCGGCGCGCGCCGATGCCGCCTTCGGATCGCTCGGCGCGGTGTCGATCGCCGAGCGTGCCCTACTCGCGGCGTCGCGCAGCGTGGTGAGATAGGTCGTCATCTCGTCGTCGAGCACGTCGATGCGGCCAGGTGTGGCGTCGTGGATCGCCGACGTCAAGGTCGCCGTCGCCGCCTCGAGCCGTTGTGCCAGCTCGGCATCGATGAGCCGGCCGACGCGGCGCTGCGCGACGCCCAGCGACGTCGCCGACAGCTCGGCGGTGGCCACGCCGGTCACCCGGTCCACCAGCTCGTGCGCCTCGTCGACCACCAGCAGCCCATGTTCAGGCAGCACGGCGGCGTCGGTCATCGCGTCGATCGCAAGCAGAGCGTGGTTGGTGACGACGACATCGGCATGGCCTGCCTTGTCGCGAGCCTTCTCAGCGAAGCAGTCGGTGCCGAACGGGCAGCGCGCCATGCCGATGCATTCCCGCGCCGATACGGACACCTGAGACCACGACCGGTCCGGCACACCCGGCTTCAGCTCGTCACGGTCGCCGCTGTCGGTGCTCGACGACCAAGCGATCAGCCGCTGCACATCGCGGCCCAGCGCGGAGGCGGCCATCGGCTCGAACAGCTCCTCCTGCGGCCGGTCCTCCGGCTCGGTCGCCGACCCGTTGTGAATCTTGTTGAGGCACAGGTAGTTTCCTCGTCCCTTCAGCAGCGCGAAGGCTGGGCGGCGGGGCAGGGCGTCGGCGAGTGAGTCGGTCAGCCGCGGCAGGTCGCGGTCGACCAGCTGGCGCTGCAGGGCGATGGTCGCCGTGGAGACGACTACGGGCTCGTCGGCATCGACGGCCCGTGCAATCGCCGGTACCAGGTATGCCAGCGACTTGCCGGTCCCGGTGCCCGCCTGCACGGCGAGGTGCTCACCGGTGTCGAACGCGCGCGCGACGGCCTCGGCCATCTCGATCTGGCCGCTGCGCTCGCTGCCACCCAACGCGGCGACCGCCTTGGCCAGCA
>DATBDO010000078.1:0-19108 GCA_036269855.1 Mycobacteriales bacterium
GACGGCTCGACGTAGTCGACCTCGCCGCCCTTCTTACGGACCAGGACGCGGTTCTCGGCGAACGAACCGTTGGGGTTCAGTGGCGCGTTGGCCTGCGCGATGACGTGGCGGTCCTCCTCGTCGGCGGTCAGGTAGTCGATCTTGTCGGTGACCTTGCCCTTCTCGACGTGGCGGTAGGGCGTCTCGACGAAGCCGAACGGGTTGACCCGGGCGTAGGTGGACAGCGACCCGATCAGGCCGATGTTGGGGCCTTCCGGCGTCTCGATCGGGCACATCCGGCCGTAGTGGCTGGGGTGCACGTCGCGGACCTCGAAGCCGGCCCGCTCACGGGACAGGCCACCCGGACCGAGTGCGGACAGCCGGCGCTTGTGCGTCAGGCCCGCAAGCGGGTTGGTCTGGTCCATGAACTGCGACAGCTGCGAGGTGCCGAAGAACTCCTTGATCGACGCCACGACCGGGCGGATGTTGATCAGCGTCTGCGGCGTGATCGCCTCGACGTCCTGAGTCGTCATCCGCTCGCGAACGACGCGCTCCATCCGTGACAGGCCGATGCGCACCTGGTTCTGGATGAGCTCGCCCACGGTGCGAAGCCGACGGTTGCCGAAGTGGTCGATGTCGTCGGTCTCGTAGCCGGCGTCGCCGCGGTGCAGCCTGACGATGTAGTCGATCGCAGCGACGATGTCGTCCTCGGTGAGGACGCCGGTGCCCATCGGCGCCTCGGTGCCGAGCTTCTTGTTGACCTTGTAGCGACCGACCTTGGCCAGGTCGTAGCGCTTCTCGTTGAAGTAGAGGTTGTTGAGCAACGTCTCGGCCGCATCGCGCGTCGGCGGCTCACCCGGCCGAAGCTTGCGGTAGATGTCGACGAGCGCCTCGTCCTGCGTTGTCGTGTGGTCCTTGTCGAGCGTGATGCGGATCGACTCGAAGTCCTCGAACCGCTCGAGGATGCGCGCGTTGTCCCAACCGAGTGCGCGCAGCAGCACGGTGACCGGCTGCTTGCGCTTGCGGTCGATCCGGACACCGACCTGGTCGCGCTTGTCGACCTCGAACTCGAGCCAGGCGCCACGGCCCGGGATGACCTTTGCGCCATAGACGTCGCGGTCGCTCGTCTTGTCGAGCGTTCGCTCGAAGTAGACGCCCGGGGAACGCACGAGCTGCGACACGACGACGCGCTCGGTGCCGTTGATGACGAACGTGCCGTTGGGTGTCATGAGCGGGAAGTCGCCCATGAATACCGTCTGGCTCTTGATCTCGCCGGTCTCGTTGTTGGTGAACTCGGCGATCACGAACAGCGGCGCCGAGTAGGTCATGTCCTTGTCCTTGCACTCCTCGACGGAGTGCGGCGGGTCCATGAGCTTCGGCTCGCGGAACTCCAGCGACATGGTGTCGGAGAAGTCGCGGATGGGGCTGATCTCCGTGAGGATCTCTTCCAGCCCGCTCTGGGCGCCCTTGCCTGCTCCGGCGCGCCACTGGTCGGCTCCGATGAGCCAGGAGAAGGACGCGGTTTGCAGGGCGAGGAGGTCGGGGACCTCCAGAGGCTCGGCGATCCGAGCGAAGGAGATGCGACGCGGAGCGAGGGAGGACGAGGAGGGAGCAGAGGTGGTGCGCGACGCGGCCAAGTGGGGTCCTTCTTCCGAAAGCTCGCTACGGCTAGCGCGCACGCCGAACGCCCCGCCCGGCAAGGCGCGCAGGCGTCAGCGGGGCGAGAATGACGGTGGGCAGCGCAAACGAGCAGTGTAAGCCAGCGGGCGCACTGCTGTCGAGGCGGGCGCCGTGTCGGTCACTCAGAGTGACCGGGGCGAGTCACCGCCTCGGGGTCAGCGGCAGAGCCACTGCTGGCGGACAGGATGGCCGGGTCCGCCAGCCGCGTCAAGGACGGCGCGCCTAGATGGGGGCCAGCCGGTCGATCAGCCAGCGGTTTCCCTGCTTCACGAGGGTCACGTTGATGCGCGAACGGTCCAGCCGGGGTGCGGCAAGCTGGGAGTTGGTCACCGTCTGATCGACGAAGACCAGGACGACGACCCGATCGACGCTGGTCGACACGCTCCCCGCCACCGAGACCTGGGCGCTGCTGCGCGCCTTGTACTTCGCCGCCAGGGGCTTCACCCCGGCCGCGGTGGTCTTGTCGTACTCCTTGCGGAAGCGTGGCGTCAGCAGCCCCTCCGCCTTGTGGAAGTCGGCGTCGAGATGGTTGAAGTCGTAGGACAGCACCGTGGCCACACCACTCGTCGCGGCGGCGACCGCGTTCTCGCGGGCCTGGTCGAGTGCGTGCCGGTGGGACACCCGGGCGGTGGCAACCGCGGCCAGCCCGGCGGCGAGCAGGGCGAGCACGGACACCGCGGCCACGACGGCGACACGTAGCTGCTGGCGCGCGCTCACAGCGGCTTCACCTGGCTTGCCAGCCAGCGGCCGGCCACGAGACGCAGCTGGATCTCCAGACCGAAGGAGTCCTTCTGCCCGTTGGGAACGCTGGTGTTGCTGATGGTCCGGTTGACGGCGACGACGACACTGGCCGTTCGGGGACCGGCATCGACCACCCCGGCGCTCGCGATCTCCGCCGTGGAGACCGCCTTGGCCTTGATGACGAGGTCCTGGATCCCCGCGCTCTGGGTCGCGTACTGCGACTTGAACGAGCCGGTCGACTCGTCGACGACCCGCTTGAAGTCGGCCTGGAGATGGCGGTAGTCGTAGGCGGCGAAGTCGACGGCGATCTGTCTCCCCGCGGCGAGTGCCTGCCCGCGAACAGAGACCGTGGCCTCACGGTCGGACACCTGCTTCGCCGCGACGGCCGCCAGCGCGGCTGCGGCGGTGCAGAGCACCAGCGCCCCGGAACCGACGAGCACAGAGGCGCGTGCTTTCTGGTTGGTCACGTCAACGCATCGTAGGTGCGAGGAGCAGCCACTCCCACGACGAGGACCCGAAGATCGGTGCGAGCGGCCCGTTGTAGCCGAGCTGGTAGCTCTTGCCGTCGAGGCCCGTCAGCAGGCCCGTAGCCGGGTCGTAGGGCAGCGGCACGACGGTGTCCGGACCGGAGCTGAAGGCAGCCGCCCCGGCCGCGCTGCCACCACTGGTGCCGCCGCGCTGCTCGGCAACGGTCGGGTGCTTGCTCTTCCCGTAGGTCGGGCCCGGGTAGGGATCGGAGTTGGTCACCTGGGCGTTGTCCGGCCGCGGCACCAATCGCGAGCCGCGCTGGTCGGTGGTGATGCCCTTGCCGTGGCAGTAGGCGTCGAGGTTGGCGGGCCCGCCCCAGTCCGAAGGTTTGTCACCACGGTCGTTGTTGCCGCGGAGCTTGGTGGACTCGTAGCCGGTGGTGCAGGGCGAGCCGTTGTCGGTGATGTTCCCGAAGTGAGCGGTGCCATCGCCCGGGGTGACGAAGAAGCCGCCGGCGGTCGTCGCGGGGAACAGCTCCAGCGTGGCCCGGACGTAGGGCAGCCGGACGGCCTGGATGCGGTTGAACGTGACGAGGTTGCCGAGCAGTGTCGGCAGCACGCTCTGGTTGTCGCGCAGCAGCCCGGCCAACTCACGGGACGCGCCGACACCCGCGTCGAGGACCTGGCGAATGGCGGGATCACTGACCCGAAGCTGGTCGGAGAAGGAGGCCAGGCTCGCGGCCCACGACTTGAGCTCGGCCGCGACCTGGTTCTGGGTGTCGAGAACGGTGCGGCCATCGTCGATGAGCTGGAGTTGCTGCGGCAGGTTGGCGATCGCCTGTTGTGTCAGGGCGTTGCCGTTGTCGATCAGGCCCTGCAGCGCCGGGCCGACGTCGGTGAAGCCCTTGCCCAGCTCGTCGATGACGGTCGCCAAGTGCTGGCGATCGACGCTGTTGACCAGGTTGTCGAGGTTGACCAGCAACGTCGCGTCGTCGAGCGGGATCGTGGTGTTGGTCAGCGGGACGATGCTGCCCTTGGCCAAGTAGGGCCCGGTGTCGGAGTTGGGTTCGAGGTCGACATATTGCTCGCCGACCGCCGACAGGTTGGCGACCGTTGCGTGCACGTCGCTCGGGATTTTCGTGCCGTGCTCGATGTTGAGCACGACTTCCACGCAGTGGCCCGACTCGCCGCAGCGGGCGGCGTCGTGACTGACGGTCAGACCTCCGACGCGGCCAACCGTCACGCCCCGCTCGGTGACTTCGGCATTGGTGAAGATGCCACCGCTGCTCGGCAGGTAGAGCTTGACCGGGAACGGGCCTGCGGACAGGAAGTGGAAGCCGACGTAGTTGCTGCCGACGTAGAAGATGCCGAGCAGCGAGATCAGCGCGAACGCGACGAGCTGGAACTTGACGGTACGACGGATCATGCGCCACCGCCCGTCGGAAGGCCGGCGCCCAGCAGGTCGCTCAACGAACCAGGCGTCGGCAACGGCACCGGCAGCGTTGGCACGAGACCGCCGGTCGGGTCGGGTGTCGTGTTGGAGCTGCTGCTGCCCGACTTCTTCGTCTTGTGGCCTTGCACGGCACCGGCCATACCCGCACACGTCGGCAGCGAGACGGGCGCCAGTGTGCACAGGATCGGGTCCGCGTTGAACGAGAGGTAGAGGCCGTTGTAGTCGCCCGGGATCGCCTTGTCGACGTTCTTGGGGAACGGATAGGTGATGAGCAGCTCGAGCGCGTGCGGCAGGTTGGTCCCGGCCTTCCGCAGGTGACGGAGGATCGGCTGCAGGTCACGCAGACCGGCGACGGTCTGCTGTCGGCTGGCCGTGATGATGTGCGTCGCAACCTGGCCGAACCTGGCCAGGTCGGTCAGCAAGCCGGTGAACTTCGCGCGCTCGTCGGCGAGCACCTTGAGACCCGGCCCGAGATCGTTGAGCGCCGTCGCAATGGTGCCGGTCTGCTTGGCCAGCCCACCGCTGAAGCGGTCGAGCTCGTCGAGCGCACGCACGATCTGGTGCTTCTGCGTATCGAGGTCACCGACGAAGTGGTCGAGCTGGGTCAGCGCCGAGCGGATCGCCTGCTCCCGGCCACCGAGCGCCTTGCTGATCTCGAGGTCGATCGTCTGGAGGTCCTGTAGGTCGCCGCCGTTGAGGACGGCGGACAGCACACCGAACAGCTCCTCGACGTCGGGGAGGTTGGACGTCGCCTTGTCGGAGATGACGGCGCCGTCGCGAAGCGGTTCGGTCGACGACGGCTCGTTGGCGGGCGGGCCGATGGCGATGTATTTCTCCCCGAGCAGAGTCGTCTGCTCGAGGGTCGCGATCGCGTTGGCCGGCAGGTGGACCGACTTCTTGATGCGCATATGGACATGCGCCCTGTTGTCCGTCGGGTCGTAGTCGATGCCCGTCACGTCGCCGACGGCGACGTCGTCGACCCGCACCGCGGACATCGGAACGAGGTCCTGCACGTCGGCGAAGACGGCGGTGACGTGGTAGACCGGTCCGCCGCCGGCGCCGCCGGGTAGCGGCAGCGAGTAAGCACCCTTGAAGCCGCAACCGGCCAACGCGACAAGCGCGACCAACGCGAGCGCGAGATGGCGGGCGGTTTTCACCGGTTCACCGCCAGCAGGTCGGACAGCGTCGTACCCGCTGCCGGGGCCGTGCAGAACGGCGGCCCGAGGACCTGGCAGATGATGCCGTTGGGGCCGATGGGCTGAGTCAGCGGGCCGGACGGGTCGTCCTTGGTGTCGAGGGTGTGCGCCTTGGGATCGCCGGCGAGCGCGAGGTTCGTCAAGGCGAACGGCGCCATGTCGATGATCTCCTTGAGCGCTTCCTTCTCCGTCGTGAGCACGTTGGTGACCTTGGTCAGCCCATGGATGTCGCCGGTGAGCGCGGTGCGGTTGTTGTGGACGAAGCCGTCGACCAGCTGCAACGCAGTCGCCAGGTTGGCGAGCGCCGCGCCGAGGTCCCGGCGCTCTCCGGCGAGCTGCCCGCCGACCTTGGCGAGGTTGTCGTTGAGGGCCCTGATGCCGCCGTCGTTGGCGGCCAGTGTGGTGGTGAACTTCTGCAGCTGCCGAACGGTGGCGAACAGATCGGTCCGGCTGCCGGCGAGCGTCGAGATGGCCGCGGAGAACTGCTTGAGCGCCCCATTGAGGACCTGACCGTTGCCGCCCAGGTTCTTCGCGCTGACGTTGATGAGCCGCGACAGCGCACCGTGCTTGTTGGCGCCCTGCGGACCCAGCGCCCGGTTGAGCTGGTCGAGGTTGCGGAAGATCTCGTCGAACTCCAACGGCACCTGAGTCCGGTCGACGTCGAGCTTCGCGTTGTCGGGCAACACCGGTCCGCCGGTGTAGGCCGGGGACAGCTGGATGTAGCGGTCGCTGACGACCGACGGCGGGACGATGACCGCCTGCACGTCATCGGGCAGCTTGTACTTGTCGCCGTAGGTCATCTCGACGCGGACCCGGGTGCCCTGAACGGTGAGCTTGTCGATGGTGCCGACCTTGACGCCGAGGATCCGGACGTCGTTGCCCTGGTAGAGCCCGATGGTCCGGGTGAAGTAGGCGGTGACGTGGCGGGAGCCGCCGCCCCCGCTGGCCGCCGTCGCAATGCCAACCGCGAGGCCGGCGAGCAGGACGACGCCCGCGACGATGAGGGCCAGCCGGCGGTTCATCCTTGCGCTCCCAACGGCGGGCAGAACTTGGTGCCGCCGAGCGTCGTACAGCCGTCGACCAACCCGCCCGGCAGGTTCCACAACACCGTCTCGAACCAGCGACCGTTGCCGAGAACGTCGGTGAAGTCGCGGATGAACGGCGCGGCCAGGTGGATGGTCGCGTCGAGGTTGTCCTGGTTGCGCTGGAGGATCTGCAACGTCGCATGCAGATGGGTGAGTGCCGGGCCGATGACCGCGCGGTTCTCACGCACCAGACCGGAGAGCTGCTGGGCCACCGCCGCCGTGTCGACGAGCAGCTTGTGCACGACTGTGCGCTGTTGATAGACGGTCTCGAGGATCAGATTGCTGTCGTTGATGAGCTTGGCCACCTGCGCGTCGCGGGAGGCGAGCGTCTGGGTGACGCCGTTGGCCCGGTTGAGCAGTGCGTGCAGCTCGTTGTCACGCGAGGCGATGCTCGTGGACAGCCGCTCCAAGCCGCGCAGGGACTGATGTACGTAGGGCGGGGTGTCCTTGAACGTCGCGGCAAGCGTGTCGAACGCCTGGGCGAGCTGGTTCGTGTCGATCTCGCCGGCGCGCTGGCCGAGGCCGTTGAACGCCGCGGTCACGTCGAGCGGCGTCTCGGTCCGCGCGAGCGGGATGTCGCCGTCGAGGCTGCCGGCGCCGGCCGGGGTAAGGGCGACGTACTTCTGTCCCAGCAGGGTCTTGATCTTGATCTCGGCCCGGGTGTCCGTTCCGACGTGGATACCGGTGTCGACCCTCAGGCCAACGCGCACCTTCGCGCCGTCGAGGCCCACGGACGTAACGGTGCCGACCTTGACACCGGCCACGCGGACGTCGTCGCCCTTCTTGAGGCCGGCGGAGTCGGCAAAGTCGGCGTGGTAGGTGTTGCCGCTGTTGAGGAACGGGAGGTTGCTCGCGTTGAAGGCGAGCACGAGCAGGCCGAGGATCATGGCGATACCGATCGCCCCGATCGGCACCGGGTTGCGCTCGCGGAACGGCCTCATCGCTTACACGCCGGGACGTTGATGGCGACGTTGGGGTTGCCGCCGGACTTCTCGACGGCCTTGGCGAGCTCGCCGGTCTGTTCCAGGTCACACAGGTAGAAGTTGAAGAACGTCCCGTATTCCGCCGTACGGATGATCTGGATCAGCTTCGTCGGCGCGCGCTGGAGGTATTCCTCCAGGGTGTTGGGCCCTTTGCAGTTGTTGGGTGCGAACCGCGGGTCGTTGCTCACGTTCTCGTGGCCGCTGGTCAGCAGCCCTGGGCAGTTCTTGGTCCGGTTGAGGTTGTTGGTCAGACCCGACAGGTTGGCGAGGTCCGACGGCAAGTAGGGCCGGATCTGCTGGAGTAGCAGGGCGCTGTTGCTCGCGAGATCGTCGATGTGCGACAGCGACGCCGCAATCGTGCCGCGGTCCGCCGCGAGCCCGGACACCAGTCGCTGCAGCTGGTTGATCAGCTCGTTGAGGCCCTGGTCGCGCTTCTCGACGGTGTCGAGCACCTTGAGGAGGTTGTTGACCACTCCACCGATGACGGCGTCACGGTTGGCGACGGTGTTGGTGAGGCTCGCCGACCTGGCCGCGAGGTCGGCAACGGTGCCGCCCTCGCCCTGGAGCGTCTTGATGATCTCGAGGGAGAAGGCATTGACGTCGTTCGGCGTCAGCGCCTGGAAAAGCGGGCGGAAGCCGTTGAACAACGCGGTGAGGTCCAACGCGGGAGCGGTCCGCGACAGCGGGATGACGTCCTTCGACGACAGCTGGGTCCCACCCGGCTGCTCGACGACGGCGATGTAGCGCTGCCCGACGAGGTTGAGGTAGCGCATCTCCATCCGGGTCGAGGTCGTGACCGGTACGTCCTTGTCGACGTTGAAGCTGACCTGCGCGTAGCGGCTGTCCTGGACCTTGATCGACTTGACCGTGCCGACGCGCACACCCGCTGCGCGCACGCTGTCGCCGGCCAGCAGCCCGGTGACGTCACTGAACTGCGCGGTGTAGGAACGGGTCGAGCCGAAGGTGCGGTTGCTGATCGTCACGCCCAGCACCGCGGTCGCGAGGACCGTGATGAGAGCGAAGATCATCAGCTTGATGAAGGCAGAGAGCGTGTGACCCCTCACGAGACGCTCACCGCCATCCCGCGAAGCATCGGACCGACGAGGAGGTCGGTGAGCCCGGCCGGCACCTTGCGTCCGTCGCCGCCCAGTAGCGGATCGAGGAGGGTCGAGACGAAGCCCTGCTCCTCTGGCGTCGCCACCGTCCCCGGCGTGTTGACGGACGGGAGCAGCGACGCCGCCGACGTCTTGTTCTTGCGACTCGAGCTCGACGTAGCGGCACCGCCCGGCGGCGCGGTCGGGCAGGTGGGCGGGGCGGTGTAACCGGCGCAGGCGTAGTTGTCGCTGGGGTGATCGCCCGGATAGCGGCTGTAGACGGGGTGCAGACCGTTCTTGCCGTGCGGCAGGCCGAAGCAGTTCGGCGGCAGCGTGAGGCTGGTCAGGTCGGACTTCAGCGGCCGGTCTGACTTGGTGTAGGAGCCGCGGTCGCCAACCGGCGTGAGCGTGATGTGGAGGTAGGGGCCCTGGCCGAACGCCTGCTCGAGCCGGGTGCGGTCATAGATCGACAGGCCGTTGGGCAGACACTCGAGGACGACGGAGTACTTGGCGTAGAGATCCAGCACGGGCTTGCTGACGTTGGCGAGCTGGATCAGCCGGTCGGCGTTCTGGCCGAATACATTGGCAGCTGTGTTGGCGAAGTCGGAGCTGCCGGAGAGGAACTGCGCGTAGACGTCCTGCTTCTCGGTGATGGTGTGCGCGTTGACGGAGAAGTTGCGCAGCATCTTGAGCAGATCCGGAGTCGCGTCTGCGTAGTTGCTCGCCAAGTCGGCGAGCGCGCTGATGTCGTGGTTGAAGTTGGGCAGGTCCTTGTTGAACCGGGTGAAGTAGTCGTTGACGAGGGCGAGGTTGCGCCCGAGCGCATCACCCCGGTCCCGCAAGGCGGTGGCGAGGTTGGACAGCGTGATCGACAGTTGCGCCGGGTTGAGCGCGCGCAGCACCGGGACCAGGTCGTTGAACACCGTCTGCAGCTCGAGAGCTGTCGACGATCTGTCCTGCTTGATGACGTCGCCGGCCTGCAGATGCGGCGCGTCGGCAGGCGTGCCGGTCGGGATGACCAGGTCGACGAACTTCTCGCCGAACAGTGTCTTGGGCAGGATGCGCGCGACGACGTCGGCCGGGATCTCGTCGATGCGGTTCTTGGCGATCTGCAGGTTGAGCCGGGCGAAGCTGCCCGACGTGGAGACGCCGGACACCCGGCCGACGAGCACGCCGTCGAGCTTCACATCGGCGGGCACGACGAGCTGGTTGCCGACGCGGTCGGCTTCGAGCGTGATGCGGTCGGTCGCCTGCCACGGGAGCGATTTGTTATAGATGGCGACGGTGAGTCCGAGCAGGGCCGCGACGACGGCGAGGAAGGCCACGCCCTGAAGGCGTCGCTTAATCCGCAGACCGCGGTCCGACCGCACCATCGGCTAGCCCGCGATCCGCACGGTCGTGTTGGCGCCCCACAGCGCCAGGCTGAGGAACAGGTCGATGATGTTGATCGCGACGATCGATGTGCGCACGGCCCGGCCGACGGCGACGCCGACACCCGCCGGTCCACCGCGGGCGAAGTAGCCGTAGTAGCAGTGGATCAACATGATCACCACGGAGAAGATGATCACTTTGAGGAACGAATAGAAGACGTCGACGGGCACCAGGAACTGATGGAAGTAGTGGTCGTAGGTGCCGCCGGATTGGTGGAAGTAGGCGACGACGATGAGCTTCGTCGCGAAGTACGACGCGAAGAGTCCGACGACGTAGAGCGGGATGACGGCGACGAGTCCGGCGATGATGCGCGTGGTGACGAGATAGGGCACGGACGGGATGCCCATGACCTCCAGGGCGTCGATCTCCTCGCTGATCCGCATGGCACCGAGCTGGGCCGTAAAGCCTGCGCCGACCGTGGCGGTGAGCGCGAGCCCGGCGACGAGCGGCGCGATCTCGCGGGTGTTGAAGTAGGCCGAGATGAAGCCGGCGAACGCGGAGATGCCGATCTGGTTGAGACCCTGGTAGCCCTCGAGGCCGACCTCGGTGCCCGTGAAGAACGTCATGAACATGATGACGCCGACCGAGCCGCCGATGACCGCGAGCGCACCCGAACCGAGGGAGACCTCGGCGATGAGCCGGAAGACCTCCTTCTTGTAGTGAATGAGGGTGCGCCAGGTCCAGCCAAGCGTCCGTCCGTAGAAGGACAGCTGCTCGCCCATGTCCTCCAGCGAGTCCAGTGGACGGGTGACAATCGGCCGCAGGAAGCGCAGCGGCCGCGGAAGGCTGACGGTGCCGGCCATCAGATGGCCTTCTGCGGGATGACTTGGAAGTAGACCGTCGTGATCAGGAAGTTGACGACGAACAGCAGCATGAAGGCGATGATCACGGACTGGTTGACGGCGTCTCCCACACCTTTGGGGCCGCCCTTGGGATTGAGGCCCTTGTAGGAAGCAACCATCGCGGCGAGCGCGCCGAAGATGAGCGCCTTGAGCTCACCGACCCACAGGTCGGGTAGCTGCGCGAGCGCCGTGAACGATGCGATGTAGGCACCGGGTGTCCCGTGCTGCAGGAGAACGTTGAACGTATAGCCGCCGATGACGCCGACAACGGACACGAGCCCGTTGAGCAGGACGGCGACGAACATGCTGGCGAACACGCGCGGCACGACCAGGCGCTCGATCGGCGAGATACCGAGCACCTCCATCGCGTCGATCTCGTCGCGGATCTTGCGGCTGCCGAGGTCCGCGCAGATCGCCGACCCGCCGGCACCTGAGATGAGTAGCGCGCACACGATCGGCGCCGCCTCACGGATGATGGCGAGGACCGCCGCGGATCCGGTGAACGACTGCGCGCCGACCTGGCGCGAGAGGTTGCCGATCTGAAGGGCGATGACGGCGCCGAACGGGATCGACACAAGGGCGGTCGGCAGGATCGTGACGCTGGCCAGGAACCAGCCCTGTTCGATCGCTTCGCGCCACTGGAACCGGCGGTGGATGATCGAGCGGAAGAGCTGAACGATCGTGTCGAGGCAGAGCGCGAAGAAGCTGCCGCTTTGCCGCAGCGGCGCCGTGAGAGTGGACGACGTCATCGAGCGCTGCTCACTCGCTCGTTCTCTTTGCGGTGGTCTTGCGCGCCGTGCTCTTGCGGGCAGTCGACTTCTTGGCCGGCTTGTCGCCGTCGGACTCGCCGAGGACGCGCACCGACCCCCCGCCGCTGTCGCCGTCGCCGGAGGCCCGGCGACGCGCGCGTGGGCTCCCGGTCGTCGCCGGTGGCGCGGTCGGGGCCGCAGCTTCGCCGTAGCCCTCCGCACCAGTGAAGGAACCTGGCGGCGGGGTGACTCCGTTCTCGCGGAGCCACTGGCCCGCCTCACGCTGGGTGCGCCGCGTCGACCCGTCGCTGGGGCCGATCTGCGGAGGGATCGACGGCAGCGGCGGGATCTCCTCGCCCTCTTCCTTCTCGGCCGCGAGCTCGGCGGCGTCCTTCTCCTCGGCCATGCCGATCGGACCCTGGCGGCGGGCGTTGAGGAACTGCCGGACCACCGGCTCCTGACTCGAGAGCAGCATCTCGCGCGGCCCGAACATCGCGAGGTGGCGCCGGTAGAGCAAGCCGATGTTGTCAGGCACGGTCCGCGCCGTGTTGACGTCGTGGGTGACGATCAGCATCGTCGCTTCGATCTGAGCGTTGAGGTCGACGATGAGCTGGTTGAGGTAGGCGGTGCGGACGGGGTCGAGACCGGAGTCGGGTTCGTCGAACAGCAGGATCTCGGGGTCGAGGACGAGCGCGCGGGCAAGACCGGCCCGCTTGCGCATACCGCCGGAGATCTCGCCGGGGAGCTTCTCCTCCGCACCGGTGAGACCGGTCAGCTCGAGCTTCTCCATGACGATCTGCTTGATCTCGGACTCGCCCTTTTTCGTGTGCTCGCGCAGCGGGAAGGCGACGTTGTCGTAGATCGTCATCGAACCGAACAGAGCGCCGTCCTGGAACAAGACGCCGAACATCTTGCGGACTTCGTACAGCTCGCGCTCGGAGACGTTGGGGACGTCCTTGCCCTCGATGTAGACATGTCCGCGGTCCGGACGCAGCAGCCCGACGAGGTGCTTGAGGAACACCGACTTGCCCGTTCCGGACGGGCCGAGCAGCACGGAGATCTCACCTTTGGGCAGGGTGAGCGAGACGTTCTCCCAGATGACCTGGCGGCCGAAGGACTTGCTCAGCCCTTCGACCTTGATCTCAACGCCCACGCACGACCGCCTTCCATGCCGCTAGGGACAACGACGTGAGTTGCCATGCGTAACGCCTTGCTGTGACGCCAGTCACAGCGGAGACAGGCTACCCGGCGGTAGTCCCTCGTGATTACCCGGCCTGGGCTTACCCCACGGTCAGGCCGAGCACGCGTCAGGCGGCCCACCCGGTGCAGGTGAGCCGCCTGAGGCGAATGAGACGTACTACTTGACGGTGACGCTGGCGCCGGCGCCTTCGAGCGCCTCCTTGGCCTTGTCGGCTGTCTCCTTGTTGGCCTTCTCGAGGACGGTCTTCGGAGCGCCGTCGACGAGGTCCTTGGCTTCCTTGAGACCCAGGCTGGTCAGCTCGCGCACGACCTTGATGACCTGGATCTTCTTGTCGCCCGCGCCGTCGAGGATGACGTCGAACTCATCCTGCTCGGCCGCGGCCTCGCCACCGCCGGCGGCCGCGCCGCCCGCGGCCGGGGCCGCGGCTACGGCGACCGGAGCGGCAGCGGTAACGCCAAAGGTCTCTTCGAACTGCTTTACGAAGTCAGACAGCTCGATGAGCGTCATCTCTTTGAACGCGTCGAGCAGGTCGTCAGATGCGATCTTCGCCATGGTGGTGTCCTCTTCCCTTGTCAGCTGGTCTCGGTGTCTATGGGCGCGGGCTCGGCCGCAGGGGTTGCGTCGGTGTCCTCGGCGGCCGGGGACTCCGGCGCCTCGGGCGCCTCTTCGGCGGGTGCCTCGACCTCGGCAGTCGGTGCCTCTTCGGCCGGTGCCTCTTCGGCCGGTGCCTCTTCGGCGGGTGCCTCGACCTCGGCAGTCGGTGCCTCTTCGGCCGGTGCCTCGGCGACGGCTTGTGGCTCGCTCTGCTTCTGCGCCTCGAGCGCGCCCAACACGCGGGCCATCTGTCCGAGTGGTGCGGCGAACAGGCTCACCGCCTGCTGCATCGACGCCTTCATCGCGCCGGCGAGCTTGGCGAGCAGCACCTCGCGCGACTCGAGGTCGGCGAGCTTCTTGATCTCGTCCGCCGTGATCGTCCGGCCCTCGAGCACGCCGCCCTTGACGACGAGCAAGGGGTGGTCCCTGCCGAAGTTGCGCAGGCTCTTGGCCACCTCGACCGGGTCGCCGGTGATGAACGCGATCGCCGAGGGACCCTCGAGCAACGGCTCGAGCGTGTCGACGCCGGCCTCACGCGCGGCGATCCTGGTCAGGGTGTTCTTCACGACCGAGTAGGTGGCGTTGCCGGCAAGCGAACGCCGCAGCTCCTTGAGCTGGGCGACGGTCAGCCCGCGGTACTCGGTGAGCACAGCGGCTGACGACTGGCGGAAGGCATCGGTGAGCTCGGCGACCGCGGCGGCCTTGTCTGGCCTGGCCATTGGTCTCCTCTCGTTCGGTACGTCGTCCTCAAACGCCGAAACGCCCCGGCGCAGGTGCGCGGGGCGTCAGGCCAGCGGAGCCGGCGACGTACCACTTCACCTGCGCAGGCCGTCCGCGTGAGCGGACGCTTCGCTCCCGGAGGAGAACCAGCGGTCTTCGGCGGGAGAAAGGCTAGCAGTTATCCGCGCGTCAGCTCTCCGCGTCGGAATCCGACGAGCCATCTCCGGTTCCGTCAGCGGTGAGGTTGCGGGTGCGAGAAGTGTCGACCAGGATGCCCGGCCCCATGGTCGTCGAGATCGCGATCTTCCTGAGGTAGCGACCCTTGGCGGCCGACGGCTTCGCGCGGAGCACCTCGTCGAGCGCAGCGACGTAGTTGTCGAGCAGCTGCTCCTCGCTGAACGAGGACTTACCGATGATGAAGTGCAGGTTGGCCTGCCGGTCGACGCGATACTCGATCTTGCCGCCCTTGATGTCCTCGACCGCCTTGGCGACGTCGTTGGTCACCGTGCCGGTCTTGGGGTTGGGCATGAGCCCGCGCGGACCGAGCACCCGGCCGAGCCGGCCGACCTTGCCCATCATGTCGGGGGTCGCGACCGCGGAGTCGAAGTCGAGCATGCCGCCGTTGACCTGCTCGATGAGCTCGTCACCACCGACGATGTCGGCGCCGGCCGCACGCGCTTCGTCTGCCTTCTCACCGGTGGCGAACACCGCGACGCGCGCGGTCTTGCCGGTGCCGTGCGGCAATGACACGGTGCCGCGGACCATCTGGTCAGCCTTGCGCGGGTCGACGCCGAGTCGCATCGCGACTTCGACGGTGGAGTCGAACCGCTTGGTGGTCGACGTCTGCCTGGCGAGCTTGACCGCTTCGGCCGGGCTGTAGAGCTTGTCCGGCTCGATGAGCGCCGCAGCTTGGTTGTAGGACTTCGAACGCTTGGTCATGTCGTGCTTCCTCCTGTGGTGCAAACGGCCTGCTGCGCACTTGCGTGCGGAGCGCGATGGCCTCCCACGACGGTTGGATCAATCGCGAACGGTGATGCCCATCGACCGTGCAGTGCCGGCGATGATCTTTGCTGCCGCGTCGAGGTCGTTGGCGTTGAGGTCGGCCATCTTGCTCTCGGCGATCTCGCGCACCTGCGCCTGGCTGATCGACGCGACTTTGTTGGTGTGCGGCTCGCCTGAGCCCTTCTCGACACCGGCGGCCTTGAGGATCAGCCGCGCGGCGGGCGGCGTCTTGGTGATGAACGTGAACGACCGGTCTTCGTAAACGGTGATCTCGACCGGGATGACGTTGCCGCGCTGCGTCTCGGTCGCTGCGTTGTATTGCTTGCAGAACTCCATGATGTTGACGCCGTGCTGGCCGAGCGCCGGACCGACCGGCGGGGCGGGCGTCGCCTGACCGGCTTGGATCTGCAGCTTGATGAGGCCGGCGACCTTTTTCTTGGGAGGCATGTCGTTCCTAGATCTTCGAGACTTGGCTGAAGGAGAGCTCGACCGGGGTCTCCCGGCCGAAGATGGACACGAGGACCTTCAGACGCTGGGCCTCGGCGTTGATCTCGTTGATGGTCGCGGGCAGGGTCGCGAACGGCCCGTCCATGACCGTGACCGACTCACCGACCTGGTAGTCGACGACCTTCGGCGCCTCGGCCTTCTTGGCTTCCTTGGGCTTTGGCGCGAGAAACTTGACGACGTCGTCGGTCGACAGCGGCGTCGGGTGCGTCGTCCCGACGAAGCCGGTGACGCTGGGCGTGTTCTTGACGGCCGACCACGACTCGTCGGTCAGGTCCATGCGAACAAGCACGTAGCCCGGGAAAACCTTGGACTGGATGGTCTGACGCTTGCCCTGCTTGATGACCATCTCGTCCTGGGTGGGCACCTCGATCTGGAAGATGTAGTCCTCCATGTTGAGCGAGGCGATCCGGGTCTCGAGGTTGGCCTTCACCTTGTTCTCGTATCCGGCGTAGGTGTGGACGACGTACCAGTCGCCGGGAAGCGTGACGAGCTCGGTGCGGAACGCCTCGACCGGGTCGGCATCCTCCTCGACGGCGGCCGGCTCGAGGTCGGTAACCGGTTCGGCGGCACCGTCGGCGACGTCCTCGGAGAACGCCGGTGCGTCCGCCGCGGACTCGGCCGACTCGTCCAGGTAGCCCGGCGTCGCGTCCTCGTTCAGCCCGGCGCCGAGCTCGTCGATGGTGTCCGCGCCGGACCCCGCCTCCGTCGCTGGGACAAGGTCGGGAGCGGTCTCCTCGATCGCCTCGGCCGCTTCGGCCAGGGGCTCGGCGGACTCGACTGGCTCGGCCTGGAACTCGGTCACGATGGGGAACTACCTCGAAGGTTGTCGGGACAGTGGTGGGCGCTCAGCCGAAGATGCCGAGAACGGCCTTGGTGAAGGCGAAGTCGTAAAGAGAGACGAGCGCAACCATCGCGGTGACGAAGACGATCGAGACGATCGTGTAGGTCACCAGTTCGTTGCGGGTCGGCCAGATCACCTTGCGAAGTTCAGCGACAACCTGGCGGTTGTAGACGGCGAGGCGGTCGAATATGCCGGGTCGCTTGGCACCCCGGCCGCCGCCCGCAGGCTGCGGTGCCCGCTCAGTGGTGAGTGTCACCGGTGCCTTCCACCTCCGCCCTTACTGTCTTGTGCCGGTTGCTCTCGTGCCGGTCGTTCCCTCGCAGGGCAGGAGGGACTCGAACCCCCAACCACCGGTTTTGGAGACCGGGACTCTGCCAATTGAGCTACTGCCCTCGGACGCGCCAGTGTACGTCGGGCCCGGCAGGGGGTCGAACGCGCCGATCGCGGGCGCTAACCGGGTGGACCGACACAATCGGCCGCTGGGACGATGGGCGCATGGCGTCGCCCGAGCCCACGCGTTCCGAGCATCGAGTATCCGCGCGGATCGCCGCGATCAGCGAGTCGGCCACGCTGGCCGTCGATGCCAAGGCCAAGGCCCTGAAAGCCGCCGGGCGCGACGTCATCGGCTTCGGCGCCGGCGAGCCCGACTTCGCGACGCCGGACCCGATCGTCGAGGCGGCGATCGAGGCGTGCCGGGACCCGCGCATGCACCACTACACGCCGGCTGGCGGCCTGCCGGAGCTCAAGGAGGCGATCGCGGCCAAGACCGCCCGCGACTCGTCGTACGCCGTCACCCCCGGCCAGGTGCTGGTCACCAACGGCGGCAAGCAGGCGGTCTACCAGGCCTTCGCCACGCTGCTCGACCCGGGCGACGAGGTGCTGCTGCCGGCGCCGTACTGGACGACATATCCCGAGTGCATCCGATTGGCGGGCGGACTGCCGGTCGAGATCGCGACCGACGAGACGGCCGGATACCTCGTCACGGTCGACCAGCTCGAGGCCGCGCGAACGCCGCGCACCAAGGTGCTGCTCTTCTGCTCGCCGTCGAACCCGACCGGCGCCGTCTACGCCACCGAGCAGGTGGAGGCGATCGGCCGGTGGGCAGTGGAGCACGGCCTCTGGGTACTCACCGACGAGATCTATGAGCACCTGGTCTACGGCGCCGCCGCCGAGTGGGGGACGACCGCTCCGTCGATGCCAGTCGTCGTGCCCGAGCTCGCCGACCGATGCGTCGTCGTCAACGGTGTCGCCAAGACCTACGCGATGACCGGCTGGCGGGTGGGCTGGCTGGTCGGGCCGGACGACATCGTCAAGGCGGCGACGAACCTGCAGTCGCATGCCACGTCCAACGTGTCCAACGTCGCGCAGGCCGCGGCGGTCGCAGCTCTGCGCGGCGACCTGTCCGCCGTCGGGGAGATGCGGACCGCGTTCGACCGGCGCCGCCGCACGATGGTGCAGATGCTTCAGGAAGCTGCCGGGGTCGAGTGCCCCGAGCCATTGGGCGCGTTCTACTGCTTCCCTTCTGTCAAGGGCGTCCTCGGACGCAGCTTGCGCGGTCGCACCCCGCAGTCATCGGCCGAGCTTGCCGAGCTGGTGCTCGACGAAGCCGACGTCGCAGTCGTCCCCGGTGAAGCGTTCGGCGCGCCCGGCTATTTCCGTCTGTCCTATGCGCTCGGCGACGACGACCTCGTCGAAGGAATCACTCGCTTGCAAAAGCTGCTTGACGACGCGTCGTGATCACCGGCTGAACGGCGACGGGCGTCGTACGACGGGGTACGGCGAGCAGGGCCAGCGCGGCGAGGAACACACCCGCAGCTCCGACCGCAACCGCGGGACGAAGGCCGTCGACGAAGTCGAGGCCGGAGGTGTAGCCACCGTGCGCCGCGAAGACGGACGCGAGGACGGCGACACCGAAGACTCCGCCCAGTTCACGCAGCGCGTTGGTCGCACCGGACGCGATGCCTACTTCGTCGGGGCGCACGGTGCCGAGCACCATCGTCGCGACTGGTGCGAAGAACATCGCCATGCCCGTGCCGCTGACGATGAACGCCGGCAACAGACTCCCGTACGGGACGGTCGGCGAGGACACCGCCGCGAGCCATGCGAGTCCGCTCGCCTGGAGCAGCAGTCCGACCAACACCACCGGCTTGCCGCCGATGCGGTCGGCGACCGCACCCGCGATGGGTGAGACGACGATCGGCATCCCGGTCCATGGCAGCGTGCGTAGACCAGCTTCAAGCGGCGAGTAGTGCTGCACGGTCTGCAAGAACTGCGCGAGCAGGAAGATCGAGCCGAACATCCCGAAGAACATGAGCACGCTGGCGAGGTTCGTCGCGGCGAAGCCGCGCGAGGCGAACAACCGCATCGGCAGCATCGGCTCGGACGCACGCCGCTCCCAAGCAACGAAGGCGATGATGGCGGCGGCGCCGACAGTGAACGCCGTCAGCACGTAGGTCGATGTCCAACCCAGCGCGTTGGCGCGCACCAGTCCGAGGACGATGCCGAAGAGTCCACCACTGGCCAGCACGACGCCGGGGAGGTCG
>DATBDO010000079.1:0-2282 GCA_036269855.1 Mycobacteriales bacterium
CGGGTGTCGGAGTATGCGGCGACCAGTGCACCCGTGGTGTCGGTGTCGATCGTGAAGTAGTCACCGAGCCGGCGGTCCACCACTTCCGCCTGGCAGATCGTGCCGCCCATGCAGACGGTGCCGACGTGGAAGGGCAGCGGCGTCGCGCGCGTGACCTTGAAGCCGGCCGATGTCGAGTTCGAGCAGCCGAGGCCGGTCACTGTCTGGGCGACGTAGACATTCCAAGGGTCGGCCGGACCGGCCTGCTCGGCGTCGTTGCTCGGGAGCTCGTTGTCGTTGCCGAACCAGGCGATCGCGACCCGCCCCGGCGAGCCGACGGCGATCCATGGCCAGATGTCCGTGTGATCGTCGGGGTCGACGCGCACCGGCGGCGCCCAGTTGCGTCCACGGTCCTTCGAGTACGAGTAGTAGACGCCCGCTGCGCGTGTGCCGTCCCCGCCTTCGTCCCAAACGATGTAGACGTTCCCGGCGCTGTCGACGTCGATCGCCGGCCAATGCGACAGCATGTCGACGCCGGTTGCGACCGTGTCGATCTCTGGCGTGAGCGCGGTCTCGACGTCGGGCGCGAGCGCGTTTCGGAACGCGGCCAGCTGCAGGTCGCCATCCTGGTAGTGAGGTTCGTACAGAGTCCCCGATCCGTTGTCGAACTTGAGGTCGCCGAGTCCGCCTTCGTTGGCGATCCCCTGGGAGAACGTCTTGCCGCCGTCGGTGCTGCGGTAGATCGTGTGGCCGTTGTTGCCGACCGGCTCCTCCGGAACCGTTCCGCCCTCCGACGCGTTGCCGACAATGAAGACGGTGTTCGGCGGGCCGGCGGCCTTCCACTGCCGGTCGGTGATCGTCTCGGCGAAGAAGTTCTGCAGCTTGTACGAGTGACCGGCGTCGGTTGACTTCGAAACCGCGACGTTCGCGAGGTTGATCTCCGACAGGTAGGTGTTGCCGGCCGTGTCGATGGCGAAGTCCGGGTCCGAGAAGCCCGAGCCGCCGGAGTTATCGGGCGGCAGCGTGCGGTCGACGTAGTTCCAGGTCGCGCCATGGTCGTCGCTGTACCAGGCATATACCTGGCCGCGATAGTTCCTCGCGAACGCACCCGAGGTCGGATTGGTGATCTCAGGCGCGTAGAAGTGGGTCGTCCCGGCGTGCGCGGCGTACAGCAGGGTCCCGCTCGGGTGGGTCTCGACGCTGGGCTCGCCCCCGGCGCGGTTCACGTCGACGTAGGAAGGAACGCTGAACTTGAGCGCCTTGCCAGGCGCACCGCAAGGCCTGGGCGCTGCCGCCGTCGGCGCCGTGGCCGTCAGCGTGAGCGTGCCGGTGTAGGGCTGCGGCACCACGCCGGCGAACATGCACGCGATCACCTGGTAGGTGCCTGCGTCCGGGTTCGAGAACGACGTGCTCTCGTCGGTGTCGACGAACCCGTTGTCTCCGGAGACGCTGCTGCCGTCCGGCATGACGACGGTGACAATCATGTCGACGGGTCCGTCGTAGCTGATCGTGGCGGTCGCGTCGACGGCGACCTGGTCATAGGTCCCCGCCGGGACGGCGATATCGATCGGATGCGCGCTCGTACTGGCGTCGGCCGGACATTCGCTGCTCGTGTTGACGCCCGGTAGCGCCGTGCCCTGCCACGTGACCGTGACGGTCTGGCCGACGGTCGTCGGGACGGTTACCTGGTCCTGCGCGGCAGACGAGCCCGGGAACGCGACGACGACGAGGGTGCAGACAATCGCGATCGAGCCGACGATTCCGTACCCGCGATCGGTCATCACCTGTACACCGTTCCCCAAGGACCTATCTCCGACGCACGCGGGTTCAAACCCTTGCTCGGCAGGTGGACTCAGAGCGCCGGTCAGGGCCGACAGTCGCTGACGAGACGGTGAGCGTGAACCCGACGAGCCGGGCCGGGCGCCTCGGGGAGCAGCTCGCACAGCGGATAACACAACCGCACCCGAGGCCCTCAGAAAGCGAAAAGCCCGCTCAGCGAGCGGGCTTCCGGGAGTACCGCCACGGGGATTCGAATGTGGACGACGAGGAGGACAAGCCGGTTGACTAAGCGGCATTCCTTTTAGGTAAGTGGGTCGCTGGCGCGGGGGAGACGGTAAGGAACGGCCAGGAACGGTCAGATCTAGGGACTGACCGCACCAAAACCGCCTGGAACGCGAGGCGCCCGAGCTCGCCGCGAAGCTGCGGGCACCGAAGCGCCGCAGGGTGCGACGGCGGTCGCGCGCATGAGCGCCGAGAGCGTGCGCGACCTGATCCCAGGTCGTCCCATGTCACGGTCGTCGCCC
>DATBDO010000080.1:0-5385 GCA_036269855.1 Mycobacteriales bacterium
GAACGGCGGATCGTCGTCCGTGCGCGGACCGGGGTCGAGCGTCGCGCGCATCTGCGGATAGAAGCGGTGTACGTCCGGGCGGAGGAAGAACTGCCGGGGCGTCACCGACCGGCCGGCGAAGACGTCGTCATTGAAGTAGAGGTAGGAGTCGGACAGGCCGTCGATGCGATGCAAGCCGGTCTCGATCGCCAGCGAGTTGAAGGTCGGCAGCGCGTCCGGCTCGAGGATGTCGCGGTGGTCGACGACACGCAGCCGCGGATGGCCGTCGACGAGCCAGTCCGGACGCTGCCCGGCCGTCACGAGGTAGACCGTCCGCACCCACGGTGCGAACTGCTCGAGTGAACGCAGCGAGTAGCGCAGCTCGCCGTGGTCGGCGAAGCGAATCTCGTCGCACGCCTCCCGCCGCACCGTGGCCGGGCCACCGAGCGCGGCGAGGCGCTCGTCCCGCCGGGCCACCCACTCCGGGTCAGCGCCGTCGACCCAGGTGTAGACGACGTCGATGGGCACGTCGATGTCATCCCATGGCCGGTCCGTGAGCGCCGCCACGGTCCGGTACGAAGCCCCGGCGACGGAGACCGTCGCCGGGGACTGACCGGACAACGGGATCAGACAGGACACCGGGTTTCGCAGCGGAGCGTCCCAGCCGTCCTCGGTCGGGACCCAGAACTCGAGGGTGACCCCGGCCCCTGCGGCGAACCGGAAGGACGAGTCGGGCCAGGACCGCGGACGGAACACGACGAGAGCGGCCTGGCCGTCGTCGGTGAGGTCGGCGACGGGGACGGCGGTGCCGGGGCGGCCCGGCCCCTGTCGGCGGGCCTTCCATCCGCCGCCGGAGGAGCGCACTGCCGCCAGCGCGGCCGCCCGCGACGTCGCCAGCACGCCGAGCCGGTAGGGCTCGCCGATGTAGGTCGGAACGACGAAGAAGTCGACACCGGCATCGGTCAACGTGCGGGCAAGGAGCGCCAACGCCTCCCGGCGTGCCGCTTCGACCGTCGTCGGCCCGGCTCCCACGGTCAGACCGGCGTCACTCCATGCCGCCTGCGCGAGAAGCTGCGGTCCTTGCCGCGGCTCGCGGCGTAGCGGCGGATCAGCTGCGCGCGCAGGTCCTCCGGCTCGACGATCGCATCGACGACGAGCTCGCTGGCGAGACGAATGATGTCGATGTCGGCGTTGTATTCGTCCCGGAGCTTCTGAACATAAGCGGCGCGCTCGTCCTCGTCCTCGATCGCGACGATGCGGTTGTAGTGAACGGCGTTGACCGCCGCCTCGGCGCCCATCACCGCGATCATCGCGGTCGGCAGCGCCAAGGTGGCGTCGGGTTCGAACCCGGGCCCGGCCATGGCATAGAGCCCGGCGCCGTAAGCCTTGCGCACGATGACGGAGATCTTGGGGACGGTCGCCTCGCTGACCGCGCTGATCATCTTGGCGCCATGGCGGATGATGCCTTCGCGCTCGACCGCGGTGCCGACCATGAAGCCGGGAACGTCGGCGAGGAAGAGCAGCGGGACGTTGAACGCGTCGCAGAGCTGGATGAAGCGGGTCGCCTTGTCAGCCGAGTCGACGAAAAGCACGCCGCCTTTGAACATCGGGTTGTTGGCGACGACGCCGACGACCTCGCCGTTCAAGCGACCGAAGCCGACGACGAGCTCGCGCGCCCAGAGTGCATGGATCTCGAAGAACGACCCGTCATCGACGATCGCCTTGACGTAGCGGCGCATGTCGAACGCCTGTCGCTCACTCGCCGGCACGAGTGCGCGCAGGTCACCCTTGCCCGCCTCAGCTGGATCTGCCACCGGTGGCTGCTGGGTCCAGTTGGACGGAAGATAAGAGAGGTACTGCTTGACGATGCCGAGCGCCTCGGGCTCGTCCTTCGCCAGGAAGTGACCGACGCCGGAAACGGTGCAGTGCATCTTGGCGCCGCCCATTTCCTCGAGGGTCGTCTTCTCGCCGACGACCATCTCGACCATGCGGGCGGAACCGAGGTACATCGACGCGTTGCCGTCGACCATGACGACGACGTCGCAGAAGGCGGGGATGTAGGCGCCACCGGCGGCACTCGGCCCGAAGAGCGCGCAGACCTGCGGGATGCTGCCGGACGCACGCACCTGGGTGTGGAAGATCTTGCCCGCGCCCCGACGGCCGGGGAACATCTCGACCTGGTCGGTGATCCGAGCGCCGGCAGAGTCGACGAGCCACACCATCGGTACGCCGGTGCGGTAAGCGGTCTCGATGATGCGGATGATCTTCTCGACCGTGCGCGCTCCCCAGGAGCCGGCCTTGACCGTCGAGTCGTTGGCCATCAGGCACACCGGCCCACCGGCGACCGTCGCCGTGCCCGTGATGACGCCATCGGCCGGGAGGTCGCCCGCAAGCACGTTGGCGTAGAGACCGTCCTCGACGAACGAGCCATCGTCGACGAGCTGCGAGATGCGGTCGCGGGCGAACAGCTTGCCTTTCTCGGCGTTGGATTCGTGGTACTTCGGCGCACCACCGCCGCGCACGCGGTCGCGGAGCTCGGCGAGATGCGGATGCCCCGGCTCGTCCATCGTCACGGGCTGCAGGTTAGTCGGTGGCTAGTGTGGTCGCCGATGAGCGACTTCTCCACCGTGATCCTCGCCGCCGGCACCGGAAGCCGCCTCGGCCGGCCGTTTCCCAAGCCGTTGACGCACCTCGAAGACGGCCGCAGCATCATGCAGCAGCAGCTGGAGAACCTCGCCGCGCTGCCCGGATCGGGACCGGTCTACATCGTGGTGGGCTTCAAGAAAGAGCTCATCATGGAGGAGTTCCCGGACGCGGTCTTCCTCTACAACCCGGACTACTACGAGACCAACACGTCGAAGAGCCTGTTGCGCGCGATCGAGCGGGCGCCTGCCGGCGGTGTGCTCTGGCTCAACGGAGACGTGGTGTTCGACCCGAAAATCCTCGACGAGCTGGCTTCGTACCTCGGTGCCGAACAGAGCATTGTCTGCGTCAACCACGCAGCGGTCGGCGAGGAAGAGGTCAAGTATTCGATCGACGACGATGGTTATGTGCGCGAGCTGTCGAAGACGGTCGTCGGCGCACTCGGAGAAGCGGTCGGCATCAACTACGTCGCCGCCGGTGATCGCGATCTCCTGGTGCGGCATCTCGACAAGTGCGATGACAACGACTACTTCGAGCGGGCGATCGAAACCGCGATCGCGGACGACGGGCTACGGGTGAAGCCTGTCGACATCTCGCGGTTCAACTGCCTCGAGGTCGACTTCGAGGACGACCTCGCCAGGGCCAACACGCTCTTCCACAAGTAAGTGCGCGGCGGCGTCTTCGCCGAACCGCCGGTCCTGTGCGGCCACCGCGGCATGGGCCGAGGCGTCGTGGATGGTCACGCGGAGAACACGCTGGATTCGTTTCTGGCCGCGGTCGGGTGCGGGCTGTCCTGGGTCGAAGTCGACGTGCGGACAACCGCCGACGACGTTCTCATTGCGGCGCACTTCCCCACGGTGCCCGATGGACGTTTCTTCACCGAGCTCGACTACGACCGCTGCGACGGCGCGCTGCGTCTTCGCGATCTTCTCGACGCGTTGCCCGAGCACGTCGGCGTCGACCTCGACATCAAGTCGTCGGCTGAGGACGCGTTGCGCAAGCGAGACGCGACGACCGCCGCGGCCGTGGGCCGGCTTGCCGCCGGCGAGGTACGACGCCGACCGCTGCTGATGACCTCGTTCGACCCGTCAGCCGTTCTGATCGCCAAGGAAGTGGCGCCGAGCGCGCCGGCGGGACTGCTCACCTGGGTGCGGTTCCCCATGCGCAAGGCGATCCCCGCGGCCCGGCATCTCGGCCTGCAGGCAGTTGCGGTGCATGTCGACTCGTTCGCGGTCAACGAGGCCGACCGGGCGCCGGTCCACCGCGATGCCGCGTGGTCGGTCGACCTGGCCCACCGGGCCGGGCTGGACGTCATCGCCTGGTGTCCCGCCCTCGACGATCTGTCGCGGTTTGTCGACGCCGGGGTCGACTGCCTGGTCGTCAACGATGTGCCGCGGTCGTTGGTGGTCTTCGCCGACCTCGAAACCTGAGCGCCGTGTCGGTCCTGGATTTTCCCGTCGGTCGCCGTACGGTTGGCCGGTGAGTGCTGCGGCCGACTCCCCGATTTTCGCGACCATGGTCACCGACCTGCTCGACGCGCGTGTCCTCGCCGAGCGCCGGGTGGACGAGCTCGACCGGCTGCTGGCCGATGTCGAGGCGTTGCACGAGCCGGACTCCAACGGCGACTGTCCGACATGTCTCACCGAGGCGCCGTGCGTGACGTTCGGACTGCTGCACCGCGACCTGACGTTCGAGCGGGCTTGCGTCACGGTTCGCGGCCGGGAGTCGATCGATCTCATCGCCGCCGAATGGCCGAACCGTCCCGCGATCCCGAGCCTCGCCGCGCTGCTCTCGACACCTAACCCAGCGATGGACCGCGCGTTCGAAACACTGATCGGCAAGAGAGGCGCCGGCGACTCAGGCGAATAGCGAGCACCACCGCGACGGCGATCGGTTGCCAGCGCAGTCACAGGTTGCGTTGAGGCGCCGTACAGCGTGAGTCGCCAGGGTGATCCCACGGCCGTCGGAGCAGACGGCGGAAACGGAGATCACGATGGACGACATGGAGATGCCGACCCGGTCGCGTTGGCGCGGGAAGGCGGCGGCCGTCGGTCTGGCCGCCGCGGGCGCGGTGGCAGGTGGTGTGCTGGCGAGCACGCTCACCGCGTCCGCGGCGGACTCGACCACCCCCGCGGCGTCGACCTACGCCTACGGCGGCCCCCAGAGCGGGGTACCCGATGGCGCCAGGCCGGGCGGACGCGGTGGCCCGATGGGAGGCGCTGCCCCAGTCAGGTCGGACGAGACGCAGCTGACCGGCTCGGACGCGGCGAAGGCCAAGGCCGCGGCGTTGAAGGCGGTGCCGGGCGGCACGGTCTACCGGGTCGAGACCGACGCGGGCGATGCGGCGTACGAAGCACACATGACGAAGGCCGACGGCACACCCGTAACGGTCAAGATGGACAAGGACTTCACCGTCACGGCGGTCGAGGACGGCATGGGTAAGGGCGACCCGATGCCCAACCGCTCGTCCTCGTCGAGCAGCAGCTCGTCGTCGTCGAGCAGTACCTGACCCGTAACCACCCAGCACAGAGGGAGCCCCGTGCGGAATCAACCGCGCGGGGCTCCTGCGCTGTCAGCCGCCGCCGACGAAGCAGCCGCCGCCGCCTCCCGTCGCCGGTGCGGCCACAGCCGCGGGTGTGCAAGCCAGCGATAGATGGCCCGCTCGATGCGGTTGTAGTCCCTCGCAGACGGTGGGTCGTCGACGGCATCGCGCAGCTCTGCCTCCATGGTGACCCCACAACGCCGAAACGGCATCGATCGCGG
>DATBDO010000081.1:0-3875 GCA_036269855.1 Mycobacteriales bacterium
TAGCGCCGCGCTTCAATGTCGACATAGTGATTGGTCGCTCCATCTGCCTGACGACATGACGTCGGCGCGACATGACGAGATGTCCATGGGCCGACGAAGCGGCGACTGTATTGCGCCACCTTGCATGGCAGCAAGAGGTTCGGCGAAATCCCTGCGCAGAGGCGTCGTCGGCGGAACTAGCGGGCGCGCGGATGCGCGGTCGCATAGACCTCGCGCAACCGGTCCACGGTGACGAGCGTGTAGATCTGCGTCGAGCTCACCGAGGCGTGCCCGAGCAGTTCCTGGACGACGCGGACGTCGGCGCCGCCGTCGAGAAGGTGAGTCGCGAACGAGTGCCGCAGGGTGTGCGGGCTCACGTCGGCGGTGATGCCCGCCCGCTCGGCCGCCTGCCGGAGCACCGTCCATGCGCTCTGCCGCGACAGCCGGCCGCCGCGATGGTTGACGAACAACGCCGGGGTGCCCCGACCGGCTGCCACCAACGCGGGGCGACCGCGGACCAGGTAGGCGTCCACCGCGGAGCGTGCGTGCCGGCCTACCGGCACCAGCCGGTCCTTGCCGCCCTTGCCGTGCAGCAATGCCGCAGCGCCTTCGAGGTCGAGGTCATCGACCTCCAGGCCGACTGCCTCACTGATGCGCGCGCCGGTCCCGTAGAGAACCTCGAGCAGAGCCCGGTCGCGCAGCCCGCGCGGGTTGTCCTCGATGCCGGCCGCCTCCAGCAACGCCAGGATGTCGTCGACCGGTAGCGCCTTCGGCAGCCGACGGGGCGGCGCGGGCGGTCGCACGCCGCTCGCAGTGTCTGCCGACACCAGCCCCTCCCGGGCCGCGAACCGGTGCAGGCCACGGACCGCGACCACCGCCCTGGCCGCCGACGACGCGCGTAGCGGCGGGTGATGGTCATCCCCACGCCGCAGGGCAGCCAGGAAGGCCGCCACGTGCTCCTCGCTCGCGTCCTCGAGCCGTTGCACGCCCTGCCCGGACAGTTCGGCGAGGTAGCGGTTGAGGTCCCGTCGGTACGACGTCAGGGTGTTGCGCGCCAGCCCACGCTCGACGGCAAGGTGATCCAGGTATGACTGGATGGTCCGGACCAGTTCTCGCGGCGGCGGCGCGGCTGACTCTGCACCTGAGGTCGAGGCCTCAGTGGGGTCACCGGTCTTCAGGCGAGCACCTCGTCGAGCTCACGCCACGGCAGGCTGTGCGCCTCGGCGACCGGGCCGTAGACCACAGTGCCGTCCACGACGTTGACCCCTCGCGCCAGCGCGACGTCGGCCTGCGCGGCCGCCCGCCAACCCAGGGACGCGATCCGCATGGCGTAGGGCATGGTCACGTTGGTCAGCGCGTAGGTCGAGGTGTGTGGCACTGCCCCCGGCATGTTGGCCACGCAGTAGAAGACCGACTCGTGCACCGTGTAGGTCGGGTTGGAATGCGTGGTCGGCCGGCTCGACTCGAAGCAACCGCCCTGGTCGATCGAGATGTCGACAAGGACGCTGCCCGGCTTCATCCGGGAGACCAGGTCGTCCGTGACCAGGATCGGTGCCTTGGCACCGGCAACCAGAACGGCACCGATGACGAGGTCGGCGTCGACGCATGCGCGATCGACCTCGTAGCGGTTGGACGCGATCGTCTGCAGGTGCCCCTGGTAGATGCGGTCGGCCTGCCGCAGTCGCTCGATGTTGAGGTCGAGGAGGAGAACTTCGGCCTGCATACCGAGCGCGATCGCCGCGGCGTTCATGCCGGACACGCCGGCGCCGAGGACCACGACCTTCGCCGCGTAGACGCCGGACACCCCACCCATGAGGACGCCCCGTCCGCCGCCCTGGCGCATGAGGTGGTAGGCGCCGACCTGCGGCGCCAGCCGGCCGGCGACCTCGGACATCGGCGCGAGCAGCGGCAGCGACCCGTCGGCAAGTTGCACGGTCTCGTAGGCGATGGCCGTGGTGCCGGCGTCGACGAGCGCCTTGGTGCACTCGGCGGACGCGGCGAGGTGCAGGTAGGTGAAGAGGACCTGCCCGGAGCGCATGCGGGGGTATTCCTCCGCGATCGGCTCCTTGACCTTCAGCACCAGCTCGGCCTCGGCCCAGACGTCGTCGGCCGAGCCGAGGATCTCGGCGCCCGCCGCCACGAAGTCGGAGTCCGGGATCGACGACCCGACCCCGGCCTCCTTCTCGATGTAGACCGTGTGACCGCCGGTGACGAGCTCATGCGCACCGGCGGGCGTGATGGCGACCCGGTATTCGTTGTCCTTGACCTCGCGCGGGATGCCGACTCTCATCGGGCAACGCTCCTCTGGTCGCTTCCGGCGCCGGAAGTCTAGATCCGCTCCGCCTTCTTGGAGCCGGGCCACGGAGACATCTGTGGCCAGGGTGCATCCGCCGGGCGCAGCCCCTCGAAGCCTCGCTCCCGGGCCCGCTCCGCGGCGAGCAGCCCCATGACCGCCATCGGGTTGTGCAGCCGGCCCGCGACGATGCCGTCGACAGCGTCGGTCAGCGCGACCCAGCGCACCGGCATGTCGCGCTCCTCGTCAGTGGCTTCGTAGCGCGGCTCCTCGGCCGGCCGGACATCGCGGGCGAGATAGATCCGGATGGCCTCGTCCGTCATGCCGGGTGATGTGAACGCGTCGACCAGGACGTCCCACCGGTCGGCGCGATGGTGCGCCTCCTCGAACAGCTCGCGCTGCGCCGCGACGAGCGGATCCTCCCCCGGCTCGTCGAGCAGTCCGGCCGGCGGCTCCCAGAGCAGCTGACGGACCGTGTGCCGATATTGCTGCACGAGCAGCACCCGGCCGTCGTCATCGAGGGCGATGATGCCGACCGCACCCGGATGTACGACGACGTCGCGTGTCGCCGTCGAACCGTCGGGCAGCACGACGACGTCGGAGCGCACGTCGATCACCCGCTGTGTGCGCAGGAGCGTCTCGCTCGCGCGGACTTCGTACGACGTCGGTGTGTCCGCGATCGGCCCGTCAGCCGCAGGCGGCGTCAACGCGGCAAGGAAACCGCGTCGTCGGCCAGTGTCACGCCGCCGATCGCGCCACCGGAGTCCTGGGCCCGGCGCAACGCGGCGGCGACGAACGCCGCGAACAGCGGGTGCGCTCGAGTCGGCCGGGACCGGAACTCCGGATGGGCCTGGGTGCCGACGAAGAACGGATGGATGTCCTCGGGCAGCTCCGCGTACTCGACCAGCCGTCCGTCCGGCGACAGGCCGGAGAACACCAGCCCGGTCGCCTCCAACCGGTCGCGGTAGGCGTTGTTGACCTCGTAGCGGTGCCGGTGTCGCTCGTCGACCTGAGCGGCCCGGTAGGCGGCGCGGACCAGGGTGTCCTCGAGCAGCTGCGCCGGGTAGAGACCAAGGCGCATCGTGCCACCCATGTCCCGCTCCCCCGCCACGACGTCGAGCTGGTCGTCCATGGTCGAGATCACCGGATGGGGCGTCTCCGGGTCGAACTCCGCGGAGTTGGCGTGGTCGAGCCCCGCCATGTTGCGCGCAACCTCGATGACCATGCACTGCAGGCCGAGGCACAAACCCAGCGTGGGAATGCCGTGCTCGCGGGCGTGCCGAACGGCGCCGAGCTTGCCCTCGATGCCGCGTACGCCGAAGCCGCCGGGCACCAGCACGCCGTCGACGCCGTCCAGGGCCCGGACGGCAGCGGCCGGGTCCTCGCAGTCGTCGGAGGTGACCCAGCGGATCTCGACCTTGGCGTCGTGGGCGATGCCGCCGGCGCGTAGCGCTTCGGAGACCGACAGGTAGGCATCGGGCAGGTCGACGTACTTGCCGACCAGCGCGATGGTGACGTGCCGGGCCGGCCGGTGCACCCGGCGGAGCACCTCGTCCCACTCGCCCCAGTCGACGTCGCGGAACGGCAGCTGCAGACGCCGTAC
>DATBDO010000082.1:0-14391 GCA_036269855.1 Mycobacteriales bacterium
GGTGCGGATCACGATGGCCGACACGTATCGCGACAGCACCCGCGCGGTGTCCTCGATGGTTTCGCCACGTCCGAGCTGCGTGCTGCGCGCGTCGATCACGATGGGGTGCCCACCGAGCTGTGCGATGCCCGCATCGAACGACAATCTGGTGCGCGTCGACGGCTTCTCGAAGATGACTGCAACGGACTGCGGGCCTGCCAACGGCTGCGCGCTGAACGGGTCCTTCTTCATCCGGTCGGCCTCGTCCAGGATGGCCTCTTGCTCGGCCGGGGTGAGGTCGTCGTCGACGAGAAAGTGCCGGGTCACGACGCATCACCCTCAGGTCCACCGGTGACCTCGGCGACCCGAGCCAACAGCTCGGCGACGCCGAACGGCTTGGCAAACACCGAGTCCTCACCGAGCACGTCCTGCAGTCCGGCGACCGCGTCGATCTTCCCGGTCACGACGATGACCGGGACATCGGCCAGCGCCGGGTCACCGCGTAGCTCCTCCAGCACCCGGATCCCGCCCAGGTCCGGCATCATCAGGTCCAGCAGGATCAACGAGGGTCGGCGACTGCTTGCTTTGACCAGACCGGCCAGGCCGTCCGACGCCGTGGCGACGTCGTACCCCTCGGCGCTGAGCAGCGTCTGCAGAAGACCGCGGACGCTCGGGTCGTCCTCGACCACAAGCACGTGCGGCGTGGTCATCGCAGCTATCCCCTCCCCGCCGTCGTCGTCGACGGCACTGCCGGTGTCGACACTGTGGCGCCGACACTAACGGCGGTTTGAGCCGCGTCGAGGATCCCGGGGAGCGCGGCGGCGAACGACTTGGCCTCGTCCGCGCTGAGTACCAGGGGCGGCGCGAGCCGGACTGCGTCCGGCGCGGCGGCGTTGACCAGGAATCCCGCGTCCCGCGCGGCCTGTTCGATCGCGGCGGCGGAGCCGCTCTCGACCGTCAGCGCAAGCCAGAATCCGCGACCGCGGACTCCCGTCAGCAGCGGGTGCGACACCGCGGCCAGGTCGGCCGCCCAGTCGCGGCCGGTGCCGGCGACGTGCTCGAGCAGTCCGTCGCGCTCGATGGTGTCCAACACCGCCAGCGCAGCCGCGCAGGAGACCGCGTTGCCGCCGAACGTCGAGCCGTGGTCTCCCCGCTGCAACGCCTCAGCCGCCTCACCGCGAGCCAGGCAGGCTCCGACGGGCAGGCCGCCACCGAGTCCCTTGGCAAGTGTGATGACGTCCGGCACGACGTCGTCGTGCTGGTGGGTGAACCAGTGACCGGTCCGGCCGATGCCGCCTTGGATCTCGTCGAGGACCAGGAGCGCTCCGGTCTGGTCACAGACCCGCCGGGCGGCAGCGAGATAGCCGCCGGGCGGTGGTACGACGCCGGCTTCGCCGAGGATGGGCTCCAGCACAACGGCAGCGGTGTCCTCGTCAACCGCGGCGACGAGCGCGTCGGCGTCGCCGTAGGGCACGAACGTGACGTCGATGCCGAACGGTGCGAACGGTTCCCGCGCCGCTGCTTTGCCGGTCAGGGCCAACGCACCGAGGCTGCGGCCGTGGAAGGAGTTGTCGGCGGCGACGAAGCGGCGGCGCCCGGCGCCGGCCCGCAGTGCCACCTTGATCGCGGCTTCGTTGGCGGTTGTCCCGTCGTTGCAGAGGAACACGCGAGTGCCCGGGCCACCGAACAGACCGGCCAACCGTTCCGAGAGCTCGAGCGCGACCGGGTTGATGTAGAGGTTGGAGGTGTGGGCGATCCGGCCCACTTGTTCGCTGACGGCGGCCGTGACCGCGGGATGTGAATGGCCGAGCGACGACACCGCGATGCCGGCCAGCAGGTCGAGGTAGTCCCGGCCGTCCGCGTCCCAGACGCGACACCCCTCACCGCGGACGAGCGCGATCGGCGGAGTGCCGTAGTTGCGCATCATGACCGCGTCCCAACGCTGCTGCAGCGCCTTCGTCGCCGTCATGCGATCGAGGCTCATGTGCGCGCGTCCGGCACGACCATCGTTCCGACGCCGGAGTCGGTGAAGACCTCGAGCAGCAGCGCATGAGCCACCCGCCCGTCGATGACGTGAGCGGTTGCCACGCCACCGCGGACGGCCCGCAGGCACGCCTCCATCTTGGGAACCATCCCTTCAGCCAGCGAGGGCAGCAGCACCTCGAGCTCCGCGACGGTGAGCTGGCTCAGCACGTCGCCCGGCGTCTCGGTCGGGTCCGCGGACCAGTCGGCGTAGAGCCCTTCGACGTCGGTGAGCGCGACCAGCTTCTCGGCCTTCAAAGCGACAGCGAGAGCGGCGGCGGCGGTGTCGGCGTTGACGTTGTAAACCTGGCCGTCCTCACTACGGGACACGCTCGACACGACGGGGATCCGCCCATCCGCGAGAAGTCCCTGCACGAGACCCGGATCCACGTCGACGACGTCACCGACGAGTCCGAGGTCGATGGTCTCGCCATCGACGACCGCATGCCGCCGCGAGGCGGTGAACAACCGTCCGTCTTCGCCGGACAGCCCGACTGCGAACGGTCCGTGCTGGTTGAGCAGGCCGACGATCTCGCGTTGCACCTGGCCCACGAGCACCATCCGGACGATGTCCATGGTCTCCGGTGTCGTGACGCGCAAACCACCGGCGAACACCTGCTCGATGCCGAGCCGATCGAGGTGGGCGTTGATCTGCGGACCGCCACCGTGTACGACGACGACGCGAATGCCGGCATAACGAAGGAAGACCACGTCCTCGGCAAACGTCTCGCGGAGCGCCTCGTCGCTCATCGCATGTCCGCCGTATTTCACGACGATCGTGCGGCCATGGAACCGCTCCAGCCAGGGCAGCGCCTCGACGAGGGCGGCTGCTTTCGCGTGCGCGTCGCTGAGTCGTGTCATGTCGAGTAGGCCGAGTTCTCGTGCACGTACGCAACGGTCAGGTCTGTCGTTCGGATCACCGCTGCGTCTTGTCCCGCATGCAGATCGATGCTGATGCACACGCCGCGGTGGCTCATATCGACCAGCGCCCGGTCCTCTGCAGCAGCGCCGTTGCGGCACACCCACACGTTGTTGATCGCGACGTCCACGGCGTCCGCCTCGAACACCGCTTGCGTCGTGCCGACCGCGGCAAGGACGCGGCCCCAGTTGGGGTCGTTGCCGTAGAGCGCGCATTTGAGGAGAGTGCTACGGGCAACGGCGCGGCCAACCTCGACAGCGTCATCTTCGCTCGCGGCGTGCACCACCTCGATGACGACGTCCTTTGTCGCTCCCTCGGCGTCGGCAACCAATTGGCGCGCTAGGTCGTCACAGGCAGCGAAGACGAGCTGGTCGAGATCCGCCGTCGTGGCATCGATGCCGCTGGCGCCGCTGGCCAACAACAGAACCGTGTCGTTGGTCGACATGCATCCGTCGGTGTCGACGCGGTCGAACGTCGTGCGCACTGCCGTACGCAAGATCGCGTCCAGCTCCGAGGGACTTGCCTGCGCATCCGTGGTCAGAACGCAGAGCATCGTCGCCAGTCCCGGTGCGAGCATGCCCGCGCCCTTGGCCATGGCGCCGACGGTGACGCCGTGCGCGCGTGTCGTTGTCGTCTTGCGAACCGTGTCGGTGGTGCGGATCGCGTCCGCCGCGTCGTCGCCGCCGTCGGACGACAAGGCTGCGACGGCCTTTCCGACGCCATCGAGCAGGCTGTCCATCGGTAACCGTTCGCCGATGAGCCCGGTCGAGCAGACGGCGATCTCACCGGCCCCGCAGCCGAGGGCCTCGGCGGTGTACTCCGCGGTGCGATGGGTGTCGGCGAAGCCGTCCGGGCCGGTGCAGGCATTGGCGCCGCCGGCGTTCAGCACGACCGCGCGCAGCTGACCCGACGTGAGCACCTGCTCGGTCCACAGCACGGGCGCGGCTTTGACCCGGTTGCTCGTCACCACGCCTGCCGCGGCGAAGTGCGGGCCGTCGTTGACGACGACGGCGACGTCGCGTGAGCCGCTCGACTTCAAACCGGCAGCGACACCGGCCGCCCGGAAGCCCGAGGGGGCAGTAACCGTCACGGCGCCAGCCCGTCGATGCCGAGGCCGGCGGTCTCGGGCAGGCCGAGCATCAGGTTGGCGTTCTGCACCGCCTGCCCTGCTGCTCCCTTGCCGAGGTTGTCGATGGCGGCGATGACGACGACACGGGACGCACCGGTGTCGACCGCGACCTGAAGATGACAGGAGTTGCTGCCGGCCGTCGCGGCCGTGTGGGGCCACTGCCCGTCCGGCAGCAGGGTCACGAAGGGCTCATCGGCGTAGGCCGCGCTCAGTGCATCGCGTGCGGCCGAAACGGCGGCACCGGTCGCGAGCCTGGCCGTGCAGGTGGCGAGGATGCCGCGCGGCATCGGCGCGAGTACCGGCGTGAAGGACAGCGTCACGCTCTCCCCCGCCGAGGCGGACAACGACTGGGTGATCTCGGCCAGGTGCTGGTGGGTGCCGCCGACCTTGTAAGCGGACAGATCCCCCATGACCTCGCTGCCGAGCAGGTTGACCGTGGCTCCGCGGCCGGCCCCGCTGGTGCCACTCGCGGCGACGACCACGAGATCGACCGGCTCGACGACGCCGGCGGCAAGCAGCGGCGCGAGCGCCAGCGTCACCGCCGTCGGATAGCAGCCGGGGTTCGCCACCCGACGGGAATCGCGGATGGCGCCCCTGGCACCCGGCAGCTCGGGGAGGCCATAGGTCCATGTCCCGGCGTGCGCGCCGCCGTAGAAGCGCTCCCAGGCCGCCGGATCGGCGAGCCGGAAGTCAGCGCCGAGGTCGACGACGACGACGTCCGGCGGGAGCGCGGCCACCAGAGCGGCCGAGGCGCCGGGCGGAAGGGCCAGGAAGACGACATCGGCACCGTCGAAGGCCGGGTCCCCCGGCTCGCCCGAGACACCGACGAGCGGTCGGTCGGCCAGGCTGACCAGCTGCGGATGTACGTCACCCAGCCGCCGGCCGGCGTTGCCCGCGGCGCTGATCGGACCGACCTCCAGGTCGGGATGGCCCGCGAGGAGCCGCAGCAACTCGCCGCCGGCGTAGCCGCTCGCGCCCGCGACTGCCGCGTTCAGGCCCATGCCGTATGACTATACAGACGGATGATTATCCATGCACAGCCGGGGGTGCCGCCGGCTCAGCCCCGCAGTACGGCGCCGCAGCGCTCGGCGGCCACGGCCACCGCGGCGTCGCGGATCGCTACCGACTCCTCCGAGCTGAGCGTCCGGTCCGGCGCGCGCAGCCGCAGGCTGAACGCCAGTGAGCGCTTCCCTGCCGGGATCGGATCGCCGGTATAGATGTCGAAGAGCCTGAGCTCCTCGAGCAGCGGCCCGGCCCCGGCCCGGAGCGCGACCTCGACCGCAGCCGCCGGCACGGCCGCATCGACGACGAGTGCGACATCGACGGTCGCCGGTGGGTAGGCGGACACGACCGGAGCGAGGGTGACCTCGGGGGCGGCGGCGAGCACCGGCTCCAGAGCCAGCTCGGCGGCGCAAGTCCCGGCCGGGAGCTCCAGCGACTCGATGACCCGCGGGTGCAGCTCGCCGGCGTGCCCGACGACCGCTCCGTCAACGATCAACGCGGCGCAACGGCCCGGATGCCAGGGCGGGACGTCGGCCGCCGTCACCTCCACCGCAGCGCCCACCGCGTCAGCGAGCCCCCGCACCGCCTGTACGACGTCCTGCCAGCCCGCGGGTCGCCCCGGACCCCACCAGCCGTCCTTGTCCCAGTTGCCGGTGACGGCGACCGCGACGTGCAGCGGCTGTGCCGGCAACGCCCGGTCGAGGGTGGCGAGAGTGTCGTCGTCCGGGCGGCTGGCAACCGGTGGTCGCGGCATGTCGGCCGCGTCGGAACGCCAGCGGAACACCGGGCCGACCTCGAACAGCGCCGCGTCCGGGAAGCCGCGGCCGACGTTGCGAGCGAGCGCGCCGAGCAGCCCGGGAAGCAGGCTTGCCCGCAGCATCGGCTCCTCGTCCGAGACCGGGTTGGCGACGCGTACGGACGGCCGGCGCTCATCCGTCGGCGGTAACAGCAACGCGTCCCCGACGGTTGGTGCGGTGAACGGATACGTCAGCACCTCGGCCCAACCCGCCGCCGCCAACGCGCGCCCTACTTGTCGGCGTTGCCGTTGCGCGAGGGTGAGCCCGCGCCCTGCCGGCGCCCGCGGCACGGTCGTCGGCAGGGCGTCGTAGCCCTCGAGTCGCACCACTTCCTCGACCAGGTCGACGGGCCGGCGCAGGTCCGGTCGCCAGCTCGGCGGCATGACGATGAGCGGGACCTCGCCATCGACCGCGCAGCCGACGTCGACGAGCCGGCCGCGGACCTGGTCGGCGGTGTAAGGGACACCCGCGAGCCGGCTCGGAAGCCCAGGATCGAGCTCGATGGATGCGCGTTCACGGCGCTTGTCGATGTCGGTCGATGCCGCTGCCTCGACCGGCAGGATCGCGGCGAGCAGCCGAACCGCTGACTCGGCCGCGGCCGGAGCGAGCGCGGCGTCGACGCCGCGCTCGAAGCGACGCGAGGCTTCAGACACGAGCCGGTGCCGTCGCGACGTGTAGGCGATCGACGTCGGGTCGAAGTGCGCCGACTCCAACACGATGTCCGTGCTCGTGGCGCCGATCTCGGTGCTCGCGCCGCCCATCACACCGGCGATGGCAACCGCGCCGCTGTCGTCGGCGATGACGAGATCGGTGGGGTCGAGGGTGCGTACGACGTCGTCGAGTGTGCGGATGGTCTCGCCGCCGGCAGCCCGTCGTACGACGAGATCGCCGGTAAGCCGCCCGCGGTCGAATGCATGCAGTGGTTGACCTAGCTCGAGCATGACGTGGTTGGTGACGTCGACCGCAAGTGAGATCGGTCGCATCCCGGCCAGCGTCAGCCGTCGTTGCAGCCACCGCGGGCTCGGCATCGTCGGATCGACGCCGGTGATGACACGCGCCACATAGCGGTCGCACCCATCGACATCGTCGATGCGGACCGGATATCCCGCGGACGAAGTGGCCACCTCGAGGTCTGCTGGATCACGGAAGTCGAGGCGATAGGACGTGGCGACTTCACGCGCGACACCGCGAATGGACAGCGCATAGCCGCGGTCAGGATTGATGCCCAGCTCGAGAACGGTGTCACGAAGCCCGAGCACGCTGACGACATCCGCGCCGAGCGCCAGCCCGGGATCGTCGCCGTCACCGAGAACGGTGTCGTTGTGCGCGCGAAGCACGACGATGCCGGTGTGGTCGTCGCCGATGCCGAGCTCGCGCGCCGAGCAGATCATTCCGTCGGACTCGCGACCGTAAGCGGTTCGCCGGTCGACACGGAAGCCACCCGGCAACATGGCGGGCGGGCGTGCATACGCAACGAGATCGCCGACGGCGAAGTTGGCCGCGCCACAGATGACGTGTCGCTCGTCCTTGCCGTCGGTGAGGCTCACCCAGCGAATCGGCTTCTTGAACTCGGTGAGTTCCTCGATCGTGAGTACGCGAGCAACGACGACGTTGTCGATGTCGGCACCGGTGACGTCGACGCGCTCGACCTTGAGACCGGCGTTGGTCAGACGCTCGGCGATGTCCCAGGGATCAGGTTGGCCCAGGTCGAGGTGGGCGCCAAGCCATGAGAGGGGAACCCGCATCGGTCAGGTCTCCCGACCGAGCGCGCGCGTCACTCGCACGTCGCCTTCGATGAGGTCCCGGATGTCGGACAGCCCGTGCCTCTCCATGAGGGTGCGCTCGAGCCCCATGCCGAACGCGAACCCGCTGTAGATGTCGGGATCGACGCCGGCGGAGAGCAGCACGACCGGGTGCACCATCCCGCAGCCGCCCCACTCGATCCACCCCTCGGATCCGCAGGTGCGGCACGGCTCGGCCCCGGGCTCGGCGGAGCCGCCGTGGCATACCCAGCACAGCAGGTCGACCTCGGCGGACGGTTCGGTGAACGGGAAGTGGTCCGGCCGGAGCCGGATGCGGACGTCGTCGCCGAACATCACTCGCGCGAGCAGGTCCAGCGTGCCGCGCAAGTCGCCCATCGTGAGACCGACGTCGACAGCCAGCCCCTCCACCTGGTGGAACACCGGTGAGTGGGTGGCGTCGAGCGGGTCGTTGCGATAGACCCGGCCGGGAACGGCGACGTAGCAGGGCGCGCCCCGGCGCAACAGGCTCCGCACCTGGACCGGCGAGGTGTGCGTCCGCAGTACGACGCCTCCGGCCGGTGCTTCGACCCACAGCGTGTCCTGCGTTTCCCGGGCCGGATGGGTCGGAGGCATGTTGAGCGCGTCGAAGTTGAGCCACTCGGCTTCGGCTTCGGGTCCCTCGGCGATCTCCCAGCCCATCGCGACGAAGACGTCGGCGACGCGTTCCTGGACCAGCGTCAGCGGATGCCGTCCGCCGACCGGGTGCCGGTCCCACGGCAGCGTCACGTCGACACGTTCCTCTGCCAGTGCGCGGGCGTCGCGATCGCGTTCGAGCTCGTCGCGTCGGGCTGCGTGCCGTTCGGTCAGGGCCTGCAGGGCCACATTGACCCGGCGGCCGGCATCGGCGCGGGCGTTGGGCGGCAGCCCGCCGAGCTCGCGCCGGGCCAGCGCAACCTCGGACCGCGGCCCGAGATGCGCGGTGTGGGCGCGCGCCAGCTCATCGAGGTCGGTCGCCGCGGCGAACGCCGCCTCGCCGGCCGCGACGGCGGCGTCGAGTGCGTCGGCCTGCAGGGTGGCCACCTCTTTGGGGTCGAAGTTGTCTGATCGGGGCATCGGGAGCAGCCTTCGGTACGGCGCGCGAGGCGCAGCGGAAGTCTATGGAGGGGGTCGCGGTCGGGGCGCCCGTCGGCGCTCAGCGGGCGAAGCTGGGCGTGCCGGCGGGCACGGTAAAGCGCATGCATGCGCCGCCCGACGGAGCCTGCCCGGCTTCGATGGTGCCGCCGTGGGCCTCGACGATGCCCTTGGTGATGTAGAGCCCGAGTCCGGTGCCGCCGCGACCGCCGCCACGCCAGAACTTCGCGAACACCCGGCCGACCGCTTCGGCCGGGATGCCTTCGCCCTCGTCGCTCACCGAGACCTCGGCGCCGTCGCCGTCGGCCGGGGCGACGGTGATCGTGACCGTGCCGGCGCCGTGCCGCAGCCCGTTTTCCACGAGATTGCCGACGACCTGCGCCATCTTGTCGGGGTCGAGCCACATCTCCGGCAGTTGGCCGGCGGTCACGACCCGGAACCGATCTTCCGCCTCACCGGCGGCGACGCGCGCGGCGATGTCGCGCTGGACGACGGCGGCCAGATCGACCACCTGACGGCGCAGCTCCAATCGGCCGGCTTCGATCCGCGAGACATCGAGCAGCTCGCTGATCAGGCGGGTTACCCGGTCGGCGTCGGAGTTGACCGTTTGCAGCATCAGCTTCTTTTGCTCGTCGTTGAACCGATCCCACTTCGCGAGCAGCGTTGCGGTGAAACCCTTGACGCTGGTCAGCGGCGACCGGAGCTCGTGCGCCACCGTTGAGACGAGCTCGGCTCCGCTGCGCTCGGTGCGGGCCCGCGCCTCGGTGTCGCGCAGGCTGACGACAAGCCTGACGACCCGACGGTCGGAGTCCCGGACGTAGCGCGCGGTGACCAGGATCTCGCGGGATCCGGCGCTGCGGTCGAGGGTCAGGAGGCGCTCCGGCTGGCGGATGCGGGTGGGCAGGCCGTCGTAGGGCTCGGTGCACGCCCACCAGTCCCGCCCCTGCGGGTCGACCAGCGGCAGCACCTCGCGGTAGTCCCGTCCGATCGCCTCGTCTCGGGACCGGCCGAGGATGCGTTCGGCGGCGGGATTGATGACCTCGACCCGGCCGTCGGCGCCCGCAACGAGAACGCCGTCCGGCAGCTCGTCGTATGCGGCCTTGTCGAACACCCGTTCAGCCTAGCGAGCGAATGCCTCCAGGGCCTGCCATGACAACTCCGAGCGTCATCGGGTGTCCAGGGCCTGCGCCGAGGCGTAGAGGCAGATTGCCGCCGCCGCGGCGAGGTTGAGGCTCTCGACCCGCGGCGTCATCGGGATGCGGACCGTGCGGTCAGCTGTTGCCTGCACGTCCGGTGACAAGCCATGTGCTTCGCCGCCGAACAACCACACCGTCGGTCGACGCAACTCCTCGCGCAGATCGAACACATCAGTGCCGTCGAGCGACGTGGCCAGCACTTGCATGCCTCGCTCGCGCAGACGTGCAATGGCATCGGTTGGCTCAGCCTCGCTGACGACGGGGATGTGCAGCAATGCGCCGGCACTCGCACGGACGCATTTGGCGCCGTAGGGATCGACGCTGTCGCGGCAGAAGATGACGGCATCCGCGCCGGCGGCCGCAGCCGTGCGGACCACCGTGCCGGCGTTGCCCGGGTCGGCGACACCGTCGAGGACGACGACCAACCGCACGTCGGAAGGGAGTACGTCGTCGAGCTGCGCCGTCGGGATGTCGACGACGGCGGTGACGCCTTGCGGGTGCACCGTGTCGCTGAGCGCGCGAGCCACCCGGTCACTGACGACGGTCAGCGGAACGCCGCGATCGACGGCGAGCTGCACCAGGCCGGTGTTGGCGCTCGCCACCTCGTCGGTGATGAACACGTCGCGGACTCGGTGCGCACTTCGCAAGGCTTCCGTCGTCGCGCGCACGCCGTCGACGAGGAACGCACCAACGGCGCGACGTTCTTTGCGCAGGCGCAGCTTGCGGGCCGCGACGATGTGGGGGTTGTGCGGCGAGGTGATGGCCGCTCGGCCGGCCTCGGTCAGGCGGCCGACTCGCCGGTGCCGGACTGGACGGGTACGGCGGCGCGGGCGACCTGCACGATCGCGGTGAACGCCGCCGGGTCGTTGACCGCCAGCTCGGCGAGGTTCTTGCGGTCGACCTCGACACCCGCGGCCTTGAGACCCTGGATGAAGCGGTTGTAGGTCATCCCGTTGGCCCGCGCGGCAGCGTTGATCCGCTGGATCCACAGCTGGCGGAACTCACCCTTGCGCGCACGCCGGTCGCGGTAGGAGTAGTTGAGCGAGTGGAGCATCTGCTCCTTGGCCTTGCGGTAGAGCCGGGACCGCTGGCCGCGGTAGCCGCTCGCGCGCTCGAGGACGACGCGGCGCTTCTTGTGGGCGTTGACAGCCCGCTTGACGCGTGCCACGGGAGAACTCCTTGCTAGTGAGAGGGGTCAGGTCGGGGAGGTTCAGCGGCCGAGCAGCTTCTTGGCCTTTTTGGTGTCGGCCGGGGACAGCTGCTCCTCGTTGGCCAGCCGGCGAGTGCGAGTCGACGACTTGTGCTCGAGCAGATGGTTGCGGTTGGCGCGGCGATGCATGAGCTTGCCGCTGCCGGTCACCTTGAACCGCTTGCTCGCACCGCTGTGCGCCTTCATCTTGGGCATCGCTGCCTCGTCTCCTGATCGTCTATTCGGCGGGCGCCGGCTGTGCTGCGGTAGCCGTTGCCCGTGCGTGTTGCTGCTTCCGGTGTGGGGCCATCACCATGATCATGTTGCGGCCGTCCTGCTTCGGTTCGAACTCGACGTAACCGAGTTCCTGGACGTCCTCCGCGAGGCGCTTGAGCAACCGGAACCCGAGCTCGGGTCGGGACTGCTCACGACCGCGGAACATGATCGTGATCTTGACCTTGTCCCCCGCCTTCAAGAACCGCACGACGTGACCCTTCTTGGTCTCGTAGTCGTGCGGATCGATCTTCGGCCGGAGTTTCATCTCTTTGATGACCGTGTGCACCTGGTTGCGGCGCGCTTCGCGCGCCTTCTGTGCGGTCTCGTATTTCCACTTGCCGTAGTCCATGAGCTTGCAGACCGGCGGGCGGGCGGTCGGCGCCACCTCGACGAGGTCGAGGTCTGCCTCTTGGGCCAGGCGCAGCGCATCGCCGATGGCGACGATGCCGACCTGCTCACCATTGGGACCGACGAGACGTACTTCGGGGACACGGATCCGGTCGTTGATGCGGGGTTCGACGCTGATGGGGCCTCCTCGGGCGTTGCTGACATGACCCGAGACCTGATGAAAGGTCCCGTACGACGCGCGCACAGGACCTCGAGACGACAACGCCGGTCGGCCAGGCCGGCCGGCGATGACCCGTCGTTCCGGGGAACGAGGCGGGTGGGAGTCGAGGCTCCGCTTGCTGGCAGGTCCGGAGACCCACCGGTCGCGCGACCAGGCTAGCAGCCGGTCACCCGATCGCTCACCCGATGGCAAAGGTGAACGGATGGGGACCCGCCACGTCGAGGACGACGCCGTCGTACCCCTCGGATCTGGCGGCGGCCATGACCCGGGCGCCCGACATCGGGACCGGCCGGGCGTCGTCCCGCCAGGCCCGCAGGGCGTCGTACGACGAGAACACCGGCAGCGCCCGCAGCCCGTGTTCGTTCACGAGCTCGGGTACGGCCATGTCTGCCTCTCTGTCGGAACGCATGGCCACCACGGGAACGAGCAGTCGGGCGCTGAGCAGAGCGAGGCCGACCTCTTCTGTCGTTGCGGTGGCGAGGAGCGGGGCAAGCGCCGGGTCGACGTCGCCGTTGTCGTCGGCAAAGATCACTCGACGATCTTGCTGATGGCCAGCTCGAGGATGTCGCTGGCGCCTGCGCTCTTCAGCGCCGGGATCAGCGTGTTGACGCCGCGACGTGGCACCACGGTTTCGACGGCGTTCATATCGCCGTGCGCAAGTCGGGTGACCGTGGGCGACGCCATGGCCGGGAGCAGCGTCAGAACGGCGTCGAGATCGCTGCCGGCGACGTTGAGCTTCAACAGCACCTGTCCCCGGGCCCGGATAGCGCCCTGCAACAGCAGTGCGATGTCTTCCATCGCGGCGCGCTTGTCGGTGTCGCCGTAGGCGTCCGGGTTCGCGACCAGCTCGGTCTTCGACACGAGCAGCGTGTCGAGAATGCGCAAGCCGTGCGCGCGCAACGACGACCCGGTCTCGGTCACATCGACGATGGCGTCGACGATGTCCGGGACCTTCGCCTCGGTGGCGCCGTAGGACGGGACGATCACCGCCTTGACGCCGGCATCGGCGAAGAACCGCCGAGTCAGCTCCGGGTATTCGGTCGACACGCGCACGCCGTCCGGCAGCTGGGCTGCTGTCTTTGCCGGGTGTTCGTTGGGTACGGCGAGAATCACCCGGACGGGGTTGGCGGTCGCCTTGGAGTACTCGAGCTCGCAGACCGTCTCGACGCCGCTAGCGGTTTCCGAGACCCAGTCGCGGCCGGTGATGCCGAGGTCGAACAGCCCTTGCTCGACGTAACGCGGGATCTCCTGCGGACGCAGGAACATCACCCGGTCGATGCGCGGGTCGTCGACGGATGCGCGGTAGTCGCGGTCGGAGCCGCGGCGGACAGCGAGGTCGGCGGCGTCGAACAGCTCGAGCGTTGCCTTCTCGAGGGAACCTTTGGGCAGGACAAGCGAAAGCACGATGGACCTTTCAGAGCGAGATGGACGGGTCGGTGAACGGCGGCGAGCTCAGCGCTCGTCCGCCTCCTCATGGCCCTCGCCCCGGCGCACCTTGCGCAGGAGCAGTGCCGTGTCGACCGCCGCCATCACGGCCTCCCGTCCCTTGTCCTCGCTGGATCCGTCGAGACCGCACCGGTCCAGCGCCTGCTTCTCGTCGTCGCAGGTCAACACGCCGAACCCTACCGGGATCCCGGCGTCGATCGCGACGCGGGTGAGTCCGTCGGTGGCTGCTCGGCACACGTAGTCGAAGTGCGGTGTGCCGCCGCGGATCACGACCCCTAGCGCGACGACGGCGTCGTAGCGCTGCTGAGCGAGAACCTTCGCAGCGACTGGCAGCTCGAACGCACCGGGCACGCGAACGACGGCGGTGTCCTCGACCCGGCACTCGGTGAGCGCACGTTGCGCACCCGCAACGAGGGCGTCGGACACCTCTTGGTGCCAGCGGGTGGCGACGACGGCGACACGAAGACCACGCCCGTCCGGCGCCGGGCCCGATGCCGGTGCACCTGTGCCACTCAAGCCGGGCTCCGTTCGCTCGCGGCCAGGTCGGCCAGCTCTTCTTCCGTCAGCACGGGAAGAGCCAGTGGTGACAGGGCACGTGCGATGCGTATCGCACTGCGTACCGCTGCCGGCTCGAGCCGCGCCGCCCGCTCTCCGACGTGCGCGGGCAACGCATCTGCGCTTGCCTCGGTGACCTCGTCGTCGAGGCGCGGCAGGCCGGGCAGGTCGTGACCCATCCGATCGCGCTTGGTCCGCAGGTAGCGCAGATTGTCGGCGGTGATGCGGACAGGAAGCGGAATGCGGGCAACGACCGACAAGCCGTAACCCTCGAGGCCGGCCTGCTTTGCCGGGTTGTTCGTCAGCAGCCGCATCGACCGCACGCCCAGGTCGGCGAGGATCTGCGCACCGGTGCCGTAGTCGCGCGCATCGGCCGGCAAACCGAGATGCAGGTTGGCGTCGACCGTGTCCGCCCCGAGGTCCTGCAGCTCATAGGCCTG
>DATBDO010000083.1:0-11134 GCA_036269855.1 Mycobacteriales bacterium
CCGGCGTCGATGAGGCCAAGGCGCAAGAGATTTTCGACAAGGGCCGGCTGCCGGAGGCGATCCGCGCCCAGGCGATCGACGTCATCGTGAAGCTGTGGGACGTGTTCACCGGCGAGGAGGCGACGCTCGTCGAGGTCAACCCGCTCGTGCAGACCCCCGACGGGACTGTTCTCGCTCTCGACGGCAAGGTCACGCTCGACGACAACGCCGACTTCCGGCACAAGGACGTGCACGACGCCTACCGCGACAACTCGGCCACCGATCCCCTCGAAGTGCGCGCGAAGGAGAAGGGCCTCAACTACGTCAAGCTCGAAGGGTCAGTCGGCATCATTGGCAACGGTGCCGGGCTGGTGATGTCGACGCTCGACGTTGTCGCCTACGCGGGCGCCGATCTCGGTGGCAACGGCTCTGTTTCTGGAGGAGGGGCACCGAAGCCGGCCAACTTCCTCGACATCGGCGGCGGTGCGTCGGCTGAGGTCATGGCCAACGGTCTCGAGATCGTCCTGTCGGACCCGTCGGTGAAGTCCGTCTTCGTCAACGTCTTCGGCGGCATCACTGCATGCGACGCAGTGGCCAACGGCATCGTCTCAGCACTAGCGCTGCTGGAAGGTCGCGGTGAGGCGCTGACCCGACCTCTCGTCGTACGGCTCGACGGCAACAACGCCGAGGAAGGCCGCCGCATCCTCACCGAGGCCGCGCACCCGCTGGTCGAGCAGGTCGACACGATGGACGGCGCCGCGCGTCGGGCCGCTGAGCTCGCGAAGACCGGAGGAGCGGCCTGATGGCGATCTGGTTGACAGCCGACAGCAAGGTCATCGTGCAAGGGATGACCGGCGCCGAGGGCACGAGGCACACGCGGCGCATGGTGGCGTCCGGAACGCGCGTCGTCGGTGGCGTCAATCCCCGCAAGGCAGGCAGCGACGTCGACGGCATCCCCGTCTTTGCGACCGTCGGCGAGGCGATGAAGGAGACCGGTGCTGATGTGTCGGTCGTGTTCGTGCCGCCCGCGTTCGCGAAGGACGCGGCGATCGAGGCGATCGACGCGCAGATCCCGTTGCTCGTCGTCATCACCGAGGGCATCCCGGTGCAGGACTCGGCCTACTTCTACGCCTACTCGACAGACAGCGGTGGCACCCGCATCATCGGCCCCAACTGTCCTGGCATCATCTCGCCGGGCAAGAGCAACGCCGGCATCATCCCGGCCGACATCACCCAGCCGGGCCGTGTCGGTCTCGTGAGCAAGAGCGGCACGCTGACCTACCAGATGATGTACGAGCTGCGCGACATCGGTTTTTCGTCGTGCGTCGGCATCGGTGGCGACCCGGTCATCGGCACGACGCACATCGACTGCTTGCGCGCGTTCCAGGACGATGACGAGACCGACGCGATCGTCATGATCGGTGAGATCGGTGGCGACGCCGAGGAGCGCGCCGCCGACTTCATCAAGGCCAACGTCACCAAGCCTGTCGTCGGTTACGTCGCCGGCTTCACGGCACCCGAAGGCAAGACGATGGGTCACGCCGGTGCAATCGTGTCCGGTTCGTCCGGCACCGCTTCCGCCAAGAAGGAAGCACTCGAGGCGGTCGGCGTGAAGGTCGGTAAGACACCGAGCGAGACCGCTGCGCTCATGCGCACCATCGTCAGCCGTTAGGGCACTCTCTCCGACCGGAGCGGCGCGGCGACTCGGAATTCAGTCGCTGCTTTGGCACCGTGACTCGGGATGACCGAGCTGCTGACACGTCCCCGTGCGGCGTACGACGACGTTGCTGATCGCTCCTCCGTCTGGTGGCGAGGAGCGCTGGCCGCGCTTTGGGCGGTTGCTGTCGGTGTCGCCTCGCTGCTTGTCATCGCACTCATCGCGTGGGCGGCCGACTCACGCACCGGCGCGTCCGCGGGTCAGGCCGTGCGCGCGGCGTTACAGATCTGGCTGGTCGCACAACGGGTGCCGCTCCGCGTGCCCGGTGGCAGCATCGCGCTCTCGCCCTTGTTGCTGACCCTTGCGCTGGCCTTCCTCGTCGCGCGGTCGGCGGCGGTGCTGGCGCGCGGTCAGGACATCGACGCCGTTCGAGACGTGGCCCGGATCGCGGTCGCTGTCGGAGTGCCGTACGGCGTGCTCACGACCTTCGTTGCCGCGGCCGCGAACTCGAGCTCGGTGCGGCCGTCACCGGCGGCGGCGTTGGTGTGCGGGTCGGTCCTGGGCGTGCTGGCCGGTGGCTGGGGGGCTGCGCGTGGCGGCGGCCTGGTCCGGGCAACCGCGGACCTCTTGCCGGACCTGCTGCGCGCCCCTCTCGTCGCCGGCGCCGTGGCCTTCGCCGTGCTGCTGGCCGGCGCGACGCTGCTGCTGTCGACCGCCCTTGTTCTGCACATCGCCGAAGCAACGGGGAGCGCCGATGCACTCGGCGGCGGTGCAGTCGCGGGTGTGGCGTTGGCCGCCCTGACGATTGCGCTGATCCCCAACGCCGCGCTCTGCACCGTCGGCTACCTGGCCGGCCCTGGCTTCGCTGTCGGTGCAGGTGCCACGGTGACGCTGACCGGCGCGCGACCCGGGCCGCTGCCGACGTTCCCACTGATGGCCGCGGTGCCGGCCGGGCCTGCGCCGATGCTGGTCGAGCTCCTCGGCATCGCGATCCTCGTCTGCGCCGGTGTCGCCGCGGCCTGGCTCGTCGCTCGCGAGGGCAGGTCCTTGCTGCCCTCGATGTGGCTCGCGGCCGGGGCCGGCGCGGCCACCGGGTTGCTCACAGCGATCGCGGTCACACTCGCCGATGGCCCGGCCGGTCCCGGCCGCATGACCGTGCTCGGTGCGTCGCCCTGGCAGACCGGTCTCGCGGTTGCCGGTGAGGTCGCGGCGGTGGCCTGTGGCGCCGCAGGTGCGCTCACCTGGCGTCGCGGCCGCTGATCAGTTCTTGACGACGACCGTCCCGCAGACCTTGTCGGCGAAGGTCTGCCGCTTGCGGTCCCACAGCGGCCACAGGAACCCGATGTAGAGCGGCAGCGCATCGAGGATGTGGGCGATGCCGCGGACGAACGTCATACCAGCACCGATCGGCTGGCCGTCGCTCTCCCGGAGCAGGGTGATCCCCATCCACTCCTTGCCGAGCGAGCGGCCGGTCTTGCCTTGACGGAAGATCGTGTTCCAGACGCCGAAGATCAACGCGCCGAGGTAGCCGATGACCGCGAGCAGCGCGCCGCCACCCCCGCCGACCCCCAGTCCGATTGCCGCGACGATGTAGAACGGCACCAGCACCAGGATGTCGAGAACATAGCCACCAACCCGCTGCAGCCACGAGGCGTAATTGCCGGCCGGCGCGGCCCAGCTCGGCTGTCCGTAGGCCGGCGCGCCATAGGGCGGCGGTTGCGGCGACGTGTAGGGGGACGGCTGGGGAACCGGGCCTCCCGCGGGCGGTGGGGCGTACGGATCGGGCTGATCGGTCACGTCGCGCCTCCTGATGGCGATATGCCACGAACGCTATCGTTGGGGTCAGTGTCCCGACCTTCTGTTCCCGGCCGGCTCGTCGTCCTCGTGTCCGGGGCGGGCACCAACCTCCAGGCGCTGCTCGACGCATGTGCCGATCCGTCGTACGGCGCCCGCGTGGTCGCGGTAGGGGCCGACCGCGAGGGCGTCGAGGGACTGGCCAGGGCCGAACGTGCCGGGGTGCCGACGTTCGTGCTGCGGGTGCCGGACTATCCCGACCGGGCCGCCTGGGACACGGCGCTGACCGCTGCCGTTGCCGAGCACGACCCGGACCTGATCGTTCTGGCCGGCTTCATGAAACTCGTCGGGGCCGAGTTCCTGGCGCGGTTCGGCGACCGCACCGTCAACACCCACCCCGCGCTGTCACCCTCGTTCGCCGGCATGCACGGCCCGCGAGACGCCTTGGCCTACGGCGTCAAGGTCACCGGTTGCACTCTGTTCGTCGTCGACGACGGCGTCGACACCGGACCGATCGTCGCGCAGCGAGTGGTCGAGGTGCTCGACGATGACGACGACGAGAGTCTGCACGAGCGCATCAAGGTTTCCGAGCGCGAGATGCTCGTCGATGCCGTCGGCCGGATGGTCCGCGGCGGGTGGACGGTCACCGACAGGAAGGTCAGGTTGACATGACGAAGCGTCCGATCCGCCGCGCGCTGGTCAGCGTCTACGACAAGACCGGCCTGAACGAGCTGGGTGCTGCGCTCTCCAGCGCCGGCGTCGAGGTCGTGTCGACGGGTTCGACTGCTGCGCGTCTGCGCGACGCTGGTGTCAGCGTCGTACCGGTCGAGGAGCTGACAGGGTTCCCGGAGTGCTTGGACGGGCGGGTGAAGACGCTGCACCCCAAGGTGCACGCCGGCATACTCGCCGACCTCCGGCTGGAGTCGCACGAGAAGCAACTGGCCGAGCTCGGCGTCGAACCGTTCGACCTCGTCGTGGTCAACCTCTATCCCTTCGTCGACACGGTGGCGGGCGGCGCCGGGCCGGACGAGTGCGTGGAGCAGATCGACATCGGTGGCCCCTCGATGGTGCGCGCCGCCGCGAAGAATCACCCGTCTGTCGCGGTGGTCGTCGACCCGTCCGCTTACCCCGCGGTCATCGCGGCGATCGAAGGCGGGGGCTTCACGCTGGAGGAGCGCCAGGCGCTGGCGGCCAAGGCGTTCCAGCACACGGCGAGCTACGACATCGCCGTCGCGTCCTGGATGTCCAGCGTGCTCGTGCCGAGCCCGGACGGCAACGGCTTCCCGGACTGGGTCGCTGCGTCGTACGAGCGCGTCGATGTGCTCCGGTACGGCGAGAACCCACACCAGCGGGCCGCGCTCTATCAAGCGCCGTACCAGGGCGACACGCTGGCGCGCGCGGAGCAACTGCACGGCAAGCAGATGTCCTACAACAACTACGTCGACACCGACGCGGCGCTGCGCGCGGCCAACGACTTCAGCGACATCTGTGTGGCCATCATCAAGCACGCCAACCCGTGCGGCATCGCGACCGGAGCGGACGTCGCCGATGCGCATCGCAAGGCACACGAGTGTGACCCGGTCTCCGCGTTCGGCGGAGTGATCGCAGCCAACCGCCCGATCTCGGTCGCCATGGCCGAGCAGGTCGCCGAGATCTTCACCGAGGTCATCGTCGCGCCGGACTACGAGCCCGGCGCGGTGGAGATCCTTTCCCGCAAGCCGTCGATTCGCATCCTGAAGACGTCGGGTCACAGTGGTCGTGGCATCGACATGCGGCAGATCTGCGGCGGACTGCTCATGCAGAGTGCCGACGACATCAGTGCACCGGGCGACGTCCCGGCGAGCTGGACGTTGGCGGCGGGCGAGGCGGCCGATATCGCGACCCTGGCTGACCTCGAGTTTGCGTGGCGCGCCTGTCGGGCTGTGAAGTCCAACGCGATCCTGCTTGCGCACGATGGGGCCACGGTTGGCATCGGCATGGGTCAGGTCAACCGGGTCGACTCGTGTCGGCTCGCGGTGAGTCGCGCGGGGGACCGCGCCGCGGGTTCGGTTGCGGCGAGCGATGCGTTCTTCCCGTTCGACGACGGGCCTCGAGTGCTCGTCGACGCGGGCGTGCGCGCGATAGTCGAGCCGGGCGGATCGGTGCGTGACGACGACACGATCGCGGTGTGCCGCGACGCCGGCGTCACGCTCTATTTCACTGGCACCCGGCACTTCTTCCACTGAGGAGTTCGATGACTGCGCGACTGCTGCCCGGCGGACCCGTTGCCGACGCGGTGTTCGACGACTTAGCGCCGCGCATCGAGAAACTGCGGTCGATCGGTCATCCGCCCGGTCTCGCGGCGATCCTGGTCGGCGGCGACGAGCCGAGCGCGAGGTACATCGCGATGAAGCAGGCGAAGGCCGCCGAACTCGGCTTCAACCCCGGTCATCACGAGCATCTGCCCGACGATGCGACCCAGCAACAGCTGCACACGACGATTCAGCGGTTCAACCAAGCCGATGACATCGACGCGATGCTGTTGCAATACCCGATCCCGGGCCACCTCGACTACGAGAAGGCGCTTTACGAGATCGACCCCGACAAGGACGCGGACGCGGCGCACCCGACCAACATGGGCCGCCTGGCGCTGGATATGCCAGGACCGAAACCGTGCACCCCCGCGGCCATCGAGGCCATCCTCACCCACTACGACATCCCGGTCGCCGGCCGCGACGTGTGCATCGTGGGCCGTGGTTTCACCATCGGTCGCCCGCTGTCGATCCTCCTGTCGCAGAAGCGCCCGACCGCAAACGCGGCGGTGACAATCGTGCACACGGGCGTGCCCAACTGGGCTGACTACACCCGCCGGGCCGACATCCTCATCGCAGCTGCCGGCGTGCCGGGGATGATCCAGCCGGAGCATGTCCGACCGGGCGCAACCGTGATCGGCGCGGGTGTGCGCTACGAGGGCAAGCGGCTGCTCCCCGACGTTGACGAGTCCTGCGAGGAAGTCGCTGGGGCCATCACGCCTCGAGTCGGCGGCGTGGGCCCCGTGACGATCGCGATGCTGTTCCGCAACTGCGTCGAAGCCGCAGAGCGCCGCGCCCTATGACGGACCTGTCAGCACGTGGCGGGGCTATAGCCCCGCCACGCGCTGACAAGTTGCTTATCGGCAGGTGTCACATCGGCCGCTGGCCGGCAATTGCACGAAGCAGGTCGGGCAGATCGCGGGTGGCGCCTCCTGCCGCTTACGCGTCGCGGGTTCAGCGCGCGGCCGCCGCGGCACCGTCGTCTTGGCGCGGGTGCCGGTTTGCGGAGCGTCGGCGCGAACCCGCGAGGTCAGCTCGGCGTCGCCCAGGCCGGCAAGGACAGCCGGCAGCCACTCCACTGCCGGCGTCCGCGTATACACGCCGGACCGCTGCTGCACCTGACGCGCAAGTTCGCTGTGCGCGACCGAAGCGGTGCTCGACGCCGCTTCGAGGACTTCACGGGCGACGGCCGTCCAGATGGCGCGGGCAGAGTCAAGAGTGACCGGAGCTCCGTCGCCGAGACGGTAGGCGCCCTGACTGGACATCACGCACCAGTGTGGACCTCGGGCCGGGTCCCGCCCGCTAGCCGGCGCGGCGGACGGCTTCGTCGCCGGTGGGGAGGGGGCGTACGACGCCGAGCGCGATGACCTCGTTGGCAAGCCGGCCGCGCCGGTTGACGCCTTCGGCGATCCGGAACTTCTGGTAGAGCCGGAGCAGATGTTGTTTGACCGCAGCCTCGGTGACGACGAGCTCCTCGGCGATGTCCTTCGCTGTCGCAGGGGCCACGAATGCCTCGTGACGCAGCGCGGGTCGACACAGTGCGGCGAGCACCTCGACCTCGCGGCGGGTGAGGTCCGGCGCAGCGACACGACGCAACTCAACCGTCTCTTCTGCTGCCGCCTCGGAAGGCGCGAGACCACCGACACGGGCGCGAGCACCGCCGAAGCTGAGCACGTCGCCGTCGGACAATATGCGCCGGCCAACCGGACGCCCGTTGACGCGCGTGCCGTTGGCGGACAGTCCGAGGTCGGCGACGTAGACGTGCGGCCCGCGACGGATGAGCTCCGCATGCAGTCGCGACACGCTTTGATCATCGAGCGCGACGTCAACCCCCTCGCCCCGCCCAACCGTTGTGACCTCCGACGTCAGCTCGAACACCTTGCCGGTGTCCTCGACGCGCAGGTAAGGGGTGTCCACGCCAGCTCCCGTTCGCTTTGAGACTTCTGGTCGGGTTCGGCCTACCCATCTGGTTAGAAGCGACACGTATCGTGTGCCGTCATGGCGGCGGATCTGCAACCCCAGCTCGATCCGACCCACCTCGCCGTCGTGCGCTGCCCGGCCGACTGGCAACCCCCCAAGCGACCCGCCGAGGGTTTCGTAGGCATCGTTGCCTCGCCGGACGAGGTGACCGTGGTCGGCCCGGAGGAGCTGTTCGACGATCCGGCCTGGGGTGGTGCAGCTGAGCAGGTCGACGCCGGCTGGCGGCGGATCACTTTCCCGGGTCCGCTGCCCTGGGAGCTGGTCGGTTTCCTCGCCGACGTCGCCAACCGGCTGGCCGGAGCGCAGATCCCGTTCACCTCGATGTCCGGCTTCACCACCGACCACGTGCTCGTCCGGGCTGCGCAGGCCGACCTCGCCGTCGCCGTGCTGTCCGGCGAGGAGCCGCCGGCGCAACGGCCGCCCGCCTTCCCGTGACCGAGCCGGTACGACGCCGACCGGACCCGCTGCTCGTGGTTGTCGCGGGCGTCGCCGCGGGTGTGGTCCTCGCGGCCGCCCGCCATCCGCAGCCCGGGATGTACGTCGTGGCCGGCGCCCTCGCGCTCGGCGCCGTACTCCGGCTTGTGCTGCGGCCACGCGCGGCCGGCTCGCTGGTCGTCCGCAGCCGCCAGCTCGACGTTCTCGTTCTGATGAGCCTGGCGGTCGCCATCGGCGTCATCGCGGCCGTCACCCCCTTCCCGGCAGGGCGGTAGCCTCCACGCGGGCTGTATAGCCGCGCTTGGCAATGAGGAGAAACGACGATGACGACCCACCGGGTGACGCTGATCCCTGGCGACGGGACCGGCCCGGAGCTTGCCGAGGCGACTCGGCGCGTGCTCGAAGCTGCTGCCGCGACGTCCGGCTCCTCGTTCGACTGGGATGTGCAGGAAGCCGGCGTCGACATCATGGAGACCGCCGGCACCCCGCTCCCGCAGGAGACGATCGACTCGGTCCGCCGCAACGGCGTCGCGATCAAGGGTCCGATCACCACGCCGATCGGCACCGGCTTCCGCTCGGTCAACGTGGCACTGCGCTACGAACTCGACCTCTACGCCTGCCTGCGGCCGTGCAAGTCCTACCCAGGTGTGCGCAGCCGGTTCGACAACGTCGACGTCGTCATCGTGCGCGAGAACACCGAGGACCTCTACGCCGGGATCGAGTACGAAGCCGGCACACCGGATGCCGTCAAAGTCATCGACTTCCTCAACGGCCTGCAGGACAAGAAGATCCGGGAAGGCTCGGGCATCTCGATCAAACCGATGAGCAGGTTCGGCTCCGAGCGCATCATCCGCTACGCCTTCCAATACGCGCGCGACAACGGGCGTAAGCGCGTTCACTGCGTGACCAAGTCCAACATCATGAAGCACACCGACGGGCTGTTCCTGTCGGTCTTCCGCGACGTGGCCAAGGACTTCCCGGAGATCGATCCCTGGGAGAACCTCGTCGATGCGACCTGCATGGGTCTGATCCAGCGGCCCGAGGAGTGGGACGTGCTCGTCCTGCCGAATCTCTACGGCGACATCCTGAGCGACCTCACCGCGGGCATGGTCGGCGGGCTGGGTGTCGCGCCGGGGGCGAACATCGGCGCCACCACCGCGGTGTTCGAGGCGACGCACGGGTCGGCGCCGAAGTACAAGGGCCAGAACAAGGTCAACCCGACGGCGATGATCCTGTCCGGCATGCTCATGCTGAAGCATCTCGGCGAGGCCAAGGCCGCGGACAAACTCGAGCACGCTGTTGCGTCGATCATCGCCGAGGGCAAGAACACGACGTACGACATGAAGCCGTCTCGCGACGATCCGACCGCCGTCGGCACGAGCGAGTACGCCGACGCGATCATCGCGAGGCTGGAGGAGATGAAGTAAGTGGGTAAGAAGGTGACGGTCGTCGGGGCCGGGTTCTACGGCTCGACAACCGCGCAGCGTCTGGCCGAGTACGACATCTTCGACACCGTCGTCCTGACCGACATCATCGAGGGCAAGCCCGAGGGTCTGGCGCTCGACATGAACCAGTCGCGGCCGATCGAGGGCTTCGAGACCAAGGTCGTCGGCGCCACCACGGGCCTCGACGGCTCCGGTTACGAGCAGACCGCCGACTCCGACATCGTCGTCATCACGGCCGGCCTTCCACGCAAGCCGGGCATGAGCCGGATGGACCTCATCGAGACCAACGCCAAGATCGTCCGACAGGTCGCCGAGAACGTTGCGAAGTTCTCGCCCGAGGCGGTCGTGATCGTCGTCTCCAACCCGCTCGACGAGATGACCGCGTTGACCGCCAACGTCACCGGGTTCCCGAAGCAACGGGTCATCGGCCAGGCGGGCATGCTCGACACCGCGCGGTTCACGCACTTCGTCGCCGAGACGCTCGGCGTGCCCGTCGCGTCCGTGCAGACGCTCACCCTCGGATCACACGGCGACACGATGGTGCCGGTGCCCAGCGCGTGCACGGTCGACGGCAAGCCACTCGCCGATGTCATGGACCAGGCGACGATCGACCAGCTGGTCGACCGGACCCGCAACGGGGGCGCCGAAGTTGTCGCATTGCTCAAGACCGGATCCGCCTACTACGCCCCGTCGGCGGCTGCGGCACGGATGGCCAAAGCCGTCGCCGAGGACAGTGGCGCGGTCATGCCGGTCTGTACCTGGGTCGATGGCGAGTTCGGCATCAGTGGAGTCTTCCTCGGCGTGGAGGCCGAGATCGGTGCCGGTGGCGCCAAGAAGGTCGTCGAGCGCAGCCTCACCGACACCGAGCTCGCCGGTCTCAAGGAGGCCGCCGAGGCTGTTCGGGCCAAACAAGCCGACGTTGCCAACCTTTAAACGCTGATGCCCGTCTGGGGCAGCGTTCTCGTCGTCCTCGGTCTCATCGTCATCGAGGGCGTGTTCGTCGCGAGCGAGATGGCACTCGTCACGCTGCGCGAAGGACAGGTGCGCGCGCTGGCCGAGAGCGGCCGACGCGGTCAGCACGTTGCGCGGCTGGTGGAGAACCCCAACCGGTTCTTGTCCGCGGTGCAAATCGGCGTGACCACGACGGCGTTGCTCTCCAGCGCGTTCGGCGCCGTGACCTTGTCCGACTCGCTGGCCGGAGCACTGCGGGACTCGGGAATGGGTCACGATTCGGCAGGCGTCCTCGGCTTCCTCATCGTGACGTTGCTCATCGCCTACGTCACGCTCGTCGTCGGCGAGCTCGCGCCGAAGCGGCTCGCGTTGCAGCGCTCGGAGAAGACGGCCGGCGTCGTCGGTCCAACGCTCGACCGCTTCGCGCGGCTCATGCGTCCGGTCATCTGGCTGCTGTCGGCCTCGACCGACGTCACCGTCAGGTTGCTCGGCGGTGATCCCAACATCAACCGCGAACGAATCACTGAAGAAGAGCTGCGCGACCTTGTCACCGCGCACGAGGCACTCACTCGCGACGAACGCGCACTCATCGACGAGGTGTT
>DATBDO010000084.1:0-2113 GCA_036269855.1 Mycobacteriales bacterium
CGAACAAGGTGCCGCGGACGGTGTCGCCATCGAGCCGGATCGACAGTGTCGTCGGCCGGCGGACCAGCACGAGCGCGGCCGGGCTGACCGACCGGGCGTCGGTGTCGGTGTGCCGGAACAGCAGCCGGTAGATGGTGTCGACGGTCGGGCCGGTTGTGAACGACACGGTGCCGTCGGAGGCCGTCGTTCCGGTCCCGAGGGTGGTGAGCGGCTGCCGCTTGTGGGCGGGGCGGCCGAGCAGCTCGACGGTCTTGTCCGCGAGCGGCTGGCCGTTCTCGGTGAGCACGCCGCCGACCGTGACGGACCGGCCGGGATCCACCGAGTGCACCGAGGTCGTGATCGACAGGTTCGTCGGCTGATCGACGGAGACGGTGACGCCGCGACTGCGCGATGCACGGAACCGATCGGTCGGCGCGAAGAAGATTGCGTAACGGCTCGTCTGTGCCGGCGTGACGGTGAAGTGCACGACGCCGTTCTCATCCGTCTGCTGGGTGGCAACGGTCGTCCAGCTGTCGTCCGCATTGCGCTGCCTCAGCGTCAGCGTCTGGTCCGGCAGCGGCCGCGGATGACGCGTACGACGGGCGAGGTGCAGCCGGCCGCGTATCTCTGCCGAACCGCCGGGTGCAATCGCGTGCGGGTTGACGCGGATGCCGATCGCCGTTGGAAGACGTCGTACGACGTCGGTCGTCACGACACCGCTGCGAGTGGGGAAGTGCGTCGCGTCGCCGCGGAACGCCAACCCGAACCGCATCGTCTGCCGCGGTGAGACAAGGAACGAGACTGCACCCTGCTCGTTGGTGGTCGCGTCGCGAACCGCGGTCCAATCGTCGGCGGACGGAGCCCTCTTGACCAGCTCGACAGTGGCGCCCGCGATCGCACCCTGTCCACGGGCGGCGAGCCGGCCGGAGATGCGGTTGGCTTCGCCGAGCACGATCACCTGACGGGCCTCACGGATGCCGAGGTTGGTCGGTGTCTTCGTGTCGGCCTGAGCAGCGATGCCCACGACGGCGCTGGCGGCCATCGTCGCGACGGTGACGGCAGCGGCGGTGGCGGTGTGGCGCACGCGCATGTCGGTCTCCTTCGACGGACCGGGCGCCGTGGTGGCACCGTCGTACCCGTCAGCGGGAGACCCGGGAAAGGTGTTACAGACGCGTGGGTTAGCCCCCGTCGGGGATCCGGCGGCCGGAGTCGCGCCACTCGACCGCGGCGTGGAAGCCCTCCTGCTCGGCCAGCTGCTTGAACCACATGCCTTCGGGCGAGTGCCGGGTGATGCCGTCGAACAGCGTCGCAAGCAGCTGCGTGCCCTGCAGCCCCATGTTGTCCAGGGCCTGGTTGATCATGAGCTTCTGCATGACGAGCTGGTTGATGGGTACGCCGGCGATCCGGTCGGCGAGTCGCTCGACCGCGGCGTCGAGCTCATCGGCGGGCACCGACTCGACCGCGAGCCCCCACTGTGACGCCGTTGCACCGTCGATCGTGTCGCCGGTGAGCAGCATCCGCTTCGCCCGCTCGGCACCGACGCGGTAGACCCACATCGCCGTGGTCGGACAACCCCAGACGCGCGCCGGTGGATAGCCGATCTTCGCGTCGTCGGCGATGACGAGCAGGTCACACGACAGCGCGATGTCGCTGCCGCCGGCAACGGCGTAGCCGTGCACCTTGGCGATGGTCGGCTTCAGCGACCGCCACAACGTGAAGAAGTCGTCGGTGTTGCGTCGCATCTCGCGGTAGTCGCGGACCGGGTCCCACGGCTTCGTCTGACGCCACCGCTCGTTGACCGCGCCCTCGGCGAACTGCTTGAGGTCATAGCCGGCACAGAACGCGCGACCCGCGCCCTGTACGACGATGACACGCACGTCGTCGTCGTTGTTTGCTTGCTCGACGGCCGCCCGGATCTCGCCCGGCATCTTGTCGTCGATGGCGTTGAGCCGGTCCGGCCGGTTGAGGGTGAGGTAGGCCTTGGCGTCCCGGACCTCGTAAGTCAGCGTGGTGAACGTCGTCATGCGGGACATCGTCGCCGGTAGCCGACTCAGTAGTGATAACGGGCCTGGAGGATGACGACGTCCCCACCCACGACCACATAGACCAGGCGATGTTCGTCGGTGATGCGTCG
>DATBDO010000085.1:0-17637 GCA_036269855.1 Mycobacteriales bacterium
TGCGCATCGACGGTGATCTTCTGCGTCAGGTCACCCTTTGCCACCGCGGTCGTGACCTGGGCGATGTTACGAACCTGACCGGTCAGGTTGGCGGCCATCGAGTTCACCGAGTCGGTGAGGTCTCGCCACGTACCCGAGACACCCCGCACGCGCGCCTGACCACCAAGCCGACCGTCGGTGCCGACCTCACGGGCGACACGAGTCACCTCAGCGGCGAACGACGACAGCTGGTCGACCATCGTGTTGACGGTGCTCTTGAGCTCAAGGATCTCGCCTTGCGCATCGACGGTGATCTTCTGCGTCAGGTCACCGTTGGCGACGGCGGTTGCGACCTGCGCGATGTTGCGGACCTGGGCGGTCAGGTTGGCCGCCATGTAGTTCACGTTGTCGGTCAGGTCACGCCACGTACCCTCCACGCCCTTCACCTGTGCCTGACCACCCAGCCGACCCTCGGTGCCGACCTCGCGGGCCACACGCGTGACCTCATCCGCGAACGACGACAGCTGGTCGACCATCGTGTTGATGGTTTGGGCGAGTGCGGCGACCTCGCCCTTCGCGTCAACGGTGATCTTCTGCGAGAGGTCACCTTGGGCAACCGCGGTAGTCACCTGGGCGATATTGCGGACCTGGCTGGTCAGGTTGGCCGCCATGTAGTTCACGTTGTCGGTCAGGTCACGCCACGTACCCGACACGCCCTTCACCCGCGCCTGACCACCCAGCTTGCCGTCGGTGCCGACCTCACGGGCCACACGCGTGACCTCGTCCGCGAACGACGACAGCTGGTCGACCATCGTGTTGACGGTGCTCTTCAGCTCGAGGATCTCGCCCTGCGCGTCGACGGTGATCTTCTGCGACAGGTCGCCCTTTGCCACGGCCGTCGCGACCTGCGCGATGTTGCGGACCTGGGCGGTCAGGTTGCCGGCCATGTAGTTCACGTTGTCGGTCAGGTCACGCCACGTACCCGACACGCCCTTCACCTGCGCCTGACCACCCAGCTTGCCGTCGGTGCCGACCTCACGGGCCACACGCGTGACCTCGTCGGCGAACGACGACAGCTGGTCGACCATCGTGTTGATCGTTGACTTGAGCTCGAGCGTCTCGCCGCGGACGTCCACCGACACCTTCTGCGACAGGTCGCCCTGGGCCACCGCAGTCGTGACCTGTGCGATGTCACGCACCTGGGCAGTCAGGTTGGACGCCATCGAGTTCACCGAGTCGGTGAGGTCCTTCCACGTGCCGGCCACACCGGGCACGTCGGCCTGGCCGCCGAGCTTTCCTTCCGTGCCGACCTCGCGCGCGACAGTCGTCACCTGCTCGGCGAACAGCAGCAGCGTGTCCGTCAGCGAGTTGATGGTGTCGGCCAGAGCCGCGACCTCGCCCTTCGCGTCGACGGTGATCTTCTGCGACAGGTCGCCGCGCGCGACGGCGGTGACGATCTGGGCGATGTTGCGGACCTGGCTGGTCAGGTTGCCGGCCATCGAGTTCACGGCGTCGGTCAGGTCTTTCCAGGTTCCGGCGACACCGGCAACCTCCGCCTGGCCGCCGAGCTGGCCCTCGGTGCCCACCTCACGGGCGACACGCGTTACCTCGGCCGCGAACGACGACAGCTGGTCCACCATCGCGTTGAGGGTTTTGGCGAGAGCAGCGACCTCGCCCTTCGCTTCGACGGTGATCTTCTGCGACAGGTCGCCCTGCGCCACTGCGGTTGCCACCTGGGCGATGTTGCGGACCTGGTCGGTCAGGTTGGCTGCCATCGAGTTCACCGAGTCGGTGAGGTCGCGCCAGGTGCCGGACACGCCACGCACCTCGGCCTGACCACCGAGTCGACCGTCGGTGCCGACCTCACGGGCGACACGCGTCACCTCAGCGGCGAACGACGACAACTGGTCGACCATCGTGTTGACGGTGCTCTTCAGCTCCAGGATCTCGCCCTGGGCGTCGACGGTGATCTTCTGCGACAGGTCACCCTGCGCCACCGCGGTCGTGACCTGCGCGATGTTGCGGACCTGAGTGGTCAGGTTGGCCGCCATCGAGTTCACGTTGTCGGTGAGGTCGCGCCACACACCGGATACGCCGCGGACCTGTGCCTGACCACCGAGCTTGCCCTCGGTGCCGACCTCACGGGCCACACGCGTGACCTCGTCGGCGAACGACGACAGCTGGTCCACCATCCGGTTGACCGTCGTACCGATGCGTTCGAACTCACCCTTGACGGGCTGACCCGCGATCTCGAGCGCCATGTGCTGGGACAGGTCGCCTTCGGCGACCGCCTCGATGACACGTGCAACCTCGGTCGTCGGACGTACGAGGTCGTCGATCATCGAGTTGATGGCTGTCGCGGACGACGCCCAGTCACCCTTGTCGTTGAGTTCGGACAGACGTTCAGTCATCCTGCCTTCGCGGCCGATAACATGACTCACCCGAACCAGCTCACGAGTGCGCCGCTCCTGCATCTCAGCGACCTCGTTGAACTTGTCCACGACGTCCCCGAGGAGTCCGTCCCGGCGGCCGAGTCGCACACTGAAGTCGCCGTTGCGGAAGGCCGTCAGCGCAGAGGAGAGCTCGTTCAGATGCTCGGCTCGGACTTCGTGGACAACTGGTGGCGCGGCTGCCGTCTTCTTTTGACGGGTCGATGCCGTGCTGGTCACATCGCCTCCAGCAACTTGGCAATCGGCCATTCGGGCCGATCGGAGTGCGAACAGTATGACGCGGATTTCCGCCCGGACAATGCGGTCCGTTACCAAACGGTCACAAAACGGCCATGACCGGTCCCACGGTCGCCGTCCATACCGCGGCGATGAGTTTCGCACCCGATCCGGAGGCGCCGGGGCTGGCGCGCCGGTTCGTCGGCAACGTCCTCGCCGGGAGGCTGCCGGAGAGCACCATCGACGTCGCCCGGCTGCTCGTCAGCGAGTTGGTCACCAATGCCGTTGTACACGCCGCGAGTGCCGTCGAGGTCGAGGTGACGCTCGACGACGCCGGAGCGGCCGTCCGGGTCCGCGACGCCGACACCGGACCGCTCGTGAGCCGGGGTGGCGGCACCGAACTCGACGAGGGCGGCCGCGGCTTCATGCTCGTCGACCGGCTGGCGCACACCTGGGGCACCGAGCACAGCGGCGGGCGCAAGACGGTCTGGTTCCGGTTGTTGCTCGACGACGAGCAGCTGCCACCGCCACCGGCTCCCGTCAGCCGTGACCTCATCGACGAATCACCATTACGTCACGCCAGGCGCATGCTGCGCACTCTCGTGATCCAGCCGCACGTGCAGGCGACGTTGACGTTGCGCGAGCAGCTCCGCGAACTACTCGCGCGCATCGTCGACACGGTTTCCGCCCGCGGCGCCTCCATCGAGCTCACCGGCGACACCGATCCGATCACGACCGGTGTCCTCGACGCGGCTACGACGTCGTACGTCCTGGAGCTCGTCGTTGACGATCGGCGTCTCGGGCATCTGACGGTCGCGCTCGACGATGCCGTGTCCGACGAGGACGACGCATTTCTGCGCCTCGCTTCCGATCGACTGGCACTTCTTGCTGTCGAAGCCGGCATGATCCGCGCTGAGCACGGTCGCGGTTCCGACCACGACTTCCTGGCCGAGACAACCGAGCTTCTGTCCGGGTCCACGAGCGTCGCATTGAGTCTGGCGATGCTGACGCAGATCGCCGTACCTCGTCTTGCCGAATGGTGTGCCGCGCTGTCAGTCGACGACCGGGGACGGCCGCGGCGGCTGACTGTCAACCATCGACGTGAGGAACGCACCGAGGCGGTGCACCAGGCACTCGACAGTGACCGCGAGCTCCGACAGTCCATCCTTGCTGCCGCCGCCGGTGATGGTCCGCAGCGACTGACCGCGACGGTCAGCGTCGGCGGCCAGCGCAGTCACGTCGTCGTGCTGCCGTTGGTGTCACGGTTGCGGATCCTCGGCATCCTCGTCCTCGGTGGTCCGGACCAACTCGACCCGATGACCTACATGGCGGCGGTCGAGTTGGCGCGGCGGGCGGGACTCGCCGTCGAGAACGCGCGGTTGCACGAGGAGCAGGCCGCAACCGTCGCCGCGTTGCAGGCTTCGCTGCTGCCGGCCGCCCTGCCCGAGGTTCCCGGGCTCGAGCTGGCCGCCCGCTATCACTCAGCCTCGCCCGGCATGTCCGTCGGCGGTGACTTCTACGACGCGGTTCTGCTCGACGACGGTGCGCTCGTCCTCGCCATCGGTGACGTGTGTGGCAAGGGCGCGGAGGCGGCAGCGGTCACGGGCATGAGCCGCGATCTGCTCCGGCTGCTGATCGAGGACGGGACGCAGACGATCCCGGCACTGCGTCGGCTCAATCGGGCGCTGCTGGCATACCCGGCCAGCTCGCGGTTCTGCACGATCGCGCTTGCCCGGCTCGAACGCGACGGCGACCGACTGACAGCCCGGCTCAGCCTCGGTGGGCATCCGGAGCCGGTGCTCTTGCACGCCGATGGCCGGACCGAGCTGGTCGGCGCTGCCGGCGACCTCCTCGGCGTACTCGAGCAGGGCGAGTTCGAGCTGCACGAGACCGAGGTGAACCTGGATCCCGGTGACGCTCTCGTGCTCTACACCGACGGCGTCACCGAACGACGCGACGGGCAGCGCATGTTCGGGCAGTACGGACTGCGCAAGACGCTCGCCAGTTCTCCGGGCGCGACCGCGGAGGCGTTGGCGAGCGCGCTGGAGCGCGCGGCCGAGTCGTTCGTCGACACCGAGCTGCGCGACGACCTCGCGATCCTGGTGATCCGCCGGGTCAGCTGACCCGCACGGTCAGGACATCGCGAGGAAACGTGACAGCACCCGGGCGCCGAAGCGCAGCCCGTCCAGCGGCACCCGCTCATCGATGCCGTGGAACATGCCGGTGAAGTCGAGGTCGGGCGGCAGCCGCAACGGCGAGAACCCGAAGCACCGGATGCCCAACCGGGCGAAGTGCTTGGCGTCCGTCCCGCCGGACAGGCAGTAGGGAACGGGTCGCCCGTCCGGGTCTTCGGCATTCAGGGCGGCTTTCATGGCGTCAACGAGATCTCCGTCGAACGTCGTCTCGTAGGCGATGTCCGTGTGCACCATCTCGATCGCGACGTCGGGACCGACGACGCGCGCCAGCTCGTCGTGGAAACGCTCCTCGCCGCCGGGAAGGAACCGGCAGTCGATGTAGGCGACGGCACGTTGCGGGATGACGTTGTGCTTGTAGCCGGCGTTCAACATCGTCGGGTTGGCAGTGTGCCGCAACGTCGCCCCGACCATGCGCGCGATCGGTCCGAGCTTGGCGAGCACGCCGTCGACGTCGTCCGGGTCGAACGAGACACCGAGCGCGTCACACAGCTCGCGCAGGAAGGCCTCGGCGGACGGGGTCAGCTCGACCGGGAACCGATGCCGGCCGAGTCGCGCCGTTGCCTCGGCAACCGCGGTCACCGCGTTGTCGTCGTTGAGCATCGACCCGTGACCGGCCCGGCCGCGCGCGACGAGAGTCAGCCAGGCGATGCCCTTCTCTGCTGTCTCGATCGCGTAGAGGCGTCGACCGGCGACGGTGACGCTGAACCCACCGACTTCGCTGATTGCCTCACTGCAGTCCGCGAACAGGTCGGCGTGGTTCTCGACGAGCCAGCGCGCGCCTTTGAGGCCACCCGCTTCCTCGTCGGCGAGGAACGTGAGGACGACGTCACGAGGTGGTCGCTTGCCCTGCCGGATCCAGTCGCCGACGACCGCGAGGGTCATCGCGTCCATGTCCTTCATGTCGACCGCGCCCCGACCCCATATGCAGTCGTCCCGGATCTCACCCGCGAACGGGTCGACCTGCCAGTCGCCGGCGTCGGCGGGTACGACGTCCAGGTGCCCGTGCACCAGCAACGCCGTGCGGGACGAGTCCTCGCCCGCCCACCGTGCGACAACCGATGCCCGACCCGGCTCCGACTCCAGCACCTCCGGCGACAACCCTGCATCGGTCAGGCGCTCCGCCACCCACTCGGCAGCCGCACGTTCGTTGCTCGTCGGATTGGAGGAGTCGATGCGGATCAGGTCACGGCAGATCTCCACGACCTCGTCGTCGACGCGGTCGGTCAGTCCGGTGCCGGCAGCCGCCATCAGCCGGCGCCCGTGAGCGCGCCGAAGAGGGTGCCGAGCTGAGTGAGATCCACCGGCGTGACTCCGGCCGGGGCGGTGATGTCGTCACCCGTGCGATCGAAGCTGATGGTGAGCGGGAGCGTCGTACCCGACGGCACCTTGCTCGTGTCACCGAACTGCAGCAGGTTGATCGACAGCTCCGACACCGCACCCGCGCGCACCCAGGCGTCGAGCTCGACATCGTTGTGGGTGACATTGGTCGGCAGCCGCTGGCTCAGCAACCCGCCGCCGGGAACCCCGTCCTGGATCGCGGCACTGACGTCGCTCGCGATCGCCTTGGTATCGGCATGCAGGACGTAATGCGTGCCCCGGCTGTCCGTGCCGGCCTCGGTCACGGTCACGTGCCGGTCGATCGCCCGCCGCAGGTCGGCCAGGAGCTTCGGGCCCTGGCCGGGCGGTGAGGACGCCGCGCCACCGGTGAGGCTCGCGAGGCTGCTCAAGGAGCTCGCCGGCAGCGACACCCACTTGCCGTTGAGCGCAGCCTGGACGAACGACGGCATCGACGTGGTCTGGGCCCGCAGGTTGGCGTAGGCGCTCTTCTTGTTGATCAGCGTGAAGATGCCGCGGACATCGCCGTGGATGTAGAGGGTGTCGTTGACGGACCGCAGCTCGACCAGAGTCGAGCCATTGGCGACCGCGCGGACGTCGACCGCGCTGCCGCCGCTCCCCCGCACGGTCTCGACCACGATGTCGGCGCCGGCGATGACCGACGCGATCCCGGGATCAAGGCTGCTGCCGCCGCTCGACGCGATGCTCCGAAGGGCGGCCGGGGTGGTGTCGAGCCGGATCGTGGTGGTGAGCCGGTCGGCCTTGGCGACACCGTCGACGCCGGTGAGCAGCCCGTCCTTCGGCGACCCGCCGCCGCCACTCGAGCCCCCACAGCCGACCAGCGCAACGAGCGCGACGAGCGTCGCGACCACCGTTGGCCATCGACCCCGACCCCGCATTGCGGACCTCCCCAAGCGTCAGCTGGCCTAGACCGGTCACGCTACTCCGGCGGTTTCGCTACAGCCGACGACCGAACCACCCGATTTCTCCTAGGTGAGGATGCTCGCGTCGCTTCGCCGTGCCCGCGCTCTGGGCGTGCTCGGCGCGGTCGGTCTGCTGCTGTCGGTGGCCGTGCCGGCGAGCGCCGACACCGCGAGTGCAGAGGCCAAGGCGAAGGCGATCCTGACCCGGGTCCAGCATCTCCAGGACCAGGTGAAGAAGGCCGAGGACGCCTACGACCAGACCCTGCAGGGCGTTGCGGCGAGCGTCAACGCCGCCATCCAGACCGGCGACGCGAGCGAGCAGATCGCCGCGCAGGCGGCCGCAGCAAGCCAGGCGCTCGATGACCGGGTGCGCGGTCTGTACATGTCCGGTGGGCCGCTCGCGATCTACGCCTCGCTGCTGGACTCCGGCAGCATCACGGAGTTCCAGAACCAGTTGGTGCTCGTCGGGCATGTGGTCTCCGCCGACCGCGACGTCGTACAGGCGGACAACGGGATCGCGACCGAAGCCGCGCACATGGCCCGGCAGGCCGGTCGACGGGCCACGCTGCGTATTCGCACGGCCCGGTCAGTCCAGGTCGTCGCGACCCGCGTCCTTGATCTGCTGCGCCAGGAGCAGACGCTCCTCGACCAGGCCAACGCCGAGGTCGCGCAGCAACAGGCACTCGCGGCAGCGCAGGCGGCGTACGCGGCGCAGCAATCAGCCTTCTCCTCGATCACCGCGGCCCGCATCGCCACCATGCAAGTGCTGCCGCCCTCGGATCTCTACCTGTCGCTGTACAAGCAAGCCGCCACGACCTGCCCCGGTCTGTCGTGGACGGTGCTCGCGTCCATCGGCCAGATCGAGAGTGGGCACGGCCGCAACCCGTCGACGTCGTCGGCCGGCGCGATGGGTCCGATGCAGTTCCTGCCGGCCACGTTCGCGCACTACGGCGTCGACGGTAACCAGGACGGTCTGCTCGACATCATGGATCCGTACGACGCGATCTTCACCGCCGCGTCGTACCTCTGCGCCAACGGCGCGGGCAACGGCGGCGATGCTCTGTACTCAGCGATCTGGCACTACAACCATGCCGACTGGTACGTGCAGATGGTGCTCACGTTGGCCAAGCGGTACGCCGCCGCGCTCGTGTAGCCTCGGAAAGCCCTGGGCAAGTGGCGGAATGGCAGACGCGCCAGCTTGAGGTGCTGGTGTCCTATTAACGGACGTGGGGGTTCAAGTCCCCCCTTGCCCACCATGATTCTCGTCGCGAGTGGCGGTCGGCGACGTGGACGGCGTAGTTGCTCGTCACCCGGCACGCGACTGGGTCGTCGTTGTGTCGACGCAGAATCTCGATGCCCTCCGTGCGGATGCGTTCGACAACGTCGTCGCCATGGCCCGCCCTCGCCAACGCTTCGCGTTGCGTGACGGCGATCGGGTTCTCGACACCCATGTCGTAAGCCTCGTCCGGCGAGGACGCCATGAACGCGAGCTGATGCACCGTCGTCGTCGAGGTGAAGCCATAGGGCGCGAAGAGCTCCCTCACGGCCTGCTGCTCGAACCAGGCGAACGGTGCCGGCGGGTCGGGCAAGCCGAGCGCCGCGCGCACGATGCCACCGCTCATCCGGGTGACCTCGCCGAACGCGCCGTCCGGCAGCCAAGCCGTCATCACGAAGCGTCCGGAAGGGGTGAGCACCCGCGCGATGTCGGCAACCGCCGCGACCGGATCGGGAGCGAAGATCACCGCGAACACCGACAACGCGATGTCGACCGACGCGTCGTCGACCGGAATCTGTGCCGCGCTCCCCTGCCGGAGGTCGATGGAGAGCCCGGCAGCCCTGGCACGATCTCGCGCGACGTCGAGCAGTCGTGGCGACGGGTCGACGCCGATGACGTCGGCGCCACTCTTCGCCGCTAGCAACGTGGCGTTGCCGGTGCCGCACCCGATGTCGAGCACGCGAACGCCGGGTCTGATGTCAGCTGCCGCCACGGCGACCTCGGAGGCAGCCACCAGCGTGTCGGCGGTGGACTCGTAGCGACCAACACCCCAATCGACCGGCATCACCGCCGCATCCTCCCAGCCGATCAGGCCCAGAGCTCGTCGAGCGCCGGCATGGCGACGCGTGCCGGTGTCACGACCGGGTCAGTCGCGGGCCGGGCCGGACCGCGTTCGATGCGTTCGCACAAGTCGGCGGCGCGGTCGAGGAACCTGCTCGCCGGCGCGTAGGAATGCCGGTCGTCCCTCGCTCGTCGGTGATGCGGCATGCGTAGCGGCACGTGCAGGTGCAGCTCGTCGCGTGCGCGGGTGACGGCTACGTAGAACAGCCGCTGTTCCTCGGCCACGCCCTCCGAGCTGCCGAAGGACATGTCGGACGGAAACGCACCGTCGACCAGACCGATGACGTGGACGCGCGACCACTCGAGCCCCTTGGCCGAGTGGACCGTTGAGAGCACCAGGTAGTCGTCGTCGAGGTGCGGCGGTCCGGGCAGGTCGGACGTGGATGCCGGCGGGTCGAGAGTGACCTCGGCCGCGAAAGCCGCCAGGTCGGGAGCGAGCGCAGCCGCGTCGACCAACCGCGCCAGGTCGCCGAGCCGCGGCGCGGCGTCGTCGTACCGGCGTTGGATCAGCGGCCGCAGCGTGGTCAGCACAAGCTGTGCCTGCACGGCCGGCTTCGCCGCCGCGGCCGCAGCGGCGAGGCCGCTGACCGTCGTCTGCACGGCGATGCGAGCCTTTGCCGGCGCATCGGCAACCGACCGCGCCCGCCTGTCGGCTGTCGACATCGCAGCATCGGTCAAGGTTTCCGCCAGTCGTCGCGCGCTCGAGCTGCCGACACCGTCGTGCAGGCGCAACAGCCGGAACCACGAGACGTCGTCGCCGGGATTGACGACGACCCGGACAGCCGCGAGGAAGTCCTTGACGTGCGCCGCCTCGAGGAAGCGCAGCCCGCCGTACTTGCGATAGGGCACCCGACGGGTCGCGAGCTCGAGCTCCACCAGGTCACTGTGATGCGCGGCCCGCATCAGCACCGCCTGCTCGCGCAGTGGCGTGCCGTCCGCAGCCGAGGCGAGGACGAAGTCGACAACTGCGCGCGCCTCCTCGGCGGCGTCGTGGGCGCTGACCATCACCGGCTTGCGGCCGCCGTCACGAACCCCGGCGAGCACCAGTGGACCCGTCGGGCCTTCCGGACGCACCGCATTGGCGACATCGAGGATCGGCTGCCGGGATCGATAGTTCTGCTCGAGCTTGACCACCCGCGCGTCCGCGAACAGCGAGACGAGGTCGTTGAGATGCGAGGGGTCGCAACCGCGGAAGCCATAGATCGACTGCGCTTCGTCACCAACGACGGTCAACCCGGCGCCGTTCGGCCTCAGCGCCGTCACGATGTCGACCTGGAGCTGGTTGACGTCCTGGTATTCGTCGACGAGGACGTAGTCCCACAGACCCTGGATGGTGGGACCGATCGTCGGATCGGTGAGCAACGCGCGCCACGCGAGCAACAGGTCGTCGAAGTCGAGCAGACCGTGCGCGCGCTTACGGGCGACATAGGCACGCGCGAGCTCCGCGATGTCGTCGGCGTGCGGCGCGCACCACGGGAACTCAGCGTCGACGACTGCGCGCAGTGGCCGGCCGGTGTTGACCGCGCAGGAGATGGCATCGACCAAGGTCGCCGACCGTGGCAACCGCACCTCGGTGCCGACGAGTTGCTTGCGCTCCTCCCGAACCATGTCCATCGTCACCGTCGCGTCAGCCGGATCAAGCACGCAGACACCGGGCAGCCCGAGCGCCTCGGCGTGCATTGCCACGAGCCGGTAGGCGATGGCGTGGAACGTGCCGCCCCACGGCCGGCGGCCGCCGTACGACGACGTGCCGACGAGTGCGTGTGCTCGGGCGAGCATGTCGTCAGCGGCGCGACGGGTGAAGGTCAGCAGCAGGATGCGTTCCGGCGCGACTCCGCGCTCGAGCAGCGCGCAGACCCGCGCGGTCAGCGCCCGGGTCTTGCCGCTGCCCGCCCCCGCCATCACCACGAGCGGCTCCCGGCCGTGCTCGGCGACCGCCAGTTGCTGCTCGTTGAGCCCCTCGTCCCACATGGGATCGAACATAAGTTCGAAAGCGGTCCACGTCCAGCACCGTCACGCCGCCAAAGGGGTAGCGAAATCTCGCTTATAGGGCACTAAGGTGCGCTCCAAACCGCCCCGTCCGATGTGCCAACCCAGCCACGGCACGGGAAAGGAACACCATGTTTCGTCGTCTGGTCCTCGGCGCCGGAGTCGCCACACTGCTCGGCATCTCGGCCCTCACCGGTGTCGGTGGCGCTACTGCCGCCCCGTCCCAGCCCAGCGCCTGCGTCCTCAAGGGTGTCGCCCACATCAATCCCGGCCTGAAGATCGCGGCCGGGGCGTTCAGCTACACCTTCAGCGGCACGTTCAGCAACTGCAAGGGCAGTGACTCGACCATCAAGAGCGGCACCGTCTCTGCCTCCGGCAGTGGCACGGGTGGCTGCACCAAGAGCGCCACGACCGGCCACGCGAGCGTCACCTGGAGCAACGGCCGCACGTCCGCGATCACCTTCAAGACCACGGGTGCGGGCGCCCTGCTCGTCGTGCAGGGCACGATCTCCAGCGGCGAGTTCGCGGGCAAGGCAGCGAAGGCAGCTCTCGTGTTCCAGGCAACCCCCACCGACTGCAACACGGCAGCCGGCGTGACCGCGCCGTCGTTCACCGGACCGGCGGAGGTCGGCACCTGACCGACATCACGAGCGCCATCGACCGCTTCAACCAGGCGTGGAACGACCACGACCTGGAAGCAGCGCTTGCCTTGACGACTGCTGATGTCGTGTTCGACGCAACGTCACCCGCACCCGACGGCACACGGTGCGTCGGGCAGGACGCCGTACGAGCTGCTTGGCAGCCGATCTTCGACGACGAGCAATCCCACTTCGACGTGGAGGACTCGTTCGTCGTCGGAGATCGGCTGGTCCAGCTGTGGCGGTTCAGCTGGGGCGACGGCCACGTTCGCGGCGTCGACGTGATCCGCGTCGTCAATGGCTTGGTCGCCGAGAAGCTGTCCTACGTCAAAGGCTGACCGAAGTCAGTCCGTCAACGGCTCCGGCGCAACATAGGTCGTGGCCGACAAGCCGGCGTGCCGCAGGTTTTCGCTGCTGCTGGCGTCGACGTTGACGACTAGCAGCTCTTGACCGTTGATCGCGGCCCGGCTGCTCGCGAACGCGATGGCCTGCAGTCCTGCGGGTGTCAGCCCGGCGTTGCGGAGATCAACGACGACGATGCCTGCACCCGTCGCAAGCGCCTGGTCGAGCACCGGCTCGAGGTCATCCGTCGTGCACTGCCGGTCGTCGAGCGCTTGTACGACGGAAATCGCGCGCAGTCGCCGCACCACCCATCCGGAACCGTCGCGCAGCTCCGGAGTGTGCGCAATGGCGAGCTCGTCGATGCCGACGAGGCGGGCGGTGGCCTGGCGCAGCCCGACGATCGTCACCCGGTCCGGGCCGTAGGCCTCCTGCAGCCCGACCAGGGCGGCCGCGCCATCGGTGTCGAAGTCAGGGATGGCCGTGAGGTCGATGACCACCCGGTTGGACGATGCGATGCGATCGACGGTGGCGACGAGGTCAGGCGCGGTTTGGCGCGTGACCGGGTCGGTGACCACTAAGACCTGTGGTTGCCGCTCGGGCGCCGGGGTGAGGTGCGCGCGTGACCGTCTCCAGCGCACGAGATCACCTCACTAGACAGCCTGGCACCTCGATGATTGCTCTTTTGGGCCCGATCAATGTCCGACTTTAGGCGGAATCACCTGCTTGGCGCAGCGAGCCACGCGGAGAGACCCGGGATGTTCACCCGATTGCCGATGCGGGATGCTGCCGAATCGTGAGCATCTTGGGAACCCGCGTGCTGCGGATTGAAGATCCAAAGTTCCTGACCACCGGCGGGACATATGCCGACGACCTACGTGATCCGAGGCTCGAGGGCGCGGGCCACGTCACCTATGTCCGGTCGGTCATGGCGCATGCCCGCGTCACCGTCGATCCGAGCGCGGCCGCCGCTGAGCCGGGCGTTCTCGGCGTCTTCACCGCCGACGACTTCCGCGACCTCGCCCCGATGCCGCTGCCGCTGCCGATGCTGCCGCCGGCGATGAACCGCACTTACCTGGCCGACGGCGTCACGCGCTACGTCGGCGAACCGGTCGCGGTTGTCGTTACGGAGGACAAGTACGCCGGCGAGGACGCGGTGGAGCTTGTCGCCGTCGACTACGACCCGCTCCCCGCGGTCGTCGACCCACACGATGCAGCGAAGGACGAGGTGCTGCTGTTCCCCGACGTCGGCAACAACACGGTGCTCGCGCTCGAAGTCGGCGACCCGGCGACGGTGTTCGACGGCTGCGAGATCGTCGTCCGTGCAGAGATCCACAACCAGCGGGTCGCACCCGTGCCGTTGGAGGTGCGTGGATCAGCCTGCGCGTGGGAGAAGCCCGACGGCACCGGGCGGCTGACCTTCTGGGCATCGACGCAGAACCCGCATGACGCGCGCAACATCATCGCCGAGGCGTTGCAGCTGACGCCGGACGACGTGCACTTCATCGCGCCGGATGTGGGTGGTGGCTTCGGAGCCAAGTTCGGCGTGTCGGTCGAAGACGTCTTGCTGGCCGCGGTGTCCCGTCGGCTCGGCCGTCCGATGCGCTGGACCGAGTCGCGCACCGAGAACATGCTCTCGATGGGTCACGGCCGTGCGCAGCACCAGAGCATTGGCATCGGCGGAAGCCGCGACGGCAACGTCACGGCCTACTCGTTGGACGTGCTGCAGGATGCGGGTGCCTACCCGCACTTCGGCGCCGTACTGCCCTTCATGACGATGATGATGGCAACCGGGGTCTATGACATTCCCAGTCTCGCCGTGAAGACCAAGTCGGTCGTCACCAACACGTCCAGCGTCGTCGCCTACCGCGGTGCCGGCCGGCCGGAGGCGACGGCCGCCATCGAGCGGGCGATGGACCTGTTCGCCGCCGAGATCGGCATGGACCCCGCCGAGGTACGACGCAAGAACCTGCTGCCACCGGAGGCCTTTCCGCTGACCACACCGGCCGGCGCCAACTACGACAGCGGCGAGTACGCGAAGGCGCTCGACGCCGTGCTCGAGGCGGCCGGCTACCAGGCGCTGCGCGCTGAGCAGAAGCGGCGCCGCGATGCCGGTGATCGCAAGCTTCTCGGCATCGGGGTCTCGAGCTATGTGGAGATCACGGCCGGGCCGGAGGCAGGCACCGAGTTTGCCCGGATCAACGTGCACCCGGACGGTTCGGTCACCGTCTACACCGGCACCTCACCGCACGGGCAGGGGCACGCGACGTCGTTCGCGATGCTCGCGTCCGACGAGCTCGGCATCCCGGTCGAGCGCATCAGCGTCGTACACGGCGACACCGACCTGGTCGCGCGCGGCGGCGGCACCGGCGGCTCGCGGTCGCTGCAGCTCGGCGGTGCTGCGGTGCACCAGGGCGCCATCGAAACGGTGGAGAAGGCGCGCGAGACCGCAAGCGACCTCTTCGAGGCAGCCGCGGGCGACATCGTCCTCGACAAGACGCGCGGCGGGTTCCATGTCGCCGGCTCTCCCGACGAGGTGCGTTCCTGGGCCGAGATCGCGGCCAGTGCTGACGCCGAGCACGGGCTCATCGTCGACACCGACTTCAAAGCGACGGGCGCATCGTTCCCGTTCGGTGCGCACCTGGCCGTGGTCGAAGTGGACGCCGACACGGGCAAGACCGAGCTGATCCGGATGGTGACCGTCGACGACGCCGGCCCGGTCGTCAACCCGGTCATCGTCGAGGGACAGCGACACGGCGGCATCGCGCAGGGTGCGGCCCAGGCGCTGTTCGAGGAGGTGCTGTACGACGCGGACGGCAACCCGCAGTCGACCAACCTCGCCGACTATGCGTTCCCGTCGGCTGCAGAGCTGCCGGACTACGAGCTGCTGCTCATGGAGACTAGAAGTCCGCACAACCCGCTCGGTGTGAAGGGCATCGGCGAGGCCGGGACGATCGGCGCGACGCCGGCAGTGCAGAGCGCGGTCATCGACGCGGTCGCCCACCTCGGGGTCCGGCACATCGACATGCCGACGACATCGGAGCGAGTGTGGCGGGCCATGAACGCGGGGCAGTCATGAAGATCTCGTTGACAGTCAACGGTCAGCAAGAGACCGCCGATGTCGAGGCGCGGACGCTGCTAGTGCATCTGCTTCGCGACTCGCTCGGCCTGACCGCAACCAACGTCGGGTGCGACACGACGTCGTGCGGAGCGTGCACGGTGCTCGTCGACGGCGAGTCCGTGAAGTCGTGCACGATGCTCGCCGCATCGGCCGACGGTCGCGACGTCACGACTCTCGAAGGCTTGACTCCGGGCGGCATCGACGCCGACCCGTCGACCTGGCATCCGGTGCAGCGCGCTTTCCGCGAGCAGCACGGGCTGCAGTGCGGCTTCTGCACACCGGGGATGGTGATGGCCGCGGCTTCGTTGTTGAAGGAAAACCCGGCGCCGACGGCGGAGGAGGTGCGCTCCGGGCTCGAGGGCAACCTCTGCCGGTGCACCGGCTACCACAACATCGTCGCTGCCGTGCTGCAGGCGTCAAAGGAGAAGTCATGATCCCGGCGCCGTTCGACTACGTCCGCGCCGACTCCGTAGACGCCGCGCTCGGGGCGCTCGCGCAACACGGTGACGAGGCCAAGCTGCTCGCCGGCGGCCAGTCACTGCTGCCGCTCATGAAACTGCGGCTCGCGGTTCCGTCGGTCATCGTCGATGTCTCCCGCGCCGCTGACCTGTCCTACGTCCGGGACGAGGGCGAGGTGCTTGCGATCGGCGCCCTTACGCGTCACCACGACGTAGCGACCAATCAGTTGGTCCGCTCCGGTGCTCCGGTGCTGGCGCATGCTGCGTCGCTCGTCGGCGACCCGCAGATCCGGCACCGCGGCACGATCGGTGGCTCGGTCGCGCACGCGGATCCGTCGGCCGACATCCCGACTGCGTTGCTGGCGCTCGGAGCTTCGTACGTCGTCGCCGGCCCGGGCGGCACCCGCACGGTCGCCGCGCACGAGTTCGCCACCGGGTTCCTCGAGACGACGCTCGAGCCCAACGAGATGTTGGTGGAAGTCAAAGTCCCCAAGGCGACCGGCGGCTGGGGCTACGAGAAGTTCACCCGGCGCGCCATCGACTGGGCGACCGTCGCGGTCGCTGCGGTCAGAACGACCGGCGGCGTCTCGGTCGCGCTGGCCAACATGGGCCCGACCGCCATCCGGGCCGCCGCGGTGGAGCGAGCACTTGCATCCGGCGCCGGCGCGGCGGACGCCGCGGTCTACGCCGACGAGGGCACCGAACCGCCGAGCGATGTAACGGCCTCCGCCGAGTATCGCCGGCACCTGGCGCGGGTACTGACTGCACGAGCGCTCGATCGCTGCCTGTCCGGCAGCTAGCGGGCGGTGAGACGGGCGTCTCAGACCGCGATGTCCCCATGTCGTGAGGAGGCCCCCGATGGCACGTGTGTCTGAACGCGAAGCCCGAGCCGTTCCGGATCTCGAGGTCCAACCGGCTCCCGCTCCAGTAATCCCGCCGATAGCCGACCCGGCCCCGCTCGGCCTGGCGGCGTTCGCACTGACGACGTTCCTGTTGTCGGCGAAGAACGCCGCGTGGACCGACGGCACGGACGCCTGGCTCGGCTACGCCCTGGCTTACGGTGGCCTCGTGCAGCTCGTTGCCGGCATGTGGGAGTTCCGTAACCGCAACGTGTTCGGATCGACCGCCTTCTCCACCTACGGTGGCTTCTGGATCGGGCTCGGGATCTATGTCCTGCTCGTCGCCCCTACCGCGGCGTCACCGGTCCAGGTCGGCAACGACCTCGGGTGGATCCTGCTCGCGTTCGCCATCTTCAACAGCTACATGCTGCTGTGGAGCACACAGGTCAACATGGCGGTGTTCACGGTGTTCCTGACGCTCGAGGCGACCGAGATCCTGCTCTGCATCGGCAACTTCGCGACCAACACCGAGCTCGTCAAGGTCGGCGGCTACCTCGGCATCGTCACGGCCGCTGCGGCCTGGTACGCCTCGTCCGCGGGCGTCATCAACGGGATGAACGAGCGCCCCGTCGTCCCGGTCGGCAACAAGATGACGTTCGGCCGGTCCCGCACCGCCGGCCCGATGCCCTACGGCGACTGAAGGAGCGACCCGTGACCGCGACCGAGCCCGCCCTCGACGCGCTGCTGCATGAGAACCGGCGGTTCGAGCCACCCGCCGATCTCGCGCGCGATGCGAACGCTCAGCCGGCGCTCTACGACGAGGCGGAGCGCGACCGGGTCGCGTTCTGGGAGCAACAGGCGAAGTGGTTGAAGTGGAACGCGCCCTGGACGACGGCGCTCGAGTGGGAGCCGCCGTTCGCCAAGTGGTTCGTCGGCGGGACGCTCAACGCGAGCGTCAACGCGGTCGACCGGCATGTCGACGCGGGTTTCGGCGACAAGGTCGCGTTCCACTGGGTCGGTGACGGGGAGCGGGAGACCC
>DATBDO010000086.1:0-2887 GCA_036269855.1 Mycobacteriales bacterium
GACGGGCGCGGGCAGCTCGCGCGCCTTGATGACCGGCTTCGGCGGCTTGATCGGCGGGCCGGGCGGGATCGGCGGCGGCGGGCACGGCTTCGGGTACGCCGCCCTGGCCGGCAGCGGGAACAGCGGAGGCGTCGCGTGCACACGTCGCTGCGCCGGCTCAACGGCAGGTGCGGACGTGCGTGCCGGCGACGGCGACGGGCTCGGCGACGCCGTCGAAGCGCTCGGCGACGGACGGCTAACCGGCCGATCCACGCGTGCGGCCGCCGGCTTTGCCGGGTCGTTCGTCGCCGCCACAGCGACGCCCGCGGACAACGCGAGCGCAGCGCCGAGAGCGAGCAGGCGGGGTGGGAATGGCATGGCCCGTCCAGTGTGCCCGGATTGTCAGCGGACGGGGTGGTTCTTGAAAAGGTTGCGCGACATGACGAGCCGCTGGACCTGGTTGGTGCCCTCGTAGATCTGGGTGATCTTGGCGTCGCGCATCATCCGCTCGAGCGGGAAGTCCTTGGTGTAGCCATAGCCGCCGAGCAGCTGCACGCCGTTGGTGGTGACCTCCATCGCGACATCGGATGCGAAGCACTTGGCCGCCGCCGACATGAACGTCAGGTCCGGCTCCATCCGCTCCGACATCGCGGCCGCGCGGTAGATGAGCGAGCGCGCCGCTTCGGTCTTCATCGCCATGTCGGCCAACATGAATGACACGCCTTGGAACTCGGAGATCGGCTTGCCGAACTGTTTGCGCTCCTGCACATAGCGCAAGCAGTAGTCAACCGCGCCCTGCGCGACACCAAGTGCCTGCGCACCGATCGTGAGCCGGGTGTGGTCGAGCGTCCGCAGCGCCGTCTTGAAACCGGTCCCCTCGTCCCCGATCCGGCGATCCGCCGGGATGCGCACATTGTCGAAGTAGACCTCGCGCGTCGGTGATCCCTTGATGCCCATCTTCTTCTCCGGCGCACCGAAGGAAATGCCATCGTCAGCCTTCTCGACGACGAACGCAGAAATTCCGCGGGAGCCGGCGTCGGGATCGGTGACCGCCATCACGGTGTAGAACTCGGACTCACCCGCGTTGGTGATCCAGCGCTTGGTGCCGTTGAGGACGTAGTAGTCGCCGTCACCCTCTGCTGTCATTCTTTGGGCGCGGGTCTTCATGTTCGCCGCGTCCGACCCGGCCTCCGGCTCGGACAGGCAGTAACTGAACATGCCCTCGCCGCGGGCGAGCTTGCCGAGGTAGTGCGTCTTCAGGTCCTCATTGCCCGCGAGCAGCAGGCCCATGGTGCCGAGCTTGTTGACAGCCGGGATCAGCGACGACGCACAGCAGACGCGCGCGATCTCCTCGATGACGATCGCGGACGCGATGGCATCCGCGCCGACGCCGCTGTACTGCTCTGGCACGTGCACTGCATGCAGGTCGGCCGCGACGAGTGCGTCGTGGACGTCCCAGGGGAATTCGCCGGTCTCGTCGATCTCGGCCGCGCGAGGAGCGATCTTGTCCGCCGCGACTTCTCGCACCGTTTTACGTAGTAACTGGTGTTCCTCGGGAAGCACGAAGGTGTCGAAGGAAGGATTCACGTCCCAATGCTAGGTCTTCCTAGGATGTACGGATGAGCAAGCCGCGGCTCTCCGTGATCGGTACCGGCTATCTAGGAGCCACCCATGCCGTGTGCATGGCTGAGCTCGGCTACGACGTCGTCGGCCTCGACGTCGACGCCGGGAAAGTGGCCCGGCTCAACGCGGGCGAGGTCCCGTTCTTCGAGCCCGGTCTCGGTGAGCTCCTCCGCAAGACGCTCGACTCCGGGCGGTTGCGGTTCACCACGTCGTACGAAGAGGCCGTTGCGGACGCCGACGTGCACTTCCTCTGCGTCGGGACGCCGCAACGCAAGGGAGAGTTTGCCGCCGATCTCCGCTATGTCGACGCGGCCGTCGACTCGCTCGCGCCACTGCTCGACCGGCCCTGCACCGTCGCCGGCAAGTCGACGGTCCCGGTCGGCACCGCCGAGCGGATCGCCGCGCAACTGCGCGAGCAGGCACCTGCCGGTGCGGATGTCGAGCTCGTCTGGAACCCCGAGTTCCTGCGCGAGGGCTATGCGGTCGAGGACACCATGCGCCCGGACCGGCTCGTCTTCGGCGTCACGTCGGAGCGCGGCGAAACAGCAATGCGCGCGGCGTTCGCGCCACTGATCGAGACAGACATTCCGGTTGTCGTCACGGATCTCGCTACGGCGCAACTGGTCAAGGTCTCCGCCAACGCGTTCCTCGCGACGAAGATCTCGTTCATCAACGCCATGGCCGAGGTCTGCGAAACCGTGCACGCCGATGTCAAGAAGCTGTCCGAGGCGCTGTCCTACGACAGTCGCATCGGCGGCCGGTTCCTGCATGCCGGGCTCGGGTTCGGCGGCGGCTGCCTGCCGAAGGACATCCGCGCGTTCATGGCGCGCGCCGGCGAGCTGGGTGTCGACCAGGCGCTGTCGTTCCTGCAGGAGGTCGACGCGATCAATCAGCGGCGACGCGCGCGCATGGTGGACCTCGCGCGGGAGTGCGTCGACGACTCGTTCGTCGGCCGCAACGTCGGCGTCCTCGGCGCCGCGTTCAAGCCCAACAGCGACGACATCCGCGACTCCCCTGCGCTCGACGTCGCCAGCCGGATCCAGAAGGCCGGCGCAAACGTCACCGTCTACGACCCCGCCGCGCTCGACAACGCTCGGCGCGACTACCCCGACCTCACCTATGCCGAATCGCTTGTCGGCGCGGCCAAGGACGCCGACGTGCTGCTCCACCTCACCGAATGGCGCGAGTTCCGCGACATGGATCCCCGGATCCTCGACGGCGTCGTACGGGAGAAGTCCATCGTCGACGGCCGCAACGCGCTGGACCCGGACGCGTGGCGGGCCGC
>DATBDO010000087.1:0-3110 GCA_036269855.1 Mycobacteriales bacterium
CGCCGCGGCCAACCTCACCTGTCGCGAATGCGGCGCGATCTACGATCTCGGCCCCGGCAACGCCTGTGAGCAGTGCTTCGGCCCGCTCGAGGTCGAGTACGACGACTCGCTCCTCGCGTCCGTCACGCGCGAGTCGATCGAGGGCGGGCCCCGGACGATGTGGCGCTATGCCGGACTCCTGCCGGCCACGCCCGTCGTCGACCTGCAGGTCGGCTGCACTCGGCTCGTCCGTGCCGACAACCTCGCGCGCGAGCTCGGCATGAAGACCCTGTGGGTAAAGGACGACAGCGGAAATCCGACGCACTCGTTCAAGGACCGCGTGGTCGCGGTTGCCGCCTCGGCCGCGAAGTCGTTGGGGTTCTCCGTTCTCTCCTGTGCGTCCACCGGCAACCTCGCCAACGCGGTTGCGGCGGCGGCAGCGCGCGCCGGTCTGCGTTCCGTCGTGTTCATCCCGCACGACCTCGAGCCGGGCAAGGTCATCACGACCGCGGTCTACGGCGGCACGCTCGTCGCGGTCGACGGCAACTATGACGACGTCAACCGGCTCTGCGCCGAGGTCGCGGGGGAGCAGGACGATTGGGCGTTCGTCAACGTCAACGTGCGGCCCTTCTACGCCGAGGGCTCGAAGACTGTTGGTTATGAGATCGCCGAGCAGCTGGGCTGGCGACTGCCGGAGCAGGTCGTCGTGCCCATCGCGTCCGGCGCATTGCTGACCAAGGTCGACAAGGCGTGGCGTGAGTTCTCCCGACTCGGGTTGGTCGAGGGGTCGCCGTACAAGGTCTTCGGTGCGCAGGCGACCGGCTGCTCGCCGGTGTCCGCTGCCTTCGCGGCCGGCCACGATGTCGTCCAGCCGGTGCGGCCGTCGACCATCGCCAAGTCGCTCGCGATCGGCAACCCTGCCGACGGTCCGTACGCGCTCGACGCCGTACGACGCACCGGCGGCGCGATCGCCGACGTCAGTGACGACGAGATCGTCGAGGGCATTCAGCTGCTGGCCCGGACGGAGGGCATCTTCGGCGAGACGGCCGGCGGCGTGACAGTAGCGACGCTGCGCAAGCTGCTCGCGACCGGCCGGCTCGACCCGGCGGCCGAGACGGTGATCCTCAACACCGGCGACGGGCTCAAGACGCTCGACGCGGTCGCGCCGGTCGCCAAGCCGACCGCGACGATCGCGCCGTCGCTCGAAGCGTTCCGCGCGGCAGGTGTCGCGTGAGTGTCACCTTGCGCGTCCCGACCATCCTGCGGACGCTGACCGGCGGCGCGGCCGAGGTCACCGTCGACGGTGCCGCGACGCTCGCCGAGGTCATCGACAAGGTCGACGCCGAGCACCCGGGCATTCGCGGCCGGGTGCTCGACGACGCCGGCAAGCTGCGGCGGTTCGTCAACGTCTACGTCGGCGAGGACGACGTGCGCTTCGCACAAGGTCTCGAGACACCCACGCCCGACGGCGTGACCGTCTCGATCATCCCGGCCGTCGCCGGCGGCTAACCCATGTGTTGAGTGTGACGAAATCCGGCATTCTGGGGGTCCCGGAAGCCGGATTTCGTCGCACTCAACCGGGTGTCAGCTCCAGTGGATGAGGCGGCCGAAGCGCCAGTGCGCGTGGTACAGCTTGTGCTTGTGCACTCGCGCACCTGAGTGGGGCGCATCCCACATGTAGCCGTGGCCGGCATAGATGCCGACGTGGTAGGCGTAGCCGCCGCTCATCTGGAAGACCAGGTCGCCACGGCGCAGGTGTGCGCGGGTGATGTGGTGCGAGCGCCGGAACTGCGCCTCCGCGTTGTGCGGCAGCGACTTGCCGAGCGCGTGCTGGAAGACGTACATGACCAGACCGGAGCAGTCGAACCGGCTCGGACCGGCGGCGCCGTACTGGTACCAGTCGCCGCGGTGGTTCCGGGTCACGCGAAGCACCCGGTCCGCTTTGTTGTTGAAGCGCTGGGCAGCCGTCGCGTGCTGGGTCTGGCTGCCGGACGAGGTCGAGGACGTGCGGCCGGATGCGGCGGACGCGTGCGGGGCGACGCCGAGCAGTCCGCTGACGGCAAACGCAGCGGTCAGAACGATCGTGGCGAGTCGGGACAGGGACAGGCGGGGCGCGCGCAGGCTGGCGCCGTCGAACGACGAAGGCATGAAGTGGTCTCCGACGCCTGCCGGGTTAGCTGTCGGGTTCGGACGGAAGAATCGCCCGGCCGCCTAAGCGGCTTCACCCCAGGACTGCACCCTGTTATCTGCGGGGGCACTCCGTGGTTCTTGGGTTCCCGGTCCCGTCCCTGGGTCTCGTGGCGCGCGCTGCCGGGACGGACTCGGCGTAGACAGGCGCGACCCCCGCACAGGCACGGCGGGGGTACCGACAACTTACGACGTCAGTGCATCGACTTCCTGCCAACGCGCCTGAAGTGCTCTTGCCGATAGGCCGGGCTGGCTGTCCGGAAAGGCCAGTGAGGCCCGGTTGCACTCAAGGGGGCCGAGTGCTAATAATGGATTAGCACTCGGTACAGTCGAGTGACAAGACCGGTACGACGAGGCGCCGGGCCGGGGGTGTGGATCCCAGGCTCCGGGGCCGTCCGTCGCGGGCGTCGTACGACGGTCATTCAGGTATGCCGTCCCGCGGGAGGAACCCACCGGATGTCCAAGATCATCGCGTTCGACGAGGACGCACGCCGCGCCCTCGAGCGTGGCATGAACCAGCTGGCCGACGCGGTCAAGGTGACGCTCGGCCCCAAGGGTCGCAACGTCGTGCTGGAGAAGAAGTGGGGCGCCCCCACGATCACCAACGACGGCGTGACCATCGCCAAGGAGATCGAGCTCGAGGACCCGTTCGAGAAGATCGGTGCCGAGCTCGTCAAAGAGGTTGCCAAGAAGACCAACGACGTCGCGGGTGACGGCACCACCACCGCGACCATCCTCGCCCAGGCGCTCGTCCGCGAGGGCCTGCGCAACGTCGCCGCCGGCGCCAACCCGATGTCGCTCAAGCGCGGCATCGAATACGCCGTCGAGCGCGTCAGCGAGGAGCTGTCCAAGCAGGCCAAGGACGTCGAGACCAAGGAGCAGATCGCTTCGACCGCCTCGATCTCGGCCGGCGACAAGGCGATCGGCGACATGATCGCCGAGGC
>DATBDO010000088.1:0-11409 GCA_036269855.1 Mycobacteriales bacterium
GCAAGGGGCGTCAGCAGACCGAGGAAGAACAACGGCGCGATGCCCAGCTCGGTCATCGTCGCGAGCAGCGCATGCACGCGCCCCGGACGGATCCCGATCGACTCGAACCAGCTCGCCGTCCCCGGCAACTTCCCGCCGCCGAACGCGTGGTTGTAGCCGTGCGCCAGCATCGTGATGCCGAGCGCGATGCGCATCAGCAACGTCCCGATATCCAAGCCGTGCCTCATGCGGATCCCTCCAGGGCCTTCGTCACAGCGGACGCGGCCGCCTTGAGTCGATCCACGGTCCACGGCAGGTCGGCGGTGAGCGAGCGCCGGCCGCCGACGGTCACGGACAGGACGAGTACGACGGAACCACCGGGACCGAAGACCGGCACGTTGATCGTGCGCACGTCGTCAGTCGGCACGGTGGGGCTTTCGTAATCGGGCGGCAACAGCTGGATGAGCCCATGCATCTGTGCCGCGGTCTCGTCCCGATGTGCGTCCGGATCGTCCTGCATCAGCACCTGCGCGGCCTCGCTGTGCCACCGCGCTCCACGGCCGATGGCGTAACCGGCCTCGCGCACTTCGGACAGGGTGCGCTCGATGACCTCGCGCGATCCCGCGGGCGCCGCGCTGCCCAGCCGACGGAACCACGCCTCGCGGGCGGCGTCCGGAGCCCAGGCGACGAAGGCGGTGCCGAGCGGCGGCTCGAAGGGGATGCGCCGGCCGACCGCGGTCGGCAGCCGCTGCGTGCGTAGCGAGCCGGCGCGCGCGACCAGCACCATGTCTTCGCCGACGACCGCACTGGCAACGGACTCCACGTCGAGCTCGTCCGCGAGCGCCTCCATGTGCGGTCGGGCCAGGTCGGCCGAGCGCATCTGCACCGCGAGGTCGCTCTCCCACGCCGCCAGCGACAGCGAGGAGAAACGTCCGTAGCCGCCTTGGAAGAACACCAGCGGCAAAGCCGGCGTCCCGATGTCGAGGTCGCGCACCCGCCCGATGACGATGAAGTGGTCGCCCGCCTCGTGCACGACCTCGGTGTCACAGTCGATCCAGGCCAGTACGCCGTCCAACAGCGGTGCGCCCGACCCCGCCGGTCGCCAGCTCAGATCCGCGAACTTGTCGCCGCCGCGGCCGGCGAACGTCCGGCACACCGACTCCTGTTCGGCGCCGAGAATGTTGACGCAGAACGACCCGGACTCGCGAAACCGCGGCCACGATGTCGACGACCGGTCCGGCATGAACGCGACCAGCGGCGGGTCGAGCGAGACGGACGTGAACGACCCGACCGCCATCCCGGCCGGGTTGCCGTCGACATCCATGCCCGTCACGACCGCAACGCCGGTCGGGAAGTGTCCGAGCACCTGGCGGAACTTCGGCGGGTCGAAGCTCATGTGGTGACCTTGTCGCGCAGCTCGAACTTCAGCACCTTGCCGGACGCGTTGCGCGGAAGGACTTCGACGACCTCGACACTGCGTGGCACCTTGTAGTTGGCCATGTGCTCACGGGCGAACGCGATGAGGTCGTCCGCCACCAACTCGGCACCCCCACGCACCACGACGAACGCCTTGCCGACTTCGCCCATCCGCTCGTCCGGGACGCCGACGACGGCGGCCTCTGCGACGGCCGGGTGCGTCGTCAGCACTTGTTCGATCTCCGCCGGATAGGCGTTGAAGCCACCCACGACGTACATGTCCTTGAGTCGATCGGTGATGCGCAAGTTGCCGCGTTCGTCGAGCACGCCTATGTCCCCGGTGTGCAGCCAGCCGTCGGCGTCGATCGTCTGTGCGGTCGCCTCTGGGTCTTCGAAGTAGCCGCGCATGACGTTGTAGCCGCGAACCACGACCTCGCCCGGCTCCCCCACCGGCGCCGGCAGGTTGTCCGGATCGACCACGCGCACCTCGGTATCGGGGATCGCGCGGCCGCTCGTCGTGGCGATTGTCACCGGGTCGTCGTCCTGCCGGCACATCGTCACCGTGCCGGTTGCCTCAGTGAGGCCGTAGGCCGTCAGCACGGTGTCGAATGCGAGCTCCGAGCGCATCCGCTCGACCAGCGCCACCGGCACGACCGCGGCGCCGGTGACCGCGAGGCGCAGCGACGAGACGTCGTACGACGTCCGGTCGGGCAGGTCGAGGATCGACTGGTAGAGGGTCGGCGGGCCCGGCACCACAGAGATGCGTTCGCGACCGATGAGCTCCAGGGTTGTCGGCACGTCGAACACGGCCTGCGGCACGATCGTCGCGCCGCGCAACAGGCACGCCACGATGCCGGCCTTGTAGCCGAACGTGTGAAAGAACGGGTTGACGACGAGGTAGCGGTCACCGGCCCGCAGACCGACGACCTCGCTCCAGGTCTGGAACACGCGCACGGTCTGCGCGTGCGTCGTCATCACGCCTTTGGGGCGTCCCGTCGTCCCGGACGTGAAGATGACGTCGCCGACGTCCTCCGAGCCCACCGTCGGAAGCTCGGCGGGCTGGTGCGCCCAGACGGCCTCGTCGAGCAGCACCCGGTCGAACCGGTCGTCGAGCATCGCGGCGTAGTCGTTGCCGAGGAACGCCGGGGAAACGAAAGTGAAGACTGCGCGGCTCTTGTCGAGGATGTAGGCGGCCTCGTCACCCTTGAAGCGGGTGTTGAGCGGCACCAATGCGGCACCGGCCGAGACCGCGCCGAGCGCGGCGACGATCCACTCGAGCGAGTTGGGCCCCCAGATCGCCACTCGGTCACCGGCCTGCACGCCGCGCGCCTGACAACCCGCGGCCGCCGCCCGCACCATGTCGGCGAGCTCCGTGAAGCTGACCCGCCGCTCGCCGTCGACGACGGCCTCGGCGTCGCCGAAGGACTCGGCCGCTCGACGCACGACACCCGGGATGGTCAGCGCGTCGGTCACCCCAGAGCTCCGGACCGACGCAGCTCCGCGATCCGCTCGTCGTCGTAGTCGCACGCGGCGCGCAACACCTCATAGGTGTGCTCGCCGACACTCGGTGCCTTCGTCGGCTCCGGCAATGCCTCACCGACGAACCGGACCGGGAAGGGCAGCTGGTCGGCACCCAGGCGACTCGACGGGATCCAGCCGAGCCGGGCGACGAACTGCGGATCGGCCGGCAACGTCCTGGGGGTGTTGACCGGAGCGATGGGGGTGTTGACCCGGCCGCCGAACTCCATCCACTCGGCGGAGGTGCGGCCGGCAAAGATGTCCCGCAGCTCGGCCTGCAGCTCACGGTTGCCGCGGGCGTGGTCGGCGTACTTGCTGCCCGGCCAGCGCTCGAACAGGTCCATCCGCTCGACGCCGGCGCAGAAGTTCTTCCAGAACTCCTGCTCGCTCGCCATGAACAGCACGTGGCCGTCCTTGGTGGCGTAGATCTGGTAGCGAACCCCTTCGCGCATGCCGGCGGTGCCGGGTGCCCGTCGTACGAAGTCATCCGACGGGTTGCCGGTGACCTCGTCGTCGGGACGCTCGTAGGCCTTCCACGTCTCACTGCGATACCAGTCGAACGCGGCCGCGCAGTCGGACTGGCCGAGCTCGATGTCGGCGCCGGCACCGGACTCGCGAGCCCGCAGGACCCCCGCGAGGATCGCGAGCGCCCCGTAAAGCGGTGCCGCATAGATCCCGATGGAGACGTGCTCGGGGATGTAGGTGAAGCCCTCGTCGTCCACGGCCGGTGTCACGACTCCCGCCCAGGTGTCGTAGGCGATGCCGTGGCTCGGGTAGTCCTTGTAGGGGCCGGTGGCGCCGTAACCGGAGATGCTCGCGAACACCAGTTGCGGTTGGCGTTCGCGCAGCACCGTGGGACCGATGCCGAGCCGGTCGAGTGCGCCGGGGCGCATCGCTTCCACCACCACGTCGGCACGCGCGGCGAGGTCGCAGAACACCTGCTTGCCCTCGTCCGAGCGAAGGTCGAGTGCGACGCTGCGCTTGCCCCGATTGACGTGCAGGTGCATCAGCGAGACGCCCTCGACGATGGGCCAGGTCATGCCGCGGATGTAGTCACCAGCCGGCGGTTCGACCTTGATGACCTCGGCGCCGAGGTCGACAAGCGCGCTCGTGATGGCCGCCGGTCCGAGCATCGAGCACTCGACGACCCGGACGCCCGACAGCGGCGCACGCACGCTCACCGCGAAAATCTAACACCCCGTCAGAAACCGATCGGGCCCGTCGAAGGCTGGGGACGGCGCTGTGGAAATCCCGTGTACGAAGCGGTCGAACCAGGGGACAACAACGGCTCAGTTGTGGAGATCCTGTGCATCGCCGAGGAAGTTCAGAAATGTTTTGCCAAAGCCCTTGTGTTCGCCTCGCGCAGGCCGTACAAATCTCTCTGTCACCGGAGACGGGGATCAAGCCGAAGGCGACTTCGGCACCGGAGCAGAGTCGGGCGACCGGCACTGCAGACGGGGTTCTCGGGACTGGTGATCGGAATCGAGACGCAAGGTTCGGCGAGCGATCGCCGGGTCGGTGCAGCGAGACCGAGTGAGGCCCCTCCGACTCATACTCGGAGGGGCCTCACACATTTTGCCTTAGTACTGCTGGGGAATCCGGCACCGACACACCGGGGCCCCTCATTTAGGTGACTAAAGTCGCTGGGTAAGGTTCCGCTAGCCCTCACCGGTGCCCCCGTGCCGGTGAGGGCCTTTTCTTTGCCCGAATACGGGACTCGACCACTTCGTCGTCCGATACTGAGTGGGACACGGGGGACGAGGGATGCCGGGAAACCACAAACCACAACTGAGCGCTCTGGCCGGCGTTTGCCGCCGGCTCGACGGTGCACGCCATCGCGTCGCCGAGCTCGAAGCGCAGCGCGACGCGCTGATCAAAGCGTTGCGCGGCAACGGCGTGACCGGCTCCGCGGTCGCCGACTGCACCGGTCTGTCAGCCGGCCGGGTCACCCAGATCGCGCAGAGCAACGGTGCGACGCCGGTGGCGAAGCCAGCCAACGCTGCCAATCGCAGCCGCGGCAACGGCCGCGCCAAGTGACGGCAACCGCAGCTCGGGCAGGTCGGCGGCCGGGGTGAGACCGCTCGGCGACGGCCGGGTGCCCGCCTCCTGCTGCGGCATCGGGATGTCTGTCGGCGTCGGATAAGGACTGCTCGTCGCCTCTTCGGTGACGCACTCCTGATGCTGCGCGAAGTTCGTCGGCGGGGAGACCGTGATGGCATCGGTCGCGAGCGAGGTGTCGGGCCCGGCGAAGTTGAAGGCCGAGGTGAGATCGCCGACCGTCTCCCGCCGCCAGTCGGTGATGTTGGGGCATTGGACACCCCACCGCCGCTCGATGAACTGCAGGATCGAGGTGTGGTCGAACAGGTCGCGGGCAACGAAGCCTTGACCGGCTTGGGCGCGGCTGAACGGCGACACGATCAGCATGGGCACCCGATAGCCGAGCCCGATCGGCAGCCCGCCGGCCCACTCCCCGGACGTGCCCGCCGGCGCGGTGGGTGGCGGCACGTGATCGAAGTAGCCACCGTTCTCGTCGTACGTCGAAAACAGCGCGACCTTCGGCCACAGCGGTGATCCGACGAGCGCGTCGATGACGACAGACAGCATGTTCTCGCCGTCGTGGGGTGACGCCGACGGGTGCTCGGACTGCACGATGCCTTCGGTGATCCAGGAGACGCTGGGGAGTGTGCCCGCGGCGCAGTCGGCGATGAAGTCGGCCGGGAACGCCGCAGCCATGTTGGCCTGCAACTGAGTGGCCTTCGTGAATCGGTCCGATCCCGGCGAGTAGTTCTCCGGCCAGTACTGCTTGAACAGGTAGAGCGGGTTGTCCTCGTAGTTGCCGTCCATCTCGCTGTAGGACTTCCACGAGACGCCAGCCGCGGTCAGGACCTCCGGAAAGGTCACCCACCCCTCGTCGTACTGGCCGCCGGGCGCGAACATCTGAGTGCCCAGCACCGGGCCGCCGTACTTCCCGTCCGGGTCGAGCATGCCGGTCATCGCGTAGAGCCGGTTGGAGGTCGTCGAGCCCATCACCGAGCAGTGATAGGCGTCGCAGATGGTGAACTCGTCGGCGACCGCGTAGAAGTAGTCGAGGTCGGCACGGGTGTAGTAGCCCATGCAGGTGTCGTCGTCGTCCCCGGCATGCGCGGCGCCCCACTGATCCATGGCGCCGTCGTGCCACGCCTGGTGCTGCGGACCGTAACCGTGAGTCGGATCGGGCGTGCACAACGCAGCCGAGCTCGCGGTGTCGAGGTGGAACGACCGGACCGTGCGGGCCGGTGTCGATCCGCGTGCCGGAAACGCCTGGTCGAAGACACCGGACAATGCGTCCGGGTCGGAGAACCCGCGCACCCCCGGATAGGTGCCGAAGTAGTGGTCGAACGAGCGGTTCTCGTTCATGAGGATCACGACGTGTTCGATGTCCTCGAGCCGGCCGGGCGTGGCTGCGCGCGCGATGCCGGCGGGCAGCAACGTCGCGGCGGCCGCCCCGGCGCCCGCCGTCAGGAAGCCCCGGCGCGAGATCTCCGTCGTGCTCCGCGCGCCAGAAGATGGGGTCACTCCGGTTGATTCGGCGGCCGAAGCCACTGCACCTGCCGCTCGGTGTCCCGGAAGCCCAGCCGGCGGTAGATGTCGATGGCGATGTAGGACGGGTCAGCAACGATGACGAACCGCTCCACCGGCTGCCGATCGGACACGAGCCGGGCCGCCTCGACCAGCAGCGCACTGGCCAAGCCACGGCCGCGGAAACCCGGATGCGTCTCGACGCTCTGGTAGCGCGCGAGGCCGCCCTCGGCGAACAACCCCAGCCCGGCCCGGGCCACGCCGTCGACGAATGCGACCACATAGACACCGCGCCCGGCTTTGGTCAGGGCCCGGAACTCGGCCGCGCGCCGCTCGACGAACTGCCGATGGGAGACGCTCTCGTCCTCGTCGACAGCCATGCGGAACTCCACCGACTGAGCCCACTCGTCGTCCGTCCTCGGTATGCGAATGTCCGGATCCGGATCCGCTTCGCGCCAGGGCGTCACCCGGTCGGTCGTCAGGACCACGCTGACGTCTTCGGCCAACCCCAGCGCGCGCATCTCCTCGGCCGCACCCAGGTCCGTGTCGGTCCCGTCGACGCCGATCGCGACATGGGCCGCCTCGGGGAACTCCGTCGCGAACACCGACATCCATTGCGCCGGTTCGCCCGGTCGTGGCGGTGCCGGGAACAGCAGGAAGTTGCCCCAGTAGAACGTCGGGTTGGCCACGGTCCGAACGAGGAGATAGCCGTCACGGTCTGCCGCGGATGCGCCGACCATCCGGCGCAACATCAGATCAGTGCGGTAGCCGAGCGACCGGACGGACGTCACCGCTCCTCGTCGGTCAGCAGCAGCCGAGCGGCCCGGTCCTTGTGCCAGTCGGTGCTGCCCCACTGGGAGGTCAGCGACCAGGTGCGCTTGAGCCACATGTGCAGGTCGTTCTCGTAGGTGTAGCCGATGCCGCCGTGCACCTGCAGCGCAGTGCGCGCCGCCTGCGCGGCCGCCCGACCCGCGGCGTGCTTCGCATGCGAGGCGTCCCGGGATCGGGTCGGTGCGGCCCGAGCGACGGACCACGCGGCGCGATGAACGACCGGCACCGCGAACGACGTCGCGACGAAAACGTCGGCGAGCTGATGCTTCACCGCCTGGAAGGACCCGATCGGCTTGCCGAACTGCTCGCGCACCTTCGCGTAGGCGACTGAGCGGTCGAGCATCGCCTGCGCCAGCCCGACGAGCTCCGCCGCGACCGCGACGCAGGCCCAGTCGAAGGCGGCTGCGCCGTCGGCGCCGTCGATCACCCGGCCGGCGCCGTCGGTTGCCGTGACGCGGGCCAGTCCGACGCCCGGGTCGATCGACGGAGCGGGCTCGACGTTCGCGTCGTCCCGGGTGAGCACGCGCACGCCACTGCCGGCGCCGATCAGGAAGAGGTCCGCCCACTGTCCCCCGGTCACCAGCGCCGGCGACCCGTCGCCGAGCGCGACAACCGCGTCGCCCGCAGCGATTCGCGGCAACCATTCGTCGGCCGTGGGGCCGCCCGCCTGCGTCAACAGCGCTGCGGCCGTGGCGGTCTCGACGAGCGGTTCGGGCAAAGCGGCCCGGCCCGCCTCGGCGAAGACCGGCACCATCCCGGTGAGGTCGAGCCCGGCGCCGTCGTACTTCTCCGGTACGACGAGACCGGTGACACCCATCTCGGCCAGGCGCTTCCACAAGCCGGGTATCCGACCGTCCCGCCCGTCCCAAGCCGCGCGCAGGGCCGGCGCGTCGCAGGCCTGGCTCAGCAGATCGCGCACCGCGACGCTGAAGGCGAGCGCGTCCTCGTCCGGTTGCAGCCGCATCGTCGTCATCCCCGCGGCAGACCGAGGACGCGTTCGGCGACGACGTTGCGCTGGATCTCGTTGGTGCCCGCATAGATCGGACCGGCGAGAGAGAAGAGGTAGCCGTCGAGCCAGGCCGCATCCGATCCTTCGGTCAGCGTCGCAGCGGGGCCGAGCAGGCGAAGCGCCGCGTCGTGGATGCGCACGTCGAGGTCCGACCAGAACAGCTTGTTAGCGCTCGACTCGGCCCCGATCTGCTGACCGTCGAGGGCACGCAACGCGGTGTCGAGGACGTAGAGCCGGTAGGCCTCCGCGTCGAACCACGCATCAACGGCGTCATCAACCACCCGGGCGCTGGCGCCCGGGGTGCGTCGGGTCAGGTCGAGCAGCCGGTCGGCGGCAGCCAGGAAGCGCCCCGGTGATCGCAAGGTGAGGCCGCGTTCCGACGTCGTCGTCGACATCGCCACCGACCAGCCCTGACCGACCTCGCCGAGCACCTGGTCGTCCGGCACGAACACGTCGTCGAAGAACACCTCGGCGAAGCCCGGCTCGCCGTCGAGTTGCCGGATCGGCCGGACGGTGACGCCGTCGGCGTCGAGCGGTAAGAGGAGATAGGTGAGGCCGTGATGGCGGCTCGACTCGGGGTCGGTGCGGAACAGCCCGAACATCCAGTCCGCGAACGCGCCGCGAGTCGACCAGGTCTTCTGCCCGTTGAGCCGCCAACCGCCGGCGCTCTCGTCACGATCGGCGCGCGACCGCAGCGCCGCGAGGTCGCTGCCGGCATCGGGCTCGGACCAGCCTTGCGCCCATACTTCGTCCGCACGCGCCATCGGCACCATGAACCGGTCGAGCTGGGCCTCGGTCGCGACCTCGAACATCGCCGGCGCGAGCAGGAAGATGCCGTTCTGGCTGACTCGCACCGGCCCGCCGGCGGCCCAGTACTCCTCCTCGAACGTCAGCCAGTCGAGCAGGTCGGCACCGCGACCGCCGTAGCGCTCCGGCCAGGTGACGACGGCATAGCCGGCGTCGTACATCCGCCGCTCCCAGTCCCGGTGCGCGGCGAACCCGTCCGCGGTGTCGAGCGAGGGCAACGGTTCGGCCGGGACGTTGGCGGCAAGCCAGTCGCGGACCTCAGCCCGGAACGCCTCGCGCTCCGGTGCTTCGGTGAGGTCCACGGCGTCCCTCTCTGGGCCTTCCCCGGTTTCTGACGGTGCGTCAGATTCGGCTAATCTAGTCCCATGCCCGAGGCCTACATCGTCGAAGCAGTCCGCACCCCGGTCGGGAAGAAGAACGGGGGTCTGGCCGGCGCACACCCCGCCGATCTCGGTGCGCACGTGCTGGCCGAGCTGGTCAATCGCGCCGGCATCGACCCGGCTGCGGTCGAGGACGTCGTCTTCGGCTGCCTCGACACCATCGGGCCGCAGGCCGGTGACATCGCCCGCACCGCCTGGCTGGCCGCGGGTCTGCCCGAAGAGGTGCCGGGTACGACGATCGACCGCCAGTGCGGGTCGTCGCAGCAGGCGCTGCATTTCGCCGCGCAGGGTGTGATGAGCGGCACTCAGGACGTCGTCATCGCGGGTGGCGTGCAGAACATGAGCCAGATCCCGATCGCGTCGGCGTTCCGCGCCGCCGTGGCGATCGGGATCGAGCAGCCCGATCCGTTCAGCGGCTCGAAGGGCTGGGTCGCGCGTTACGGCGACCAGCCCGTCTCGCAGTTCCACGGCGCCGAGATGATCTGCGACAAGTGGGCGATCCAGCGCGAGGAGCTCGATGCCTTCGCTTACGAATCACACCGGCGCGCGATCCAGGCGATCGACGAGGGTCGGTTCGAGCGCGAGATCACGCCTTACGAAGGCGTGACCACTGACGAGGGCCCGCGCCGAGACACGTCGCCGGAGAAGCTTGCGGCGTTGAAGCCGCTCGGCGACGGCGGCCGGATCACTGCCGGCGTCGCGTCGCAGATCTCCGACGGTGCGGCCGCGATGCTTGTCGTCTCCGAGCGCGCGCTGAAGACCCACGGTCTGACCCCGCGGGCGCGCGTGCACCAGATGTCGGTGCGCGGCGCCGACCCGATCTACATGCTGACGGCCCCGATCCCGGCGACGGCGCACGTCTTGCAGCGCGCGGGCATGACGCTCGACGACATCGACCTGGTCGAGATCAACGAGGCGTTCGCGCCGGTCGTGCTCGCGTGGCAACGTGAGACGGGCGCCGATCTGTCGAAGGTCAACGTCAACGGCGGTGCGATCGCGCTCGGTCACCCACTCGGAGCGACCGGTGCCCGGCTCATGACGACGCTGCTGCACGAGCTCGAGCGCACCGGCGGGCGCTACGGGCTGCAGACGATGTGTGAGGGCGGCGGCCAGGCCAACGCGACCATCATCGAGCGGGTCTAGTAACGGAAGTTGATCGTCTCCGGCGGGTAGCCCGACAACTCGTCGGCAGTTGTTGTCGCGACGAAGGTGAACTGCCCGTGGCCGGCGGAAGCGCCGGACTGCCGCACGTCCGGCCAGACGAGTTGCCAGTTCCAGCAATCGTTCGCCGCGGCGTGCCGGGTGTGCGCGCCGGGCGAGTCCGGGTGATCGCGCGCCCAGTCCCAGACCGTCTTGCCATTCTGTCGAACGGCGAAGTCAACTTCGCGACTGCTCGCGTAGGTCAACGTCCCGCCTCGTGTGTCATCCCGACATGCCGTGAAACGAAGCCGCATGCCTCCCGCAACCTTCGTCGCGGAGGCAGCACGGCACCAGCCGAGGCCATTGCCGACGGATGCCTGACCGCTGGACAGGTCGCCGGAGCAAACCTGCGTCCCGCTCATGGTCCCGTGGGTGCGATACACCTCGAGTCGGATAGCCGGCGGCCGGCTGGGGTGCGAGCGAGGCGCGTTGTTCGTCTGCGCCTGCGGGGCCACCGCCGGCGCCTGGTCGTTCTGTTTCGGTGCCGGGTGAGTAACGAGGACGTGCGTCGTCAGCGTCGGTGCGCCGGCCGGCCGAGATGCCGCCGGCGCCGGTCGCGGGCCGGTTGAGATATCGGGTGCAGGTCGCACCGCCGGTGGCGTGGGCTTCAAGACCGCCAAGCCATTGCCCTCGGCGGCCAGGACAAGTGCCGCTGCCGCTGCCGCCGCGACCGTCGCTCCGCCGGCCGCGCTGAGGACTGCGCGGCGACGG